>JBDSNB010000113.1:0-24007 GCA_039915555.1 Chthoniobacterales bacterium | reverse complement strand
TCACGCTCTGGAAACGGGACGTTCTCGCTTCGCTCCTGCGCACTGGAGAGGACGCGTGGAACATGGAAGCGCGCGGCAGCGAGCGCACCCGCGACCTGCAGATGTATTCCTACGGGAGCAAAGCGGCGTCCCCTATTCCGTACTTGCGCTCGGCGATTGTGCGCGGGCTTTGGACCCCGGAAGCGCGGGAGCTTTGCCGTCAGCACCAGGTCGCGATCGAGCCACGTTTTCGTTCCACGCTGGCCGAGACAAATCGGGGGCGCCGCTGGCGGCGCGCGCTGGGCCGGGCGAAATTTGCCCTCGCATTCGCGCAGCAACGCGGCCGTCCGGTGGAGCTGGACGATTAATCTTTCGGGCCCTCCGCTTCATCGCCACGGTGATCGCCACTCCACTCGGTAAATATACGGGCCGCAGATCAGGCCCACGCAGCCGGGGGGGTGCGCAAGTTCGATTGCAGTTTGGATACTAGTCGTCTACTCGAACGGACCCGAGCCAGCGACCAAGCGATGCCTTTTAAGCAAAACGGACACCAGAATGCGCCATCCTCGACCACCTGGTTGGAAGGATTGAACCGTGCCATCCTCGACTCTGCGCTCGATTGCATCATCACGATGGATGCGAAGGGCGTGGTGCGGGAATTCAACCCCGCCGCGGAACGGACGTTCGGTTTTACTCGCACCCAGGCGGTGGGTCGGGAGCTGGCCGAGTTAATCATCCCGCCATCGTTGCGCGAGCGGCATCGCCAGGGGCTGGCGCATTATTTGGCAACCGGTGAGGGCCCGGTGCTCGGACGGCGGATCGAGATCGCGGCGCAACGCGCGGACGAGAGCGAACTGCTGGTGGAGCTGGCCATCACCGCTTACCGAATCGAGGGCGAGCCGGTTTTCACCGCATATCTGCGCGACATCACGGAGCGGGTGCGGACGGAGCGGCGGCGCGCGGCCCAATACGGGGTGGCGAGTTTGCTCGCGGGCTCGTTGTCGCTGCAGGAAATCGGGGACCAGATTCTCGAGACAATCGCGGCCAGTGGGGACTGGGTTTGCGGAGCGATTTGGCTGAACGACGAGAAGGCCGGGACCCTGCATTGTGGCGTGACCTGGCAGGCGGCGAGCGATGCGCGGACGGAATTTATCGAACTGACGCGCTCGATGCAGTTCCCTTATCAAAAGGGATTGCCTGGGCGAGTGGCAGCCTCCCAGAAAGCCACCTGGATCCCGGATGTGACCCGCGATACGAACTTTCAGCGAAGAGCGGTGGCAGAACGATCGGGCCTGCGTGGCGCTTTTGGCGGCCCGCTTTTCGCGGAAGGAAAAGTGCAGGGCGTCCTGGAACTTTTCAGCCCGCTGGTCGCGCGACCGGACGAGGATTTGGTGCAATTAATGGAATCGCTGGGGAGTCAGATTGGGCTCTTTATTCATCGGCGCCGGACCGCGCAAGAACTGCAGGCAGAGAAGACCGCGGCCGAAACGGCGAACGCCGCCAAGGATCGCTTCCTCGCCAAGCTGAGTCACGAATTGCGCACGCCGCTGACACCGATTTTGATGTGGGCCGGTGACGCGGCGCAGCAGCCGGACGTTCCGGAATCGCTCGCGGAAGGATTGCGCATGGTTTGCCGGAACATCGAGCTGGAGGCGCGTCTGATTGACGATCTGCTCGACTTGACGCGGATCACACGCGGGAAACTGCGGCTGGATTTACGCCTGACCGAAGCGCACGAGATCTTGCAGCACTCGATCGAGATCGTGCAAAACGATCTGGAGACCCGTCAGGTGCGGCTCGAGCGGACGTTGCAAGCCGCGAACGGGAAACTGCGCGCGGATGGAGCGCGCTTGCAGCAGATTTTTTGGAACGTGCTGCGCAACGCGGCAAAGTTCACGCCTAGGGGTGGGATCATTTCGGTGCGCACCTGGAATCCCAACGCGGCGCATCTGGCGATCGAGATCCACGATACGGGCATCGGGGTGGAGGCGGAATATTTGGAAAAAATCTTCGACGCTTTCGAACAGGGCGGCGGCCAAAAAGAGGGCCTCGGGCTTGGACTCGCAATCACGAAGGCCGTCACGGAAATGCATGGCGGAACGATCAGCGCCACGAGCGAAGGGCGGGGCAAGGGCGCGACGTTTTTGATTACGCTGCCGACGGCGGCCTGACTTTCCGCGCTCTGGAGGGGCAGGCGCTGTCCATGACTGGACGCCACGGCGGGCGTTCCTCCCTCCACTTGCGTGGACGGAAGTTCGGTGCGCTCATTGCCGATGCGTTCCCCTTCGCGCGCGGCCATCCTCACCGGGTTCGCGTCGATTTATTTGATCTGGGGCTCGACCTATCTCGCGATCCTCTTTGCGATTCGCACCATGCCGCCGCTCCTGATGGCGGGGACTCGCTTCCTCTGCGCGGGCGTGATTCTTTATCTGGGGGCACGTTGGAGCGGCGCGACGTGCGGTCGCCTGGTGGAATGGCGGACGGCGTTCATCGTGGGCGCGTGCCTCTTGTTAGGCGGCAACGGCGGCGTCACCCTCGCGGAACAATATGTCCCCTCGGGGCTGGCTGCTCTCCTGGTGGCCACGGTCCCGCTCTATGTCGTGCTCTTGAGCTGGCTCTTCGATCTCACGAAACGACCGCGACCTCTCACCATGCTCGGTCTGGCGGGCGGTTTCGTTGGCGTGGGCGTTTTGATCTGGCCGGCGATCCGTTCTTCGGGTGAGAGCGCGTCGGCGCATGCCTGGCTCGGGATGTCGATTCTGCTCTTCTCGTCCTTCATCTGGTCGGCCGGTTCGCTTTATTCGCGGCAGGCGCCGAGCGCCGCGTCCCCCTTTCTGGCGGCCGGGCAGCAGATGCTTTGCGGCGGGACACTACTCGTGCTCGCAGGATTGGCGCGCGGCGAGTGGGCAAATCTGCAGGTGGCCCAGATTTCCGCGGTCTCGTTAGGCGCGTTTCTCTATCTGGTCGTGATCGGTGGCATCATCGGCTACGCGTCGTATGCGTGGCTGCTGCGCTATTGCGATCCGGCGAAGGTGGCCACTTACGCTTACGTGAACCCGGTGGTGGCCGTCCTGCTGGGCGCGTTTTTCGCCGGGGAAAAACTTTCCCTGCTCACGGCGATCGCCGCCGGCATCATCATTGGCTCGGTGGCATTGGTCATCACCGCGGGCAGAAAAAAAGCGGCCCCCACCCCGGAGATCGCCTGTCCGCCAGAAGATTGCAGGGGAAGCGGTTAGCTTCCCGAGTCTGAGACCCACGAAGCCAGAGGCTTCCCCTACAATTCCAAACTTCGCGACGTCCGCGGAATGCTGGCTACTCCGTCCGCAGCGCGACCATCGGACTGATGCGAGTGGCGCGACGCGCCGGCAACCAGGTCGCGAGTAAGGCCGCCGCCGCGAGCAGGAGCGGCGCGAGCGTGAAGGCGAGCGGATCGAAGGCGCCGACCTCGTAGAGGATGCCGCTCAGGAGTTGGCCGGTGCCCGCAGCGAGGAGGAGGCCGATCGCAACTCCGCTCGCGAGCATGACGAAGCCTTCGCGCAGGATCATCCATTGCACGGTCTCGCGTTGCGCGCCGAGCGCCATCCGGATGCCGATCTCGCGCGTGCGGCGCGCCACCGAGTACGCTTTCACGCCGTAAACGCCGACCACGGCAAGACCGAAGGCGACGAAGCCGAAAACGCTGAAGAGCGCGGCACCGGCGCGCACCAGCCAGAGCTGAATGTTGCCATCGAGATGTTGCGCGAACGTCTTGAGGGAAAGCACGGGCAAGGCCGGATCGACCGAGCGCACGGTGCGGCGGATGAGGTCGGCCGTGGCCGCGGTATCGCGCGCCGCGTGGGGCGCGAATTTGAGATGGAAGAACACGTTGCTCTGGAAGCCGCCCGCGAAAGGCAGATAGAGCGCGCCGCGCGGGTTCTTCTCGAACAAACTTTCGCGCGTGGAAGGGACGATGCCGACGACTTCGAGTTGCTGCTTCGCTTCGCCGCTCCCGCTGCCCACGGTGCCCACGTTGGTGCTGCCGTCGCCTTTCGCGCGCGGTGCATCCTTCGTGGCAAATTGAATCTGCTGCCCGAGCGCGTCGCCCTCCGGCCAAAGCTTTTTCGCCAGGACATCGTCGATGATGGCCGAGCGCGCTTTATCCTGATGCATCGCTTCGGCGGTGGTAAAAGTGCGACCGCGCAGCAACCGCAAGCCGACGGTCGAAAAATAATCCGTGCAGACGCTGTTCCAGTGCGCGCTGAAAGCGAGGCCTTCCGCGGCGGTCGCGGGCTTGGCATCGGGTGCGACATCTACACCACCGCGTTGCACCGCCTTATCGAGCGAAACCATGCCGAACGGCACTGTGGCCGAAATGCTCGCGCGCTCGACTCCGGGCAACGCGGCGAGACGCTCTTCCAGCGTACGGTAAAGATTCTGCGAGCGCGCCTGATCGTAACCCGCGAGGCTGCCGTCGAGTTCGAGGAGGAAATTCTGCGTGGTTTCGAGACCGGTATCGGCGGAAGCGGCTTTGCCAGCGCCGCGAATGAAAAGCGCGGAGGCGGTGAGAAGCGCGAGCGAGAAAGCGATCTGGATCACGACGAGCGGATTGCGCGGCAGGAATTTCCAGCGGCGCCGGACCGCATCTTCGCCCGCGTGTTCTTTCAGATCACCGACCACGGAAGTGCGCGACAATTTCAGAGCCGGGCCCAGCGCAAAAGCGAGTGTGCCGAGAATGCAGAAACCGAAGGTGGCCAGGAGGACGGACCCATTCAGTCCACCCCCCCAGACGATGTCGACCGGCATCATGTTGCCCATCGAAGCGACCAGCAGATCGGACGACCACAGGCCTAACAAGAGGCCGAAAGCGCTCCCGAGCACGGCCAGAGCGAAACCCTCGATGAGAAGCTGGCGCACGATCCGCCAGCGGCTCGCGCCCAACGCGAGGCGCACCGCGATCTCCTTCCGGCGTGCCGTGCCGCGCGCGAGCAACATGTTCGCGAGATTCAAACACGCCACGAGCAAGACCACGCCCGCCATGCCGAAAAGGAGGGGTGCGAGCTTTTTCACTTCGCCGTCGCCCGATGGGCTGGTGCTGGTGGCGAAACGCGAGAGCGGCGCGGTCACGAAAGTCTGATTCTTCTGCTCGACCGGAAAGGCTTGCTCGAGGCTGGCGGCGAGCGTCTGCAACGCCGGTTCCGCGGCCGCGGCGGTGAGGCCGGGCCGGAGGCGCCCGATGATGAGCAACTGTCTTCCAGTCCGGTCGTCGAGCGCCTTGCGGTCTTCGGTTTGAAAATCATTCACGAGCTGGTCATGCACGCCGAGGGGCACCCAGACTTCGGGCGCGAAGACCTGCATCGTGCCGGTAAAACCTTTCGGCAAAATCCCGACCACGGTGAAGGGCCGGCTGTTGATCGTGATGGTGGAACCGAGCACGGCCGGATCGAGCGCCTGCTTTTGCCAGTAGTTGTAGCTGACCACGGCGACGGCGGCATTGGCGCCGGGCTTTTCCTCCTCGGGGAGGAAGCCGCGGCCTTGCATCGGGCGGACGCCGAGGACGTTGAAGTAACTCGCGCTCACGATGTCGGCGAACGTGCGGCGCGTGTTCCCCTGATCGCCGATCCCGACGATGGCGAGGTTGTGCGCCATGGTGTCGGCGAAGACGGAGTTTTGCGCGCGGATATCGAGGTAGGTCGGATAAGAAAAACCACGGAAGGTTTTCGGCGCCTTTTTATCCTGCGAAAAGAGCTGCACGATCTCCGTCGGCTTCGTGAAGGACGGCGGCTGGAAAAGCATCGTGTCGAGGAGACTGAAAATGGCGGTGTTGGCGCCGATGCCGAAGGCGAGCACGGTGACCGCGGCGATGGTGAAGCCGCGTGCTTTGATTAACTGACGGAGGGCGAAGCGGAAATCGTGGAGCATGGGGTTGCTGATGGGATGCCGCTCGCGCGCGATTTGGATTCAAAAACTTCGCGGCGACGCTGACGGCCGCTGGATCGGGCCACTGTGGGTGCAGTGCGTTCCCCCAAGGTAGCGTGTCGGCTATCGCAGCGGAGAGATCCCTCCATCGTCTTCGCGATTCGGGATGACCGGAGCCGAGCGCGCGATCCTACCGCAGCGCGCTTACGCGATCTCGCGTTTTGTTTTTTTTAGCAATCGGATGTCGGAGATCTCCATCTCTTTGTCCACGGCTTTGCACATGTCGTAGATGGTCAACAAGGAGAGCGCCACGCCAGTGAGCGCCTCCATCTCGACGCCGGTCTGCGCTGCGGTGCGCGCGGTGCACGTCACTTCCACTCCGTCGTTCGAAGACGTCAGTTCAATCTCGACGTGGCTCAGGTTCAAGCTGTGGCAAAGCGGAATGAGCTGCGGCGTTTGCTTCGCAGCCTGGATGCCCGCGAGCCGCGCGGTCGCAAACACATTGCCTTTCGCGATCTTGTTCTCCGCGATCAAGGCCCGCGTTTCCGCACGCAACGCGATCCGTCCGGCGGCGGTCGCCTCGCGCACGCTGACCGGCTTGGCCGAGACGTCCACCATTTGTGCGCTGCCATCGTCCGCGATGTGCGAGAGCCGATCCATCGTTAGCCGCCGATCGCCACCATCTTGCGTCCCGGCTGATATGTGGTGCGGAAATCATGCTGCTCCGGCTTCCGCTCTACCACATCGAGGAAGAAACGTTCCAGCTCCGCGTCGCTCGCGCCCGCGCGCATCACTTTCATGATGTCGAACTCCAGATAACTCCCGAGACACGGCCGCAGTTTTCCATCGCAGGTCAGGCGCAGTTTGTTGCAGCTCTCGCAGAAATGCAGATTCGTCATCGCGCCGATAAATCCCACGCGCTGCGTGCGGCCCGGGATTTGATAATAGCTGGCCGGCCCGTTGGTGCGGAATTGCGGCTCTGGCATGAGCGCGCCGTAGCGGTCCTCGAGCTGTCGTTGCGCCGTGCGGATCGGGAAAAAATTCGCCTCGCTCAAGACATCCGTCGTGCTCACCGGCATCAACTCGATCAAGCGCAGGAGAAGATTCCGCTCCGCCGCGAACTCCACCAACGGAATGAGCTGCGCTTCATTCCGTCCCCGCATCAAAACGCAGTTGAGCTTGATCTGTTCAAAGCCCGCACTGATCGCCGCCTCGATTCCCGCCAGTGCGTCCGGCAGAAAATCCCGCCCCGTCGTCGCGCGGTAATCATCGCGATCCAGAGTATCGAGCGACACGTTGACCGTCCGCACGCCGGCGCGGCGCAGCGCGTGGGCCATCGGCAGACCCGGCTCCACTTCCCGCGCGAGCAGCGTCCCGTTGGTCGACAAACCGATGTCATCGATCCCGGGCACTTGCCCCAGTTGCTGCATGAAAGGCAGCACATCGCGGCGCGTCAGCGGTTCGCCGCCGGTCACGCGCACCTTGCGCACGCCGAGCCGCGTCGCCACGCGCACGAGTCGCAGAGTTTCCTCAAAGCTCAGGATGCCCGCGCGCGGCAGCCATTCCTGCAACTCTTGCGGCATGCAATAGGTGCAGCGCTCGTTGCACCGATCCGTGATGGAAACGCGCAGGTAAGAAATGCGATGGCCGAAGCGGTCTTCCACGAGCGGAAGTTAGCGACGCGCGGAAGGCGAAGCAAGGCCGCCTCAGTTGACGCTCCCGAGCACGCTGACTAGCTTGCGCCATGAAGCGTCGCATCATTCAACAGGCGCTGCTCGCCTGCGCGGTCACTCTCACCCTTTTCGTCACCAGCTGCACCACGCTGGAATCCCGCATCCAGGAACGACCCCAAGCCTACCGCGCGTTATCGCCGCGCGACCAGACGCTCGTCCAACAGGGAAAAATCCGCGAAGGCATGTCGCAGGACGCGGTCTACATCGCATGGGGCGCGCCGAGCGGAAGCATCCCGGGGCGCAATCGCGGACGCGTTGTCGAAACCTGGATTTATGATGCGACCACGGCGGGCGATTATCAGGGGCCGTTCCTTTACGGTTCGCGCTACGGACACGGACTTGGCTACGGATTCTATGGCGGCGGGCGACGCAGCCGGTTCGGACGTGGGCACTATTTTTACGATCCCTTTTACGATCCGTGGTTCTATCAGCGCGCGAATATCGTGCGCTACCCAGAGCGCACCGTCTCGTTCCAGAACGGACGCGTGGTCGCGTTTCAATTTCTGCCCGCGCCGCGCTTTTATTAGGCGACCGCGAGCCGGCCGCAGCGAGATGGCTTATTCTTCCTTCGGGCAATTCGTCCAGGCGCTCGATCAAGCGGGTGAACTGAAGCGCATCACGGTGCCGGTCAATACCGACCTGCTCATCGCGGAATGGGCCAACCGCGAAATGAAATCGCCCGGCGGCGGGAAGGCGCTGCTGTTTGAGAAGCCGCTGATCGACGGGAAGGAATCGAAATTCCCCCTCGCGATCAACACCATGGGCTCGGTGAAGCGGATGGCGCTGGCCTTGAAGTTGGACAACATCGAGGACCTCGCGCAGGAGATTCAGCTGATTCTAAAGGCGAAACCGCCCACCGATCTGCGCGAGGGCTGGTCGCTGCTGAAACAAGGCATCAATTTGCTCCACGCACGACCGAAGAAAGTACGAGAGGCCGCGTGCCAAGAGGTGGTGGAGATTTTGGATGAACGGCCAACGTCCAACGGACTGACCTTGGCGGACATCCCCATCCTGAAGTGCTGGCCGAAGGATGGCGGGCGTTTTGTCACCTTACCGAATGTGCACACGCGCGATCCCGAAACCAGCGCGCGCAATCTCGGGATGTATCGCATGCAGGTCTATGACGAACGCACTACCGGGATGCATTGGCAGGTGCACAAGGTCGGCGCGCGGCATGGGAAAGTTTACTACGAACGCGGCGAACGCATGCCCGTCGCCGTCTGCCTCGGCGGCGATCCCGCTTACACCTTTGCCGCCACGGCACCGTTGCCGGACGGGCTGGACGAGATTCTTTTCGCGGGCTTCATCCGCAAGAAATCCGTCGAGATGGTGAAGTGCAAAACCATCGACCTTGAAGTGCCGGCGGACGTCGATTTCGTGCTCGAAGGTTACGTGCAACCGGGCGAAACGCAGCCCGAAGGACCGTTCGGCGATCACACCGGTTTCTACACGCCGCTCGAGGATTACCCGGTCTTCCATCTCACCGCCATCACGCATCGGCGCGACGCCGTTTATCCCGCCACCATCGTCGGCATCCCGCCGATGGAAGATTTCTACATCGGCGACGCGAGCGTGCGCGTCTTCCTGCCCGTCTTCAAAATGAACTTCCCGGAGCTGGTCGACATGACCCTCCCCCCGGAAGGCGTCTTCCATAATTTGGTCTTCGTCAGCATCCGGAAGCAGTATCCGTATCAAGCCTTCAAAATCATGCACGGCCTCTGGGGCATGGGGCAGATGATGTTCAGCAAATATATCATCGTGGTCGACGAAGACTGCGACGTGCACAACACCAGCGAAGTCCTCTTCCGCCTCTGTGCCAATACCGATCCCGAACGCGACAGCACCATCATCCGCAACCCCAGCGACTCGTTAGACCACGCCCCCAGTTCGCAGAACATTGGCTCGCACATGGGCTTCGATGCCACTCGGAAATTGCCCGGCGAAAACTATCACCGCGAGTGGCCCGAGCTGGTCAAGATGACCGAAGAAGCGCAACGCCTGGTCGATGTCCTGCAAAGGAAATCGTAGCGGCGACGCTGACTCGCCGCACTTGGATCACAAGGCAGCAGATGCGAAACGCCGGGTAACTTCGCTAGCCAAACGGCTCAGGTAGGGACGGCGCGCTGCGGCGTCCGATGCACGTAAACACGTTTCGACTTTCGAATGAGCGAAGACCTCGCCACACGGACGCGCGAGGCAAGCACACTGGTCCACCTGAATAAGAAAACGGGCTGACCCGGCCCACGCCGGATCAACCCGTTGAATCTTACCGTCGCCTCGCTGGCTTACGGTTTGCGGAAGACGCGACCCGTCGAAGGATCGCGCACCAGCGCACCCCGCGGGATGCCGCGCGTATCGACGAGCGAGTTCGGAGGATATGGGCTGCGCACGAGTCCGCCTCCGGCACGACGACCGTACGGATAATAGCTCGTCGCGTGGCCGTCATAATACCCACGCTCGTCCGCTTCCACGGCCGCGCCGATCAGCGCACCCGTGCCCGCGCCGATGGCCGCACCGACCGCCGCGCCACGCACCGTGCCGGTGGAGGCCGCACCGAGCAATGCGCCCGCGCCGGCACCGATGCCAGCACCCTGGCCCGTGGGAGTGTCGCAAGAACTAAGAGCGAGCGCCCCGAGGGCGACCGCCGCTACTGCAATGGAACTGAATTTTTTCATAATAGGTTTGTGTCGAGGAAACGTTTCCCTCACAAGCCCAATCGCATGGGACGGGGAAAGCGTCCCTATCTCGGACGACTTTTTTTCCTCCCTATTCAACCGGGGAACGGCCCTTGGCCTCCCGCCAGACGACGCAGCACGATCAACCCCTTCGCCAGCCGGCCGAGTCGATATTCCTTCTCGAAAACGCGGAAACCGTCCGCGCTGATCCGCTCGAGCAGGGTTCCATAGACCGACGCCATGATCCCCGCGGCCACCATCGAACGCCGATCCTCCACCGGCAGCAACGCCGCCGCGGTGCGATAAAAAGCGCGCGAGCGATCCGCCTGAAATCTCATGAGCGCGAGGAACGCCTCGTTCCGCATCCCGGTTTCCAATTCCCCCGCAGAGTACCGGAAGCGTTCCATTTCCTCCTGCGGAAGATAGATGCGTCCCAGCCGCATATCCTTGCCTACATCGCGGATGATGTTGGTCGTCTGCAGCGCGAGCCCGAGCTCAATCGCGTACTCCTGGCAACGCTGATTCGTGTAGCCAAAAATCTCAATGCTGACCAGGCCGACCGCGCTCGCCACGCGATAACAATACACGCGCAGCTCCTCCCAGGTCGCATAGCGCGCCTGCGTGAGATCCATTTCCACGCCCGCGATGATCTCCTCGAACATCGCCGGCGTGAGTGGATATTTTGCGACCAACGCCCGGACCTCCCGTGCGAGCGCGTCTTCCCCTTCCTCCACGGCCGATAACCAGCGTCGCCAGGCTGACAAGCCCGCGGCCTTCTCGGCGACGCTCCATTCCGTCGAGTCCGCGATGTCGTCGATGACGCGGCAGAAAGCGTAGAACGTCGTGATGTCCTCGCGGCGTTCCCGGCCTAACGAGATGAAGGCGAGCGCGAGATTCGATTTGCTCTGCCGGGTGATTTTGGCCGCGTCCACAGGCTCAATGGTAGGGATGGCGCGCTGCGCCGTCCAATCTGCGTGAAATAGCGGCAAGGTCAGCGAACTTCGAATCGCCGTGGCTTCCGTGTCGGACACCGCGGCGCGGCGTCCCTACCTAATAACGAATCCACGTCTCCTTGTCGATTCGCCCCGTCTCGCATTGCCGAAACAAACAAACCCACGAAGCCAGCAGCCAGCCCATCACGAATCCGCGCAGGCAAACGTAGACGACCTTCCAGAGAATCAGCCCCGCCACGCGGTCCGCGATCGCGCCCCGCAGGATGGCGTCGAGCGCGGCGAGAAAGAAAAAATGGAGCGCGCAGATCAAAAAGAACCAACCCAGCCGCACCGGGTTGCGCCGAATGAAATCCCAATGCGCGCGGAACGCTTCCCGCAACTTCTCGTTATGCAGCACGAGCGAAATCTGCACGGAGCAGCACAAAAGAATGAGCCCGCTCATGGTGTAGCGCGCCGCCTCCTGATAATCGAGCACGCCGGGGAGATTAATGAAATAGGCCAGAAGCAGCGGCAGACGCACGAGGAGCGTGCCGATTACCACCACGATGCCAGCCCACTTCAGCACATAGCTGAAACGACGCACGGCAAATTGGAAAAGCGCCTCCTCGGTGAAGCTCAACCCTTTGATCCAGGCCAGCGCCACCGTGATGAGGTAAACCTGAATGTAAACGCCGAAGAGATACTCAAACAGAAACGCGACCGCATCCACCGTAGCCGAGGTCTGGAAGAGCACCGTGTCCGGCAGCACCGCCCGCCATGCCGGCAGCCGCCAAAAAATAATGGCTTTGAAGAGCGACGCGATCGCGCTCAGCACCACGATCAGATAGATGAGAAAACTCCAGCCGCGAAAACGCTGGCGGAGCGCCTTGAACAACGCGCCATGCAGACCGCGCCAGTTCATCAGCAGCAACACCGCCGCCACGATCGAGAGCGGAAAAGTGGTGGTGGCATTATCGAAAATGCCCGCCACGCCTTCCAGCGCCGGCAGTGGCGTCTCGCGCCACACGTCGAGCAGGTGCGGCCATTCCCAATCGCCCATCGTCGCGAGCGAACGCGGATCGAGATCCGACATTTGCTGGAGCGGCGTAAAGGTCGCGAAGCGAAAAACCGAATACGCCAGGCCGAGCAAAGCGAAAGTGAGCCAGATGCGCTTGAAGCGCACGATGCAGCGCAACCCGTCCCGCAACGCCTGCCGGATCGGATTGCAAAAGAGCACCAGCGCGTAGCCAATACCCAGACCGAGAAATGGTAGTAGGCGCGAGAGAGCTTCGGACATCGTGCGGCGGCGGCTCCGCGGATTGTAGGGCGTCTGCGCCAGACGCCAAGCGTTTCGCCGTCCCCGACGGAAAAATTTTACCGGATCAAACCCCAATGCCGGTTAAACGGCCAGTAAACCAGGAGCCCGCGCCCCACCAGGTTCTCCTCCGTCACCGCTCCCCAGTAACGGCTGTCGAAGCTGTTGTAGCTGTTGTCGCCCATCGCGAAGAAATGACCCTCCGGCACGCGATACGTTTGCGTCGGATCAGACATCAGATTCCCCGCCGAAGCGTAGCCGCGGTAACCATTCCTCGCGCTCATCACCCGCTGAAACCCGACCCGGTTCGGCGGTGTCCCGTTCACAAACAAATGCGGCGGCTCGATCCGCAGCTCGTCGCCCGGCTCGCCCACCAGCCGCTTGATGTAAAAGGGCGCGCCCGTTTCCGGGTCGGCCGCGATCATCGACACGCCGTCCGTCCGGAAAACGAAGACGTCCCCGCGCCGCGGCTTCACAAAGTTGTAGCTCATTTTGTCCACGAACACCTGGTCGCCGGTGTCGATCGCCCCCCGCGCGATCACATCGCCTTTGCGATACAGATTCCCCGGCGCCACCTGGAAATCCTGCCGCAACGTATCCGGCGACGCGTAGACCAGGAAATTCTGCTGCTGGCAAACGATGCGCGAGAAAGTGAAAAAGAACCCGAACTTCTTCGGCACGATTTGCAAGACGCGATCGTCCGTCTGCGAGACGACGTCGATATAGTTTCGCCCCAGCACCACAAACTCCACCGCCCGCTGCACGATATTCGGCGCCGGGTCTTTCATCGGGTGGCCGATGATGCCGTTCAACGTCGGCTGCATTGACCCGGTCGGGATCTTGAAGGGCTGGAGAAAATACGACCGCACCCCAATGGCCACGATGATGGCCACGAGGATGACCTCCACATTCTCCCGCCAATGCGATTCCCACGTCACCGGCGTGAGCTTGTGCAGCTTTCCGTCCAGCGCCTCCGCGTCCGCCTTGATCTTTTCGCCGTCCTTCTTCCGCAGTGACGCATCCAGCGCATCGATCTGCGCCGTGATCTCCGCGCGATCCGGCTCGCTCAGGATATCCTTCTTATAGCGCAGATATTTCTGCGCATGACGCAGGAGGAGCCTGCTCTGTTTGACGAAACGCGGCGTGAACATGGTCGGCACGCTACGCAATCATCGCGCGTTCGGCATCTGAATAAATCACCCGCCCGCTCGTGCGCCCTCGCCGCTCTGTCTGTAGCCGCGTCGCCTTGAAAGCCCGGCCGTTGCTTCGCAGCCGTTACGGGTCGACGCCTCTCCCGGAAGGCGTCTCGACGGAGCGAGGCGACTACAGCGCAACGTGGGCAACAAAAAAGCCGCCGGAGCGCTCACGCGCCCCGGCGGCCTTTGTTTAAAACCGAATCAGTCTCGCTTAGCCCATGCCGAGAGCGTCGAGCGTTGGCTCATCAATCACCGCCGTCCGCGCCAGACCATGGCGCGATTGGTAACCCACGAGCGCTTCTCGGGTCAACGGCCCGAGCAAGCCATCCACTTCGCCCCGGTAGTAGCCCATCGTCTTGAGCACGGCTTGCACATCCGCGATGATGCGATCTGGCGGCAGCGCGCGCTTCCCGACGTAAATCGGAGCATCGTAGGCATAATATTGGTTCGACGTATCGTAACCCCACGCCGGATACCAGTAGCCGTTGTTCAGATAGTAATACCCGCCGGCGACCAGCTCCACGCGCTGGTAACGCGACTGATAATAGCTCCGGTCATGCCGTTCTGGACGATACGAGCGGTAGACTTCGTACTGCGGTCCCTGCCACTGATTGGCACCTTGGATTTGATAGCCCGCCGAGAAGGTCACCGCTGGCACCCTGTCCGGACGCGGCTGCGCGCGGAAATTCGCGTGCTGCTCCTGGATCTTCTCCACCACCTGAGGCTCGGGCTTCTTCGCGGTCGCCGTCACTTCGGTCGACGTGCCTGCTGCCACTGAGGCTGAGGTCGCGGCGGCCGGAGACGCGCTGGAACCCGGAGCCGACACCGGCGTTCCCACCGGGGTCACGGTCGCAGTCGCCGCTGGAGTCGCCGTGCCCATAGGGCTCGCGGTCGCCGTCGCTGCTGGAGTCGTAGCAGCCGCCGTCGCGGTTGTTGAGGGAGTCGCGGCGGCTTTGGCCGAGTCCTTGGCGCTCTTTACTTCTCTCTTGCTCTCAGCTTTGTCGGCGGAAGTCGCGGCGGTGGCCGTCTCGTCGGCGTCCTTCTTGCCGCTGGCAGCCTTTTCGCTGGCCTTCTCGGTCACCTTCGATTTCTCAGCAGCTTTCGGGGTTTCCTCGGTGGCCTCTTTCGCTGCCGCTTCCGTTCTGTCGGCGGCGCGATCTTTCTTCGCTTCCTTCGCGGGCTTCACGGCCTCTACCTGCGATTCAGCTTTCGGAGCGCTTGCCTCCCGGTCGGGCTTCGCTTTCGCTTCGGCCTTTTCCGCGGTGGCGGTTGTCTCTGCGGGTGATGCCTGCTCTTCCGGCTCTTGTGCCAGAGCGGCTCCTGCCAGCATCAGCGTGCAGCATATCGTTAAACTCGTTAATTTTTTCATATCAGTGTCCTTGGTCGTCAGAAGGCGGTGATCTATTCACCGCCGCGGAAAATCAATGGCCCGCACGGGCGCAATCGAATCCCTCACAGATACTTCGTGTCACCACCGCCTCCCGGTTCCCCCGGCAGGAAGATTCTTTCGGACGCGGGATTGCATTCGCTCTGTCGACGTGTCCCTCGAAAACGCCTCGACCCGGCTGCGAAGGGCCGCCTGCTCCTACCGAAAGAAAATCAAATAACCGAGGGCCATCAGCACCACCGCGGCCACAATCCACCTCGATAGTCCCTTCGGATCGAAGAGCGAAAGCCATCCCGAGGCCGGGGCGGAAGCACAATGCCGGCACTGATGATCCACGATCGACAGGGCATAGCCACAAGTGGGGCAATCTTCCAGTGGCACGCCGCACTCATCGCAGACTTCCGGGCCATAGCGAGGTCGAGCTCGTATCGACTCGGTAAGGCTGGCGGGGCCCAAACCGAGTTCGGGCACGAGAACGTGTGCGGCCTTCAAGAGGCCTCATGCGGCGGGGCCGCGATGGACGTTTATCTCCGAGGCGAAGAAGTGTGCAAACTGGAGTGGTGGATCGAGGAGAGCAACCAGTCGGTTCGCGAGGAGTATTTCTTTCGTGGCGCCCGTGCCGCACACTTGTGATTGAGACCATCGAGAGGAAGTAGACTCCCACGCAGACCCTCTGCCGAGACCAGCGATGCTTTTCATCCCCTTTTTCCCTTCTTTCTGCTTCTCGATCCGTTTGCGCTTTCGGCTGATGTCGCCGCGTAGCATTTCGCGGTCACGTCTTTGCGCAGGGCGCTGACGCATTCGCGCGCGACGATTTTCCAGCTGATCGCCGGTTGGATGGCGACTTGCAAAAGTGAAGCATACCTCGTGAACCCTGATGGCTTACGGCGGCAGCATCGTGCCGGCGACTGATTTCACCGTCCCGATATCGGAGGCGTTGATCGAGCCGCTGAGATTCACATCGTTGGCGGAAGTTCCCGGTAGCGATCGCTTGCCCGGAGGCGGATTTGGTCAGGCCCACATCGATGCTTTTCATCCGCTTCTTTCCTTCTTTCTGCTTCTCCGGCAGCTTGCGCTTCCGCGTTATGTCACCGCCGTAGCACTTGACGGTGCCACTTGTCGGTATTTTTTTATCAGAGTAAGATCCAAGGGCATGAGCACAGTGACGGAAATCATCGAGGCGGTGAAACGTCTGGACGAGCGCGCGAAAGGCGAGTTTTTGGCCGAGCTGGCGGAAATTGATTTCGACGACGCGTGGGATCGGCAGATCGAGGCCGATGCCAAGGCGGGTCGCCTCGATTTTCTTTGGGAAGAGGCCATGGTGGACGTCAAGGCCGGTCGCGTGAAGGCGCTCGATGAAGTCCTCGGCGACCCCTAAATTCTGGGACACATACGCGGCGTTACCGCAGGATGTTCAGCGTCAAGCGCAGAAAGCCTGGCGCTTATGGCAAAGAAACCCTCGCCATTCGTCCCTGCGCTTTGAGAAGAAAGGTCTGTACTGGTCGGTCCGCATCTCCCGCGGCTGGCGCGCGCTCGGTCGCGTCCACGAGGAGACGCTTTACTGGTTTTGGATCGGCACCCACGACGAGTACGAGCGAATCGTAGGAGGTGGATAGCGATCGCGCGTGATCGCGACCGGTGGTGAGTCAACGCCGACGCTTACTGCGTCTTCAAGACCTGGATGAAGGCTTCCTGCGGGATGTTGATCCGGCCGATGCTTTTCATCCGCTTCTTTCCTTCTTTTTGCTTCTCGAGCAGTTTGCGTTTGCGCGAGATGTCGCCGCCGTAGCATTTCGCGGTGACGTCTTTGCGCAACGCAGAGACGCTTTCGCGCGCGATGATCTTGCCCCCGATGGCGGCCTGGATGGCGACCTGGTAGAGCTGGTTCGGGATGACTTCTTTTAACTTCGCGGCCAGCTGGCGGCCCCGCGCTTCGGCGCGCTCGCGGTGCACGATCATGGAGAAGGCGTCGACCGGTTCGCCGTTTACGAGCAGATCGAGCTTCACCAGTTTGTCCGCGCGATAGCCGGCGTGCTCGTAATCCATCGAGCCGTAACCGCGCGTGATGGATTTAATCTTGTCGTTGAAGTCGACCAGGATTTCGTTCAGCGGCAGCTCGCAATGGAGCATGACGCGGCGGGTATCGAGCGTCTCGGTGTGGTCCATCGTGCCCCGCTTTTCCATGATGAGCTGGAGGATATCGCCGATGCTCTCGTTAGGGCAAAGCACGTAGGCGCGCACGATCGGCTCGCGGATCTCATCGATGATGCTCGCGTCCGGGAGATGCGCGGGGTTATCGACCAGCAGGGTCTCGCCGCGCGTGGTCAGGATTTCGTAAACCACGCTGGGCGACGTGGCGATGATATCCATGTCGTACTCGCGCCGGAGCCGCTCCTGGATGATCTCCATGTGGAGCAAACCGAGGAAGCCGCAGCGGAAACCGAAGCCAAGCGCGACGGAGCTTTCGGGTTGATAGACGAACGCGGAATCGTTCAGGCGCAACTTGCTGATGGCGGTCTTGAGATGCTCGAAGTCGGCGGTGTTGATCGGGTAGATCCCGCTGAAAACCATCGGATGGATTTCCTGGAAGCCGGGCAGCGCTTCCGTGGCGGGATTACGTTGATCGGTAATCGTGTCGCCGATTTTGATGTCGGCGGTGGTTTTGATGTTGGCGATGAAATAGCCGACATCGCCGGCATTGAGCTTCGCCTGCGGAAACATCTTCGGAGTGAAGACGCCCACTTCCTTGATCTCGTGGCGCGAATCGTTGTTCATCATCCGCACTTGTTGCGCGGCCACCATGCTGCCGGACATGACGCGCACATACGCGACCACGCCGCGGTAAACATCGAAGACGGAATCGAAGACGAGCGCGCGGAGGGTGTCGTCTTTCGGCTGGACCGGCGGCGGGATGCGATGCACGACCGCTTCCAGAATCTCTTCGATCCCGATGCCCATCTTCGCGCTGCAATCGATCGCTTCCTCCGCGGGGATTTGCAGGATCTCCTCGATTTGTTTGTGGACGGCGGGGATGTCGGCGTTCGGGAGATCGATCTTGTTGATCACCGGGACGATGGTGAGGCCTTGCTTATGCGCGAGGTGAACGTTGGCCACCGTCTGCGCTTCCACACCTTGCGCAGCGTCCACGATTAAGAGCGCGCCTTCGCAGGCCGCGAGCGAGCGCGAAACTTCATACGCAAAATCGACGTGACCCGGCGTGTCGGAAAGATTGAGCCGATACGTCTTCCCGTTCTTCGCAGTGTAACGCATCGCCACCGGATGGGCCTTGATCGTGATCCCGCGTTCGCGTTCCAAATCCATCGAATCGAGGAGCTGATCCTGTCGCTCGCGGTCCTGGATCGTGCCCGTGCGCTCGAGCAAACGATCGGACAAAGTAGTCTTGCCGTGATCGATGTGCGCGATGATGCAAAAATTGCGCGTAAGCTCAATGGACATGAAGGGCAGCACTATGCGGGCACGCTGAGGGGAGTCAATGCACCGCGGCCACGCCGCCGCCTGCGGAAGCGCCGGAAAAGTAACAAACGCGTTACCTTAGGGAATTTGAAATGGGCTCCCGAGCGGCCTAGAAAAATTAAAGCAGTCCCTTTCCTCGGAGGCCTAATCTTATGAACAACGCTCGACTCTCTCTCCTCTTCTGCGCGGTGGCTTTTTTGTGCTTCGGCACGTTGCAGGCGCAAGTGATCACCGCCCAGCCGACCCGCAGCCCCTCGTCGATTGCTGGCATCACGCCCACTCCTTCGCCGACTGCCAGCCCGTCGCCGAGCGCTACTCCTTCACCGACTGCGAGCCCATCTCCGAGCGCAACTCCATCACCCAGCGCCAGCCCTTCGCCCTCCGCGAGCCCCACTCCTTTTCCAAGCTGCGACCCGACGGGCAGCGCCAGCATGTCAGTGGGCAACGGCTCGTTTAACCCGAACTCGCTTAATATCAGCGCGGGCACACAGGTGACCTGGACGAACATGGGCGGCAGTCGAGCGCGGGTCCGGGACGTAAATCACCTCTTTCTCGACAGCGACGACCTTCAATCCGGCCAGTCGTATTCCTTCACCTTTTGTGTCGCGGGCACCTATCAAATCGAGGATTCACGCAACGGCGGCCAGGCAACCATCATCGTGACAGGAGTGGGTCCCTCTCCGAGTCCGTCTCCAAGTGCCAGCCCTTCACCGAGCGCCAGCCCTTCACCGAGCGCCAGCCCTTCACCGAGCGCCAGCCCTTCACCGAGCGCCAGCCCTTCTCCAAGCGCAAGCCCTTCTCCAAGCGCCAGCCCTTCTCCAAGCGCCAGCCCTTCACCGAGCGCCAGTCCATCTCCGAGCGCAAGCCCATCTCCAACCGCGAGTCCGTCACCAACCGCGAGCCCATCTCCGACCGCGAGTCCGTCACCAACCGCGAGCCCGTCACCAACGGCGAGTCCATCACCAACCGCGAGTCCATCACCAACCGCGAGTCCGTCACCAACCGCGAGCCCATCTCCGACCGCGAGTCCATCTCCGACCGCGAGTCCATCTCCGACCGCGAGTCCATCTCCAACCGCGAGTCCATCACCAACCGCGAGTCCGTCTCCAAGCGCGAGCCCCTCTCCGACCGCAAGCCCCGCGTCCAATTGGACCATGGTCAACAGCCCTAATCCACCCAGCAGCGACGTCGCCCTCACTGGCGTTGCCCCGCTCTCGGGCACGGACGTTTGGGCCGTCGGCTCCTACATCGCGGCCGCTGGCGGCACGGACGGCTCGGCCAGCTCTCGCACCCTCGCCATGCATTGGAATGGAGCGAGCTGGACCATCACGCCGACCGTGAATCCCGCCACCAGCGGTAACCAACTAAAGAAAGTCATCGCTCTCGCTTCGAACAACGTCTGGAGCCTCGGAGGCGACGGCCAGTCCTACACCTTGCGTTGGGACGGCGCCAACTGGCTCCACATCCCGCTGCCGCCGATCAACAACAACGGCTCCAGCAACGTCGCCACCTTCCTCGAAGACATCGCCGCCACTTCCGGCTCCGATATCTGGCTGGTCGGCGCGATGGACAACTTGAACGGCGGCACACAAACCCTGACTCTGCATTGGAACGGCGCACAATGGATGCAAATCCCAAACCCGAATATCGGCACGCGCACCGGCGGCATTTATTCCCAAGGCCTCGAATCCGTCGTCGCCCTGACGCCTAATAACGTTTGGGCCGTCGGCCACTATCGCGTGGGCAACACGCCCCACACCCTCATCCTCCATTGGGACGGGACCGCCTGGACCATTGTTCCCTCGCCTGATGGTCCCACTGGCGACGGCTGGCTGCACAGCATTGCCGCCGCGAACCCGAACGACATCTGGGCCGTAGGCGAATACGATAAGGTCGATCTCACGAGCGACGCGAAAGCCCTCGCCCTGCATTGGGACGGTGTCGCCTGGACCGCTTCCGTTCCGCCCAACCCGAGCCCCTTCGGCGTCAACCCGCTCCATAGCGTGGTGGCGCGCGGGCCTAACGACTTCTATGCTGCCGGCTCGTGGCAGAAAGGCGTGGATGGTTCAAATACGTTTACCGTCCATTGGGATGGCGCCACCTGGACCCAAGTGCCAAGCGACAATCCTGCGGGAGACGGCACCGGCGAGAATCCGTTGCTCGATCTCGGCCGCGACGCCGCGGGCGGGTTGTGGGCCGTGGGCAAGAAGCAATCCACCGCCACCGGCCCCAGCCTGACTCTGGTCGAACGCGCCACCTTCGCCCCCACCGCGCTCGCCATGAGCAACGTGGTTTCGCGCAAAACGCACGGCGCGACAGGGACATTCGACATCGATCTGCCGACAGCGGGAGCGCCAGGCATTGAATCGCGGCTGCCGATAAACGGCGAGCACGTCCTCGTCTACACCTTCACCACCGATGTGGCGTCGGTGGATAACGCCACCATTAGTGCCGGCACCGCCAACGTTGCCAGCCGCGCCCTCGGTCCCAATCCAAACCAATACACCGTCCATCTGACTGGCATCCCCGATGTGCAGCACGTGGTGGTGCAGTTGGATGGCGTCCGCAATCCCGCGGGCGAAGCGCTCAGCGGCGTCAGTGCACAATTGGATGTCGTCGTCGGTGACGTAAACGCCAGCCGCGCCGTCAACTCATCCGACATTGCCATCAGCAAAGCTGCCGCGGGCGCGGCCGTCACCGCCGCCAACTTCCGCGCCGACGTGACCGCCAACGGTTCCATCAACTCCACCGATGTCGCAGTCGTGAAAGCACGCTCCGGCGGAGGACTATAAGCGCAAGAATCGCGAGCGCGCGCACCGCGGCGGTGCGCGCGCTTCCTTGCCAAGCACCGGGCGGCCTGCTATCCCCGTTCACGCATGCGCCAGCTCACCCTCACCACCGCCAACGGCCCGGTCGTCCATGAGCTTTCGGAAGATGCGATTACCCTCGGCCGTGCGCCGGAAAATTTGATCCAGCTCGATGATCCTTCCGTTTCCGGTCGGCACGCTCGCTTCGAGTTGGTAGGCGAGGATTATCACCTCAAAGATCTTGAGTCGACCAACGGCACCCGCGTGAACGGTCAGCCCATCCAGAGCATTCTCCTCCGGCACGGCGATCGCATTCGTTTTGGAAAAGTGGAAGCCGCCTTCGCTTCCGAAAGCGGAGCCGCCGCGCAACCGCTCCCCGTCCTTCCCGCGATCGACGCCACACCCGCTGACGTCAGCGCACGTCCCGCCGATTTCGCCAACGCCTCCCCGTTTCCTCGCCGCAGCGAGAAAAGCGATCCCGTCCGCACAGCACTCTACGCCGCCGTGGGCGTCGCATTCCTCGCCTTCATCGCAAGCATGATCGCGCTCGCGCAAATGCAGCCGCCAGTGTTATAGCGGCTCGCCGGCGCCGATTTGCAGACTCGGTCCTCAGGTGGCTGCGATGTGCGTTCTAAGGTCTACGGGCGCAAAACCCCGCGCCCGCAGCCCGCGCAAGGCTACCGCCGCGTCGCGTTTCGCGAGCCGCTGGCCGTCCGCGTCCCTCACGAGTGGTGCGTGATAAAACTCCGGCGGCGCAAAACCGAGGGCGCGATAAAGCAGCAGTTGGCGAAAGGTGGACCGCAGCAAATCCGCGCCGCGCACCACTTCCGTGATCTCCATCGCCGCGTCGTCCACCACCACGGCCAATTGATAGGCTGGCACGTCGTCTTTTCGCCAAATCAGAAAATCGCCGAACTCCGTTCCGGTGGTCGCGCTTTGCTCACCGAAATTTCCATCCACGAAGCGTAACGCCTCCCGCTCCGGGACGCGGAAACGCCAGTTCACGCCCGCGCGTTGCGCTTCCCGCCGCTGGTCGTTAAGCGCGCGACACGTCCCCGGATAAATCGGTTCGTCATCCTCCTCATGCGGCGCGCCAGCCGCCTCCAGCACATCGCGGCGCGAGCAAGTGCACGGATAGATGAAACCGGCAGCCCGCAGATTTTCCCACGCCGTGAGATGCAGCTCACGTCGCTCGCTCTGCACATACGGCCCGAATGGTCCGCCCACATCCGGCCCCTCCTCCCACTCCAATTCAAACCACCTCAAGTCCTCCACGATCGCGGCGCGAAACTCCGGCCGGCAACGCGTTGGGTCGAGGTCCTCGATTCGCAGGACCAGCTGCCCGCCGCGTCTCCGGCACCGCTCTTGCGCGCGCCAGAACGTCATGGCATGTCCGAGGTGGAGATACCCCGTGGGTGATGGCGCGAGACGACCGCGATAAGGCATTTTCGATTTTGGGTTTTCGAATTTCGAGTTCGAGCGCTAGCGTCGCCGCTCGCTGCCACTTCAATCGAAAATCGAAAATCGCCAATCGAAAATGCACAAACGACTTCTTCTTTGGGACATCGATTCCACTCTCATCACGACCGGCGGGGCGGGTGAGAAGTCCCTAAAGCGCATCGTGCAGCAACGCTTCGGGGTGGCGGATGATCTCCGCGAGATCGAAATCGCCGGCCGCACGGATGCGAACATCGCGGTGAATATTCTGCGCAAATACGAGATCGAGCCCACCTTCGAGAACGTCAGCTCCTTCCTCAGCGAATACATCGCCGGCCTCGCTGAGATGCTGCCGCGCGTGCCCGGCCGCATCCTGCCCGGCATCGCGGAAATCCTGCAGCGGATGGAGGCGAAGCCCGATCGCATCCTCGCGCTCCTCACCGGGAACCTCCGCCGCGGCGCGGAATTGAAGCTTCAGCATTACGGCCTGTGGGACTACTTCGCGTTCGGCGCGTTCGCCGACGATCACGCCGATCGCAACCAGCTCGGTGCCGTCGCTCGCACTCGCGCGCGAGAGCATCACCAGCAGGAATTCGCCGCCACCCAGATCGACGTCATCGGCGACACCGGCCACGACATTGCCTGCGGCAAAATCTTCGGCGCGCGCACCATCGCGGTGGCCACCGGCTCGTGGACCCGCGAGCAGCTGGCGGAACATGAGCCGGATTTTCTATTCGACGATCTCTCCCAAGTGGACGAAGTCATCGCCGCGCTCGGCTGGTGAGATGGAGCCGGCGCGCCCCCGCGCCGAATTTTGATAAAGAACAAATGATCCTTCGGCCCGAGGGCGGGCCAGCTCCATCCTGATAATTGACGAGCCGCCACACGATGACATCTTCCTTGCAACCGACCGCAATGTCCGACACCGCCCTGCCCAACGTCCTTCCACTCGAAGGCGAAATCGATCTCCACGTCTCGCCCGGCATCGCGGCCTCGCTCAAGAAGATCACCGATGCGAAACCAGAGCAGGTGGTGGTGGACCTCGGACGTGTCAGCTACATCGACAGCTCGGGCCTCGCCGTCCTCATCGAAGCGATGCAAAACGTGATGGGCTACGGCGGCAAGTTCGCCCTCGCCGGCTTGCAGGACAGCGTCCGCCCGATCTTTGAAATCGCGC
>JBDSNB010000022.1:0-2970 GCA_039915555.1 Chthoniobacterales bacterium | reverse complement strand
GCACGATTGTGATCGCGCTCTTCATGCCGCTCATCAGCATCATCAGCGGATTGCAGCAGCAGACCTGACGAACATGAAACGGGTGGAACAAAACCGGCGCGACACGCACGCCTTCACGATCATCGAGCTGCTGATCGTGATGGCGATCATCATCGTGCTCGCGGGGCTGGTCATCGCCACCTCCGGTTATGTGCAGGAAAAGAGCAAACGCTCCCGCACCGAAGCCGAAATCGCGGCGATGTCAGCGGCCCTCGAAA
This sequence comes from Chthoniobacterales bacterium, assembly GCA_039915555.1. Taxonomy (GTDB): domain Bacteria; phylum Verrucomicrobiota; class Verrucomicrobiia; order Chthoniobacterales; family UBA10450; genus JACCTI01. The sequence continues at coordinate 2,713 of JBDSNB010000022.1, read as the reverse complement.
GCTACAAGGCAGATAATGGCATTTACCCGACCGATCTGCAGAAGACCGAGGCAGTCGATCCACTGACCGTTCCAGTTCAACCCGCGTCGAGCGGTTACCTCTACGGCGAACTGACGGGCGACAAAAACTTCGATGGGACTCCGGAACCGACGAACAAAACCTATCTGTCGTTCATGCCTGCCAGCCTTCTGCGTGGCAACATGTCAGAACCCATCAGCGCCAGTAATCCCGTCAGCGCAATCCGCGATTCCTACGGCGATCCCTATGGCTACTCGACCATGAAAGCCGCAGATCCGAATGCGCCCGGCGGCTACAATCCGACCTACGATCTCTGGAGCGCCGCTGGCACCGAAGGCGCCACTGCGACCGATCAGTTGAAATGGATCAAAAACTGGTGATGCGAAGATGTGTGTCAATTGGCGGGCGATCACCGAGAAGAAATGCGAAGAGGAAGAAAATTTGACCGCGGATAACGCAGATGACGCGGATAAAAGATTCTTCATCTGCGCCATCCGCGTAATCCGCGGTCAAAATCTCTTGTGTTTGATTCCTGTTTTTGTGTTCATTTGAACTTGCGGTCGTTAGCCGCCGCCTCCACATTCCGAAATGCTCACGGAGCGGCAGCAGGACATCCTCGAGTTTATCCAAACCGAGCAACGCGAAAAAGGCATCACGCCCAGCACGCGCGAAATCCAAAAGCATTTCGGCTACGCCAGTCAGACGTCCGTCATGCAATATCTCGCGGCGCTGGAGAAGAAAGGCGTCCTCGATCGCCACGCCCGCAAGGCGCGGGCGCTCATCACGCCCGTGCAAAGAGTCCGCATCACGGACATTCCGATCTACGGCCAGATTCCCGCCGGCATGGCGGGCTCAACCGAGCAGACCATCGAAGGCCATGTTTCCCTCGATACGCGAACCGTCAATGCCTCCAAAAACGCGCGCACCTTTGCGCTTCGGGTCCGCGGCGATTCCATGATCGAGGCGCACATTCTCGATGGCGACATCGTGATCCTGGAAGACCGGGAAGTGCAGAGCGGCGATATCGTGGCCGCGTTGATCGATGGCGAGACGACGTTAAAGCGCTACGTGACCGAGCGCGGTCGCCCTTACTTGAAAGCCGAGAATCCGCTCTTCCCGAATCTGGTGCCCGCACGGGAGTTGCGCGTTCAAGGCGTAATGGTTTCGCTCGTGCGCAAGCACCCCAGCAGCTCGATTCGGCCAAAACGTTCTTAATGTTCAGTTGAACATGTTGGGCTCTACTGCCATTCTTCTGGCATGGGAGGCCAAGGCAACATCATCGATCTCCGCCGCTTGCTCGCGGAGCGCTTCCCTTCTCCCCGGATGGCAGCGCAGCCCCGTCTCACCACGGGTTTGCCTTTGCTGGATTCCGCCACAAATGGCGGCCTGGCGAAGGGCGCCATCACCGAACTGAGCAGTCCGCAGATAAGCGCCGGAAGCGCGCTGTTGTTTTATCATCTTTTGGAAAAAGCGACGCGGGAACGTTTCTTCGTCGCGCTGATTGATGGGCGCGATTCGTTCGATCCCACCCCGTGTGGCCAGGAGCGCTTGCAGCATATGCTTTGGCTTCGTTGCCGACAGGCGACGGAAGCGGTGAAAGCCGCCGATCTGCTTTTGCGTGATGGCAATTTCCCGCTCGTAGTGCTCGATCTGGTGCTGAACCCGGCGGAAGAGCTGCGCAAAATTCCCTCGGCCAGTTGGTATCGGCTCCAGCGGCTGGTGGAGCCGGCGCCGACCGCGTTCCTCGTTCTCACCCGTCGCAGCATGGTCAGCAGCGCGCAGTGGAAGCTCGTCTTGGAGAACTCGTGGCGACTGCCCGACCTCGAACGGGAAGAGAACGCGGCGCGTTTGCGAATCCAGGTGCAACGCGTGCAAGGAGGCCGCCAGGAATTGGCGGAAACCGGCTAATGTTTGCCACGATTTTTCTACCAAATTTTTATCTGCAAGCGGCCTTGCGCCATCAACCGGAACTCGCCTGTCGGCCGGTGGCATTGATCGACGATCAAGCCGCCAAAGCCGTCATCATCCAATTGAACCGGGCTGCGGAAGAGGCCGGCGTCCGTGTGGGCATGACTCCGAGCCAGGGTCTCGCGCGCGCTCTGGAATTGACGGTGAAAACTCGCATTCGTGAGCAAGAGCGATTGCTCGATCAGCTGATGCTGCAGTTCAGCTACACCCTCACGCCTTACGTGGAAGCGACCGCGCCCGGGCTATGCACGGTGCAGTTCACCGACGATCGAGATCTGGCAACCAAAGTGGAACACATGATCACGCAGCTCACCGCGCATCATCTCACCGCCTGCGCCGGGATTGCGCAAACACCGGATACGAGTCTGCTCGCCGCGCACCTCGCGCGCCCTGTTCTACAAATCGGCGACACGAAAACATTCCTCGCTTCGCTCCCGATCGAGACGCTTGCGATCAATTGATCAGAAACGCGAGCGACGCACCGCGTCGACACGTCGAGCCGCCGCCAATCGTCATCCCGAGCCGCGCAGACGGCCGAGGGATCTCGCCGCCGCTCTGTCGGCTACCCCAACCAATCATTGCGCGCTCGTCAGCACGACCGAGAGACCTTCGACTCACGTCCCGACAAACTCCGGATACTTCGCGCGCAATTGTTCGCTGGCCTTTTGCGCTTCCGCGGACTTGCCCGCCTTCTCGTAGGCGGTCGCCGCTTTCTGCAAGGCCCGCG
>JBDSNB010000138.1:0-9701 GCA_039915555.1 Chthoniobacterales bacterium | reverse complement strand
TTCGGGTTCAAATCATTCGCCGACAAAACGCTCTTTAATTTCAGTGAGGGCGTGACCGCCGTCGTTGGCCCGAATGGCTGCGGCAAATCCAACGTCCTCGACGCCGTCCGCTGGGTCCTGGGCGAACAATCCGCCAAGGCGCTCCGCGGCGACGAAATGGCGGACGTCATCTTTAGCGGCACCGATTCACGCAAGCCGGTCGGTTTCGCCGAGGTCTCGCTCACCTTCTCCGATTGCAGCCAGGAACTCGGCGTCGATTGGCACGAGGTGCGCGTCACCCGACGCGTCTATCGCGACGGCAATTCCGAGTATCTCATCAACAAATCCGTCTGCCGGTTGAAGGACATCCAAAGCCTTTTTGCCGACACCGGCGTGGGTCGCAGCGCCTATTCCATTATGGAACAGGGCAAGATTGATTTGATCCTCAGCTCGCGTCCCGAAGATCGGCGGACTGTTTTCGAAGAAGCGGCCGGCATCACGAAATACAAAGGCCAGAAAAAGGAAGCGCTCCGCAAACTCGAAGCCACCGAAGCCAACCTCCTCCGCATCGGCGACATCATTAAAGAAGTGAAACGCCAGATCGGCTCGCTCCAGCGGCAGGCCGGAAAGGCGCGTCGCTATCAGACGTTGATGGCCGACCTGCAAGTGCTCGATACGCATCATTCGCGCGGAAAACTCGAGCAGCTCGAAACGGAGCTGACGCAATGTCGCGAAGCCATCGCTCGTTTCGAGGGCAGCGAACGCGCCACTCTCGCGCAGATCGAAACGAGCGAGAACGATCTGGCCGACAAGCGCGCCACGCTGGACGCGATCGACAGCCGGATCAGCGAGGCGCGCGGCGAAGTGCAGCGGTTGCAGAGCGAGATGTCCACGCACCGCAGCCGGATTGAATTCAACCGCCAGCGCGCGGAAGAGATCGCCGAGTTGATCGCGCGTTATCGAGCCGACATCGCGACCGCAGAAGCGAAGCGCACCGAACAGGCCACGCAAATCGAAGAAGCGGACGCCCTCATCAAAAAAACAAACGCGCTTCTCGAATCCAAACAGCAGGAGCTAGCCGAGCTGGCCGCTCGCTTCGCAGCCCTGCGCAAGGAACGCACGGAACGCGAAGGCGAACTCCAGAACTTGCAGCTCTCACTTTCTAAATCGGAGAACCACACCGCCGCGCTGCACGACGAACTGGCCGGAACAAAAACCCGCCGCGAGACGACCCACAGTCGCATCGCCGAACTCGCTTCAGAGATCAACGCCGCCACCTCCGCCCGCGACGAAGCGCGGACTGCCGTCGGGCACGCCCAAGCCCAGAGCGACGCTGAACAGCAAACCGTCGAGAGTCTTTTCCAAGCCTTGCGGGCCGCGGAGCTCTTGGTGCGCACGCGGCAACAGGAATTCGCGGACGCGGAAAAAGAAGCGTTCCGCCACGAGCGCACCGTCGCCGAAAAACAATCGCGCCTCGAAATTTTGCAGCAGCTGAACGAAGAAGGCGAAGGCCTCGCGCAAGGTTCGCAGGCGGTTCTGAAAGGCCTCGACGATCCCGGGCGCATCCGTCCCGCGCTCGCCGGCGCGCTCGTCTCCGGCCTTGATGTCGATCGCGACTTTGTCCCCGCCCTCGAAGCGGCTTTCGGTCGGAACATGCACGCCGTCGTCCTGCAGGACGTCGGCCTCGCTTCCGAAATTCTCCGGCACGTTGCAGGTCACAATCTCGGTCAGGCCGCGCTCGCTCTTCCAGAACTGACCGCGGTGGGCAGCGACGATCATCTCGTCGATCTGCCCGCGGACGCACTCGCGTGGGCGATTGACAAGGTGACCGCGCCCGACTCGCTCGCACCGCTCGTTAGGCGACTGCTCCGGGGCGTGGCGATCGTGCCCGACCTGCCGACCGCGTTGCGCCTGAAGAAAGAAAATCCCGTCCTGCAATTCGCGACCGTCACCGGCGAATTCATCTCCACCGCCGGCGTCGTCTTCGGTGGCACCGTTCAGAGCCAGACCGAGTCGCTTCTCGGACGGAGGCTCTTGATCGGCGAAACCGCTGCCGAACTCGCGCGCCTGGAAAGCGAAGCATCCGCTTTTAACGAAAGCCGCGAGCAGCTTCGCACCTTGGTCGCTGCCGTCGCGACGGAGCTCGAAGAAGCGCGGCAACGCCACCAAACCGCGCATGTCAGCCAATCCAGTTCCGCCGCGCAAATCGCTCTCCTCACTCACGAGCTGCGCGCCGCCGAAGAGAAGCTGCGGCAGGTGCAGAACGAGCGCGCCACCCTTGAGCAACAGAGCACTCTCGCTGACGAGCGTATTGCGCAGCTCGAGTCGGAATTCGCCGCCCTCACCCAGAGCGTAAACGACGCGCAAACTCGCAAGTCCGCCGCCGTAAATGCGAGCGAACAGGCGCGCCTCCACGAAGAGGAAACCGCGGAGTTGCTCCAGTCACTGCGCCTCGCCGTCGCGACCGAACAACAGCGCCACGAAAATCTTCTCGGCCAGCGTCAACCGATGGCCGCGCGCGCCGCCGAACTCGAAGAATTGATCGACGCGCGCCGAGCCGACATCGCGAACTACGAGCGGCGTCTCGAATCTCAAACCGTCGAATCCGAAGCAGCCGAAGCCACCCTGCAGACGCAGACCGCGCAACTGGAAGCGGCCGAAGGCAAGGTCGCCGCGATTGCGGATGAGCGCGCCGGCCATCTCGCCGCCGTCAATAATTTCGAAGCCGAACTGCGCGCGGTGCGCAACTCCTTGAACCAACTGCACGACAAACGCGGCCAGGAGCAGGTGCGCGAGACGCAGTTGCAAATGCGCGCCGAGGGCCTGTTGGAAAACGTGACGCGTCGTTACGAGGTCGATCTGCGCGAGTTCACCGCCGATCCATACGCCTTCCAGAAAACACTCCGCGTGCAGTTGAAACGGAGCAACGATTCGCAAAGTGATGGCGCTCCCGCCGAAGTCGACGCCGCCCAGATCGAGTCCATCATCGCCGAACTGACACGTCAGCTCGACAACATGGGCCCGGTGAATCTCGACGCCGTCCACGAATACGACGAACTCGAGGAGCGCCATACTTTCCTCGAGACGCAAAACAACGATCTCACTGCGTCGCGCAAAGAGTTGCTCGATGTCATCGCCAAGATCAACGCCACCACGCAAACACTCTTCGCCGAAACTTTCGCGCAAGTGCGGATCAACTTCCGCGAGATGTTTGCCGAACTCTTCGGCGGCGGACGCGCGGACCTCTCGTTAGTCGACGAAAACGATCCGCTGAATTGCGGCATCGACATCATGGCGAAACCGCCGGGTAAACAACTCCAGACCGTCTCCTTGTTATCCGGCGGCGAACGCACCATGACCGCGGTCGCGTTGCTCTTCGCCATTTACATGGTGCGCCCGAGCCCCTTCTGCATCCTGGACGAAATGGATGCGCCGCTCGACGAGTCGAACATCAATCGGTTCATCAAGATGCTCGATCGCTTCGTTTCGCAGAGCCAGTTCATCATCATCACGCACAACAAACGAACGATCGCGAAAGCCGACGTGCTTTACGGAGTGACGATGGAAGAGCGCGGCGTGAGTAAATTGGTCGGGATGAAAATGGCGAGCGAAAAAGGAGGCGACGGCGAATTGAAAGCCGAGCCGCGTAAAAGCACGCCCGAGCCCAAGTTTCCCACCGAGAACGCCGAGCACGAAGGCGAGTTGGCCATGAGTCACTGACTTCGGTTTTGGCTCTTGGGGAGCGCAGGCTGCCAGCCTGCAGTTTCCGGCAGCCTGCCGGAAACATTCGCGCAGCGAAAAGAAACGAAGTTCGTCTCGGCAAGCTGCCGAGACCAGCAGGCTGGCAGCCAGCGCCACCCCGAGCCGCGCGGACGCTGTCGGAACGCGACGCGGTCCGGGGAAATCATTTGCTGCCCCGTAGCGATGCTGCCAAAATCGTCGGATGCTTCAAACCGCGGAACGCAGCGCCACCATTCAGACCGACGCGCTTCCGCATGAACGTTACTTGGAAGCGTTTCGCTGGATGCTCCAGACGCGCATTTTCGAGGAGAAACTGACCGCGCTCTATCGCGGCGGCATGATCACCGGCGGCGTTTACGTCGGGCGCGGCCAGGAAGCGGTGAGCACCGCGTGCGGCTTATTTCTACAAAAGGGCGACGTCTTCGGACCGCTCATTCGCGATCAAGCGGGCCGTGCGGCCGGTGGCGAGCCGCTGATTAATGTGACGCGCACTTATCTCGGCTCACGCCAGGGTCCGATGCGTGGTCGCGATGGAAATATTCACCGTGGTTGCGCCGAGGCGGGACAGCTCGCCATGATCAGCCATCTCGGGTCGTTGATCCCGGTCGTGGTGGGCAAATTGATGGCGAAGCGAATGAAGGGTGAAAAGAATTTCGTCGGACTGACCACAATTGGTGAAGGCGGCATGCAGACCGGCGCTACTCATGAAGGCATGAACATCGCCGCGGTCGAGAAGACGCCGTTCGTTCTGGTGGCTTCGAACAATCATTTCGCTTACTCCACGCCGAATGACCGCCAATTCGCCTGCGCGCAATTGGTCGATCGCGGCAAGGCCTACGGCTACGAAGGTCACGAAGTGGACGGGACCAATCTCGAAGCGTGCCTCGACGTCATCGGCGGTGCGGTGGAGCGAGCGCGAAATGGTGCTCCCCCTCAATTAGTGGTCGCGGCGCTCCTGCGACTCGCGGGCCATGGCGAGCACGACGATGCCAGTTACGTGCCGTCGGAAATGAAGAAGGAACCATGGGCGCAGGATTGCGTGCTCGCGACGGAAAAACTGATCACCGAGAACGGCTGGCTGGAGGCCGACACTTTGAAAGAATGGCGCGCCGAAATTTCCGCGGAAGTGGAGAAGGCAGTCGAGACTGCGCAACGCGAAGCAGGCCCAGTGGCCAGCGAAGAAGATTGGTGCGCCCTCTCCACGCGTAATCTGGTGGACCAAATCTCGTGAGCGTCACTTACCTTGAAGCCATTCGCGAAGCGCAGGCGCATCTCTTGCGCGAGGACGACCGCGTTTATCTCTACGGCCAGGACATTGCCGGAAAATTCGGCGGCGCATTTAAGGCGACAAAAGGTCTGGCGGAAAAGTTTCCCGGGCGCGTTTTGAACACGCCGATCAGCGAAGACGCGATGGTCGGGACTGCAATCGGCGCGGCCATGGAAGGGATGCGGCCGATTGTCGAAATGCAGTTCGCCGATTTTTCGAGCATCGCGCTCAACCAGCTTTTGAATAACGCCGGCACGCAATATTGGCGGACGCAGCAGTCGTGTCCGATCACGGTCCGCCTGCCAAGTGGCGGGACAAAAGGCAGCGGCCCGTTTCACAGCCAGAGCATGGAGGGATTGTATGCGCACTATCCCGGGCTGGTCGTGATGACGCCGGCCACGGTGGAAGACGCTTACACGATGTTGATCGACGCGGTTGCGATCGACGACCCGGTCATCTACTGCGAGCACAAGTATCTTTATTACCATCTTAAAGCGGACGCGCTCCCGAAAGAAGCGTTGCCGGTGGGCAAAGCGCGGATCGTTAGACCGGGACGTGATCTCACCATCGTGAGCAACAGCGCCATGGTGCATGAAGCACTGGCGGTGGCGCAGCAGTTGAGCGGCGAAGGGATTGAAATCGAAGTGGTGGACCTGCGCACCGTTAAACCGCTCGACACCGGTACCGTTCTCGCCTCCGTCGCGCGAACGGGACGGCTGCTTTGCGTCGGCGAAGCATTTCCCTGGGGCGGCGTCACCGCGGAGGTGATCGCACGCGTTGCCACCGAAGGCTTTCATTTGTTAGACGCAGCGCCCGCGCGCTTGAACGCCAAAGACACGCCCATCCCCTATCACCCGAATCTTTGGGAGGCGCATCGCCCCAACGCCAAAGCGATTGCCGCCAAAGCGCGCCAGCTTCTCGCCGAGTAAAATCATTATGCCGAAAGTTCCCATCACCATGCCGCAGCTCGGCGAATCCATGGCCGAGGCCACTATCGTCGCGATCAAGGTCAAAGCCGGCGAGAAGGTCGCGGTCGATCAGGAGATCATCGAAGTCGAAACCGACAAGGCGGTCATGGGTGTGACCACGCCGTGTGCGGGCGAAATTTCTGCCATCGAGGCGGAAGTAAAAGGCACTTATTCGGTCGGCGCAGTTTTGGGTTATGTCGAAGCGAGCGAGGCAGACGCGGCCCGCTTAGTCAAAAGGCCGGAACCACCGAAAGGTGAAGTGGCGAAAGAAGTGCCGGGGCGTGAAGAAGAAGGCGCGCAGGCCAACGGTTCGCATTTTCAAGTGGACGAAAAAGGCCTCGCGCCTGTCCCCACCGGTTCCCATTTCCAAGTGGACCAAACCGGCGTGTTGCCCGTGCCGGCGGGCGCGAAAGGCGCCGGTTATGTTTCACCGCGCGTGCGCGCACGCATGGCTGAGATGCAATTGACGCAGTCCGATTTGGCTGGGATCGCCGGCAGTGGAAACGCCGGGCGGGTCACGATCAAGGATCTGGAATCATTTCTAGGTGGGTTGGAAAAGCAAACCGCGGAAGACGCGAGCGCGTTACGCACTGGCGTAGCCGATGCGATGCGGCGCAGTTGGACACGACCGCTGGCCACGGTGGGCGTTTCCGTTTGCCTCGATCCCGTGCTGGAAGATCGGAAGAAGCGCGATCCAAAGCCGGGCCCGGCGCTCTACGCCCTGCGCGCGCTGGCGATTGCGCTCTCGGAAAATCCGGCGGCCGCCGCGCGCTTGATCGGCGGACGTGCGATTCGTTCCAGCTCGATCGATATCGGAGTCGCAGTGGAAGCGCAGGACGGCATTATGGTGCCGGTGATTCGCAACGCGGATGTCACCTCACTCGCGGACATGACGGGTCGTTATACCGAGCTCGTCGATCTGGCGCGACGGCGGCGGCTCGGAAGCGAGCTGACCTCGGGCGGAATCGCCTCGGTTTCAAATTTTGGGACGTTTGGACTGGATTGGGGAACGCCGATCCCGCTGCCAGATCAGACGCTCCTGCTCGGGATGGGTGCGGGGAAGAAAGCACCAACGTGGGACGACGCGAAGCAGCAGTTCGTGCCGACGACGCAGGCAGAACTGACGCTGAGCTTCGATCACCGCAGCCTGGATGGCGGCGGCGCCGGGCGCTTGCTCAAGCGCGTGACTGAGCTGCTGAGCGACCCCAGCAAGTTGTAGCCCTCGCCGTCTGCCCCCGGCGAGCCGCCGGTGCTTGGCCTCGCGGTGGGTGCGCGCCGCCGGATTGCCTTCGCACGGTCACGCCCTTACCTTTCGCCGACATGAAGTCTGTGGCGACAATCGATCCGAACATCACGATGCGCGAACTGCTGCTGCAGTTCCCGGGTGCGCAACGCGCCATGTTCCGGAAGTATCACATCGGCGGGTGCAGCAGTTGCGGGTTCAGCCTGGATGAAACCCTCGCCGGCGTGTGCGCGCGAAACGAGAACGTGGATGTCGAGGAAGCGATTGAGCATATCCTCACCAGCGATACGGCCGAGCGCGTGATGCAAATCGAGCCTCGTGCTCTGGCGGAGCGACTGGCTTCGAAGGAACCGACTCATTTGCTCGATGTCCGCACGAGGGAGGAATTTGAGTCGGTCAAGCTGCCAGGCGCGCACTTATTCACGCAGGAACTGATGCAGGAAATTTTAGCGCAGTGGCCGCGCACCGTTCTCGTGGTGGTTTATGATCATCAAGGCATGCGTAGCTTGGACGCGGCGGCTTATTTTCAGGGACACGGTTTCGAGAATGTGAAGAGCCTGCGCGGCGGCATCGACGCCTACAGCGCGGAAGCGGACGCCACTCTTCCGCGTTATCAAGTGGAGCAAGCATGAGCACGGACGAAAATCTTGAAGCGCGGATCGAAGCGGCGGTAAAAAATCCGCGCAACCTCGGCGAAATGAACGATGCCGACGCGGTCGGCACGGTCGGCAGCCCAGACTGCGGCGACATGTTGCGGATGTGGATCAAATTTAAAGAAGAGGACGGACGCAAGATTATCGACCGCGCCAGCTTTCAGTCGTTCGGTTGCCAAACCGCGATCGCGGTCGCGAGCGTGGCGACGGAATTGCTCGCGGGCAAAACGCTCGACGAAGCGCGGGCGATGTCGGGTGAGGAATTGGCTGCGCCTCTCGGTGCTTTGCCGCCGGTACGAATTCATTGCGCGCAACTGGTGGAAGGCGCGCTTCGAAATGCGCTTTCGGGTGACGCACCGGCCGCCAAGGCGACAGGTCCGGTCCCCGCGACATCCGCCACCCTTTTCGACCAGGTTTCCGCGGGCACGAGCGGGAAAGTGAAGATTGTTTTGGCCAAAGATGCTCAGGGATGACCAGGGACAGGGAATTCTTCATCTGTGAAAAAAAATCCGTGTTAATCTGTGGCCGGTAAATCTCTGATCTTATGCACGAAAACACTGAATTCACCCTCAACCGCGACACGGAATCCATCCAGATCCCAAGCGGCAACAAGATCACCATCCCGTCCGGCACGACCGGCGTGATCACGCAAACGCTGGGTGGCAGCTACACGATCGCGACCGCGATGGGGCTCTCACGCGTGGCGGAGAAGGATCTCGACGCCCTCGGCATCGAAAAAGCGGAACCGCTTGCCGCAAACGGAGCAAAATCTCCCTCGCCCGGCGTCGTCGGCGAAGTAGACGACAAGGCGGTTTGGGATCAGCTCCGCCAGTGCTATGATCCGGAAATTCCGGTCAACATTGTCGATCTCGGCCTCGTCTACGACTGCCAACTCCAGAAGAGCGAGAACGGCGGTACGAAGGTCGAAGTAAAGATGACCCTAACCGCGCCCGGCTGCGGAATGGGCCCCGCGATCGCGCACGATGCGCAGAGCAAAATCATGAGCATCGAAGGCGTGGACGAAGCGCAAGTCGATCTCGTTTGGGACCCACCCTGGAATCAGAATATGATCAGCGAAGCCGGTCGGATGAAGCTCGGGATGGTTTAACAGCTTGCCTGCTGTTTGCTGCTTGATACGATCAAAAGGTGGCAGGCGCTCGTCTTGACCCGGCGGAGTGCGATGGGGCCTTCGCCGCAACCCGCTGGACGATTGTCCTCCAGGCAGGAGAATCGCAGGCTCCGCCGCATCAGGCACTCAGTGCGCTTTCGGAGCTGTGCCGGATTTACTGGCGACCGATCTTCCTCTTTCTGCGTCGACAGGGTCACAGCCCGCATGACGCGCAGGATCTGACGCAGGGATTTTTTGCGCATCTGATTGAGTCACGTGCCTACGCGCGGGCTGATCGCGAGAAGGGGCGTTTCCGCTCGTTTCTTCTCGGCGCGTTAAAGCATTTCGTCGCGCATGCTCGCGCGCATTCCCAGACGCAGAAGCGCGGAGGCGGCGTCGTTTTCGCTCAACTGGACGATGCCTCGATCGCGGAAGCAGAGACGCACTCGGCGAATTGGGAGACGTGGAGTGCGGAGCGGATCTACGACCGCGAATGGGCGGAGTCGCTGCTGCGCCGTTCGCTCGATCGACTGGCCCAGGAATCGGCGCTGGCCGGGAAAGAGGAATTGTTTCAACGGCTGAACTCGCATCTCACCGTGACGAATGAAGCTGCCGTGCCGTATGAAGATCTGGCGGTGCAACTCGGACGGCCGGTGCCAACGTTGCGCAGCGATGTCGCGCGACTGCGGTCCCGCTATCGCGCGCTGCTGCGCGAGGAAGTGCGCGGCACGGTGGCGGATCC
>JBDSNB010000059.1:0-7925 GCA_039915555.1 Chthoniobacterales bacterium | reverse complement strand
GCCATGAAATTCCATGACGCGTCCTGCGCGTGCGGGACATACATCTGTTCGTTGCCGGCGCGCTCGAGCGAATCCGCCTTGGTGTCCGCGACCACGCCGACGATCTCGCGCATGAATTCCTCGTCCTTCGCCATCGTCAGTCGCTTGCCGACCGCGACCGCGACGGAACCAAAATGCTTCTTCGCGGCGGTTTCATTGATCACCACCACCTTGGGCGCGTCGGCGGTATCTCGCTCGTTAAAAGCGCGACCGGCGAGCACTGGAATCTGTAACGCGCGAAAGAAATTGCCGGTCACGGTATAATAGCTGGCGTCGATCGTTTCATCGACGGTGTGGGGCCGGCCCTCCGGCACAAATCCGCGCCCGATGCCGTAGTTGCTCGCGCCTAATGGGAGATTGACGCCGCCGCCCACCGCCTGCACGCCGGGCAGACCCTCGAGCCGCGCCACGAGTTGCTGGAAGAACTGGGGACGTTGCGCCTCCTCTTTGTACTTCACGGTGGGCAAAGAGATGGAAGCAAGGAGCACGTTCTTCGGATTGAAACCAGGGTTCACCTCCTGCAGGCGCATGAAGCTCTTGATGAGCAGCCCCGCTCCGATCAGGAGCACGAGCGACAACGCCACTTCGCCGATGAGCAATAAACTGCGCGCGCCAGTGCGGCGATGGCCTTCGCCGGTACGCCCGCCTTCTTTGAGCGAGCTGCTGAGATCGAGCTTCGAGGCCTGCAACGCGGGCGCGAGACCGAAGATGATGCCGGTTAACACCGACACGCCAAGAGCAAACGCGAGCACGCGATAATCGAGCCCGATCGCATCGACTCGTGGCCCACCTTCCGGGACGATCGCGAGCAACACGTCGGTCAGCCAAAAGCTCACGAACAACCCGGCCGTCCCGCCGAGCAACGAAAGCAGCAGACTTTCCGTCAACATCTGGCGCACGACGCGCGCCCGGCTCGCGCCCATCGCGCTGCGGATCGCGATCTCCTTTTGTCGCGTCGCGGCGCGCGCGAGGAGAAGATTGGCGACGTTCGCGCACGCGATCAACAGGACGAAACCAACCGCGCCGAGAAGCGCGAGCAGAGAGGGCCGCACCTCGCGCACGAGTAAATCCTGGAGCCGCCAGACGTGGGCATCCCAGCCTTTGCTGGTCTCGTGAAACGCGTTCGCGAGCCGCGCATTGATGCCGCTGATGCGCGCCTGCGCGGTCTGGAGTTCGACGCCCGGTCGCAAACGCGCGATCGCGGAAACGGAACGGTTATCGCGCGTCTCCTCCGCGGGCGCGAGGGCCGAGGGCACCCAAATTTGCGTTTCCTGCGGGTAGTCGAACCCTGGCGGCATGACGCCGACGATCGTCGTCGGACGGGCGTTGATCAGGATCTCCCGGCCGATGATGCCCGAGTCCGACCCGAAGCGACGTTTCCAAAGACCGTGGCTTAGGATGGCCACGGTTTGCACGTTCGGTTGGTCTTCCTCCGCGAGGAAGACGCGTCCGAGCGCCGGCTGGACGCCGAGCACGTCGAAGAAGTCGCGGGTCACACCGGCGCGTGGGACGCGTTCCGCCTCCGAGCCGTTCGCACTCAGGTTGGCATTGGCCGTGTAATACGCGGCGGTCGCGGCGAAGAGGTCGGTCTCTTTCGACCAATCGCCGAAGTCAGGGAAAGAGATGTTGCTGTCGGTGATGCCCTGGGTGGGGTTCTGTCCCTGGAAGAAAACGACGCGCTCCGCGTGCGGATACGGCAGCGGGCGGAAAAGGACGCCGTTAACGAGACTGAAGATGGCGGTGTTGGCGCCGATCCCGATGGCGAGCGCGATGAGGGCGACTGCGGTGAAACCGCGATGCTTCAGGAGCATGCGGAAGCCGTAGCGAATGTCGTGGAGGAGGGTGTTCATAAGCGATGTGGCGGGTTCGGTGTCTGGGGAGCGCACGCGACCCGCGTGCTGGCGATGGCGACCCGCCATCGCGAACTTTTTCCCCCGGTCCTTGCGCGGGCAAAAGATTGTTTTGGCGGGGCGCCAAAACCAGCACGCGAGTCGCGTGCGCTCCCCGGAAGCTGGCACGAAAAGATTTCGTTAGGCAACGCGGGAATTTTATTCATGGCGCAGCGCCTCCAGCGGGTTCAAACGCGTGGCCGCGCGCGCCGGAATGAAACTGGCCACCAGGCCGACGACGAGGAGGAGAGAGGCGACGAGCGCGAAGCTCAGCGGGTCGTGCGCGGAGACGCCATGCAGCGCACCCTCGAATAACTTCATGAGAAAATACGCGCCGACGAATCCGAGCACGAGGCCGAGCACCATCAGGCGAATCCCGTGCCCCGTGATCAATCGCAGGACGTCGCCGGCCTGCGCGCCGAGCGCCATGCGCACGCCGATTTCCTGCGTGCGCTGGCGCACTGAATAAGAGATCACGCCATACAAACCGATCGAGGCGAGGAAGAGCGCGAGGATGCCGAAGATGGTGAAGAGCGAGCTGAAAAATCTTCGCTCCCAAAACGTCTCCGCGACTGCTTGTTCCAAAGACATGACGCGATAGATCGGCAGCTCGGGATTAACCGAAAGGACGGTTTGGCGCGCCATCTGGGCGAAGCTGTTCGGATCGGCCCGGGTGCGGAGCGCGACGGACATGAAACGCCAGCCGTTCTTTTGGGCGTGTGGATAATAAACGGCGGGCGCAGCGGGCTCCCGGGTGAGGCGATTGTAGATCACCGGCTCAACAATTCCGACGATCGTTGCCCACTCCGGTGCTTTCTCCGGTCCTTCGAAAACGCGCAGCTGGCGTCCGATCGGATCCTGATCTGGAAACCAAAGGCGCGCGGCATTGGCATCGATCAAGGCAACGCGCGCGCCTCGGCGTTATCGGCAGCGGTCAGGTCGCGTCCGCGCAAAAGAGAGATGCGTGCGGTCTCGAGAAAACCGGGCGTGATCGCGATCTGGCTCATGATGCGCGCTTCCTGCAAACGTTCGGGTGGCGCTTCGCCTTCCAGCACGAGCGCACTCAGACCCATCCCGCCGGCCGGTAAAGAGCTGGTGGCGCCGGCTGATTCCACGCCGGGCAGAGCGGTGAGCTTCGGAATCAGGCGTTCGAAGAACGCGGTGGCTGATTTTGCTTCTGGAAAGAAAGCTTCAGGCAGGCCGACCCGAAAGGTCAACGTGCTCGAAGGATCCGCGCCGATGTCGGTGCGGGCGAGATTCATAAAACTCCGCACCATGAGTCCGGCGCCGACGAGGAGGATGAGCGCAAGCGCCACTTCCCCGACGATGAGAGTACTCCGCAGGCGCTGACTGCGCGGGCCGGAGCCGCCGCCGCGACCGCCTTCCTTCAAGACTTCGAGTAGATGCGGACGGGAAGATTGCAGCGCGGGAATCAGACCGATGAGGACGCTCGAGATGAAGCCGAGCCCGACGGCGAAAGAAAAAATGCGCCAGTCGAAATCGAATCGAATCCAGGCAGGAATCTCGGTCGGGACAGCCGAGAGCATGAGATCGACGCCCCAGACGGCAAAGAGCAGGCCCAGGGCTGAGCCGGTCACGCTCAGGATGAGGCTTTCAGTTAAGAGCTGTCGCACGATCTGGCCGCGGCTGGCGCCGAGGGCGATGCGGACGCCGATCTCCCGCGCGCGGGTCGCGCCGCGGGCGAGAAGGAGGTTGGCCACGTTGGCGCAAGCGATGAGATGCACGAAAAGAACCGCGCCGAGCACGAGGAGGGTGAGGGTTTTGAAATGCTTCACCAACTCTCCGCGCCACGGCACTACGCGGACACCGAAGCCGCTGTTTGTTTCCGGAAACTCAAGGGCAAGCCGGGCCCCGATCGCTTCCAGTTCGGCTCGCGCCTGCTCGAGCGACACGCCTTTTTTGATCTTGCCGATGGCGTCGAGACTGAAATCGCCGCGCGGGTGTTTCTTCTCGTCAGGCTGCAACGGCAGCCAGAGATCGCTCACCTCGGGGAAGCGAAAACCTTTCGGCATCACCCCGACGATGGTGGTGAGGCGGCCGTTGATCGGAATGCCGCGGCCGACGATGGAGCTCTCGCCGCCGAATTGCTTCTGCCAGATGTCGTAACCGAGGAGGGCGACAGGCTCGGCGGACAGCTCACCTTCCTCCGGGCGGAAAAGGCGACCGAGGATCGGCTGCACGCCGAGAAAGGCGAAAGCATCAGCGGAAATCTCCGCCCCGAGATAGCGCACCGGATTTTCCGCCTCGGAAACGATGACAGTCAGCTCGGTGTAAGCAGCGAGGTCTTCGAGCGTGCCGGCTTTCTTCAGCTCGCGAAAGTCGGGCAGCGTGACCGCATTGTTTTCCGGTCGCTGAAACGAATACTGCGAAACATAAATCAACTGGGCTTGATCCTGTAGATGCGGGAGCGGCCGAATGAGTAGAGCACTGACCGAGGTGAACATGGTCGTGGCCAGGCCGATCCCGAGGGCGAGCGCGAAGATCGCGATGACGGTAAACGCCGGCGTTTTGAGAAGCATGCGAACGGCATGGCGCAGATCGTTGATCATAGGAGGCGATCGGTGATGTAATCCGCGGCGTCCTGCGCGCTTGGCGGATCGAGATTGGCGAGCACGACAACGGTGTAGTTTTCGTCCCAAAGAATCGTGAGCATGCCGTTCATTCCGGGCGCTCCGCCGCCATGACCGATGGCGCGCTGCCCGTTCACAATCCGCTCATCGAATCCGTAGGCGTATTTCGAGGGGGCGCCCGGAAAAGGCGCGACTTTGCCGGTTGTGATCCGCTCGGTCATTTCCAACGAGAGCAGCTTGTGCTCGCGGAGTGCGTTCGCGAAGCGCAGGAGATCGCCCACGGTCGATTCGCCGCCGCCGGCGGACATGCCGCGATACGGCAGCGTCTCCCAATTCGCTTCCACTTTTCCCTGCGGCCCGCGCATGTAACCGACGGCGAGATTCTCCGGCCGTTCCGTTTTCGGCGTACTGCCCGTCGCCGTCATGCCCGCAGGCTGGTAAATGTGTTCCTCGACGTAGTCGTAATAACTTTGCCCGGAGAGTTTCTCGACGAGGAGGCCGAGCACGATGAAGCCGGCGTTGCTATAAGACCAGCGCGCACCCGGCTCGAACTGGAGCGACTCATCGACGAAGAGCGGCAGGTAATCCTTCACCTCGCGCAGCGTGTCCTTCGTCTCGAAAAACTTCGGGACGAAGATGTCGCCTAATCCGGAGGTGTGAGTGAGTAGCTGCGCGACCGTGATTTTCTGCGCCACTTCCCGGTTCGGATAATTCGGCCACACGCTCGCGAGGGTGTCGTCGAATTTCAATTTCCCGGCCTCGACCAACTGCGCGATCGCGACCGAGGTAAACATTTTGTTCATCGAGCCGATGCGGAAACGCGTCTCGAGATTCACGGGAAGTTTCTTCTCGCGATCTTGCAGGCCGAACGCCTTTTGCCACACCGGTTTCCCGTCTTTCGCGATCAGGGCTGCGCCGGAGAACTCGTCCTTCTTGGCCAGCGTCTCGAGTTTCGCTTCGACTTCTTTGCCCAATTCCGCGGCAGATTTTCGCTCGCGGTTCGCATCGGCGGGCGGGCCTGCGGGAGCGGCACGCCGTTGCGCGAGTTTCGTCGGCTCGCTCTCCTTCACCTGGTAGGTGAAGCGCCCGTAACGCGGAAACGTCCCGCGCGACTTCAAGAGCACCGTCAGGGCGAGCGGTGTGGACTCCTCCACCTTCACCAACTCCCAACCGCCATTCGACTGCCGATTCTCCAGCTGACCTTCCGCGATCTCCTGCGCAGACCGACCTCCGCGCGCTTCCTCGCTGTAACGTGTCTCGGCAAACTTCCGCAGCGCGGCGAGGTCCTCCGCGTTAAAGGCTGTGACCCATTCTTGAAACAGCTTCCCCGGCGCCGTCTCCGGCACGCTGACCTTGCTCGATCCCAGGATAATCGCGTTTGCGATCAAGAGGAGCAGGACGACGGCCACGCGTTTCATTCGGCGTTTGGAATAGGAGCGGGTTACATCGTTGAAATCAGAGGACGCGAAGCAGACCTACGCTGCCATGCTGTGATCTTCCACCACCCGGCCGTCGAAGAGATGAATGGTGCGATCCGCGTGCTGCGCGAAGCGCACATCGTGGGTGACCATGCAGATGGTGGCGCCCGCGGCGTGCAGTTCCTTCAAGAGATCCATCACCGCTTCGCCGTTTCGCGAATCGAGGTTACCCGTCGGCTCGTCCGCGAGAAGGATGGCGGGCTTGCCCGCGAGCGCGCGCGCCACGGCGACGCGTTGTTGCTGGCCGCCGGAAAGCTGACTCGGGAGATGCTTGGCGCGATGTCCCATCCCGACGCGTTCCAGCGCTTCGAGCACAAATGCTTTGCGCTCGCTCGAGGGCATTCCGCGATACGTGAGCGGCAGTTCGACGTTTTCGAAAACGGTCAGATCGCCGATCAGGTTAAAGCTCTGGAAGATGAAACCGATCTCGCGATTCCGAATGCGCGCCCGCTCCGGAAACGACAGGTTTGCGACCTCTGTGCCTTTCAGCGCGTAGCTACCACCGCTCGGGGTATCGAGGAGACCAAGGATGGAGAGCAGGGTCGATTTTCCACAGCCGGATGGGCCCGCGATGGAGACGTATTCGCCTTGCCGGATGTCGAGATGAATACCGGAAAGTGCGTGCGTTTCCACTTCGTCGGTGAGGAAGACTTTCGTCACGCCGTCGAGCTTGAGGAGAGTTCCGTTGCTCCCGGCACGCGGGGTCGGGTTGGTGTTGGGGGTGGTGGTTTCTTCGGTGGTGGTCATGTCTGTATTTCTGATGGCTGATTTCTGATGGCTGATTTTCGTGGCTCCGAGCCGTTGGTGTTTCGCCGCGCGGAGATGTAGGTGGCAGCAGTTATGGCTACAATTTCGTTGGCCTCCGTAAGGAGCGGACTGACTTTTTTCTCGGGAAGCATTTTGTCGGCAATGATAAGTTCGAGCCAAAAAGCCGTTTCATCGGCCTCCTCCTCGACGACTCCGATCTTTGCAATGAACTCGGCGCGGGAACGACCACGACAGGCGGCGCGGTAATTCGCCGCGACGCTGGTCCCGCTGCGAACCAATTGCGCGGCCAGAGCGCGCCCCTTCGTCGAGTTGGGCATCGCATCTACGAGCCGCATCACGCGCAGGGCGAATTGCTTGGTCCGTTCTTTGAGTTCGTCGCGGTTCATGCTTCCAATCAGAAATCAGAAATCAGCCATCAGAAATCAGAAATTAGTTCAGTCGGATACGATCATGCGCATCCATCGCACTGGTGTCGGAAAGAATGACCTGATCGCCGGGCTCGAGCCCGCTGATGATCTCGATCGTGTTCACTGAGCTGCGACCGAGTTTGACCGGAGTGCGGACCGCTTCCGAACTGCCCGCGATGAGTTTAAAGATTCCGACGGTGTTGTTTTCCTGACCAAAGGCTGGACGGCCGACGTAGATCACGTTATCGAGCCGTTCCAGTTCGATCGTGCCATCCACGCTCAAGTCGGGACGCGCGCCTCTCGGCAGGTCGCCATCGAGCGCGACGTCTACGCGGACCGTTCCTTGGTCGACCGCGGGATCGACGCGGACGACGTGTCCGGCCACGATGCCGTTACGCGTATCGATAGACGCGACCTGATTGATCTGAATGTCTTTCGCCTGCGTCTCCGCGATCTTAATTTCCGCCTTTAGCTTTGTGGGGTTGGCGACGCGGGCCAGGTTGGTGCCGGGCGTGACGCGTTGCCCGACTTCCACGGGCAGCAATTGCAAGACGCCCGCAAACCCGGCGCGCACCTTGAGTTGATCCATCTGATTGTTGCGCATCTCCGCGAGCGCTTTGACCTGGTCGACGGCGGCTTGCTTGGCCGCGAGTTGCGGCTCGATCGAATTCTGCGCGAACTCGAAACGCTTTTGCTCAATCGCATCGCGCGCCGCGAGGTCTTCCGCTTTGATCTTGGAAGTCTTGTGCGTGA
>JBDSNB010000203.1:0-1583 GCA_039915555.1 Chthoniobacterales bacterium | reverse complement strand
GGAATCGGCGAGCGAGCCGGCGGCAACGATCACACGCACCCCGCACGCAAAGTGCAGCCGTTGCTGGCGGCATCGTGCGAGTGTGGGCGCGAGTGCGGCCCATCCGGAGTTGTGCGATCGGTGCGAGGACGTGGTCAGCCAAACGCGATGAAATTCATTTTCTTGCTTTCGCTTCCGCTCTACGCGCTGGATCAAGCGACGAAATGGCTGGCGCTGCATTACGTCACGCCGGAAGAACCGCGCATTATCGTGCCGGAATTTTTCGCGCTCGTTTTCGTCACGAACACTGGTGCGGCCTTTGGTTCGTTTAAGAACAACAATCTATTTTTCATCGCGCTCTCGTTAGGCGCGCTCATCTTCGTCCTCACGCTCTTGTTGCGCCGTCACCCGCCCGATTCGTGGCGCGATTGCTCGCTCGCTCTCCTGCTCGCGGGCGTGATGGGAAACCTGACCGACCGTCTTCTGCACGGTCACGTGATTGATTTTTTGCTCTTCGATCTGCACGTGCCCTTTGCGCATCCCTGGCCAGCGTTCAACGTCGCGGACGCGTGCATCTGCGTGGCGGTCGGTTGCTTCATGATCCACTCTTTCCGGCAGGGGAAATCTGAGAAACCATCCGACGCGGTCTAGCAAACGGCACGGAGGATTGACTTCGCCGCGCGGCGCTGTTGTGCTCAAAGCGCCATGGCTCGTTCGCTTTATGGACGCCTGACCCGGCGCTATCGACCGCAACCGACCGCTTTTGATCGGCGCGAGTTTTTGAAAATCACGCTGGCCGCGTCGGCTGGTCTGCTCTTGAGCACCGGTAGGGGATTCGCGCGTTCGGGAGCGCCTCGTGGCGTGGGGCGCGGGCGGAAGGTCATTGTGATCGGCGCTGGATTCGGCGGGCTCGCTTGCGCGCATGAACTGTTGAGCGCGGGCTATGATGTGATCGTGCTGGAGGCGCGGAAGCGAGTCGGCGGCCGGGTCTTGAGTTTCGGCGACATGGTTCCCGGTAAAGTGGTGGAAGGCGGGGGTGAGTTGATCGGTTCCAACCATCCCACCTGGGTCGCTTACGCGAATGAGTTTCGCCTGTCGTTTAATGACGTGACGGAAGACGAGAACCTGCACGCGCCGATTATCCTCGGGGACCGGCGCTTGAGCGAAAAGGAAGCTAAAGCGCTCTGGGTGGAGATGGATGCCGCCTACAAAATGATGAACCAGGACGCGGCGGCGATCGACGCCGATCAACCGTGGCTCAGTCCGAATGCGCGGCGTTTCGACGCGCGCTCGACTGGGCAGTGGATTGGGGCGTTACCGGTTTCTGCTCTCTGCAAAAAGGCGATGACGATGGAACTGACCGCCGACAACGGCAACCCGACCGCGCGCCAAAGTTATCTCGGCAATCTCGCGCAAGTGAAAGGTGGTGGGCTGGAGAAGTATTGGACCGAAAGCGAGGTCTACCGTTGTCGCGGGGGGAATGCGCAACTGGCGCGCAAACTCGCGGCCACCATCGACGCCGGGCGCTTGCGGCTCGGAACTCCGGTGCGGGAGGTTCGACTCACGGATGATAAAGTGACGGTGCGCGACGCGGCCGATCGGTT
>JBDSNB010000087.1:0-6522 GCA_039915555.1 Chthoniobacterales bacterium | reverse complement strand
AAAGCTCCTGTCTTCGCTCCCGCTGGGCAGAGCACGCAGATGATTGTGGGCGCGACCGCGACGCCCGATGCGACCATTCTCGCGCAAGCGTCATCGCTTTACGCGGAGCAAAAATTGCGGCGCGTTTATTATTCCGCCTTCAGTCCGATTCCCGATGCTTCGAGTAAATTGCCACTCATCGCGCCGCCGCTCGTGCGTGAACATCGTCTTTATCAGGCCGACTGGCTGGTGCGCTTCTACGGATTCAAAGTCGAAGAGCTGACCACGGCCACGGCGCCGAATCTCGATCTCGAGGTCGATCCGAAACTCGCGTGGGCTTTGCGCAACCGGCATCTGTTTCCGATCGATTTGAACAAGGCAACGCACGAGATGTTGCTGCGCGTACCGGGTTTGGGGACGAAGTCGGTCGAGAAAATCCTGCGCGTGCGACGTTGGCATAAACTTCGGCTCGATGATCTGCCGCGGCTGCACGTCTCGGTGAAAAAAATTCTGCCGTTTATCATCACGGCGGATTACAACTCCGCGACGCTGGCCTTGGAGCGCGACGATTTGAGGAATCGTTTCGCGCCCGCCGATCGTCAGCTCGATCTCTTCGCGCCTGAGCCGTCTGTCCTCACCGGCCAACTGTAGGCGCGTGGAACAGATTACGTTTCATCCCGCATGGGCCGACTGGCACCGCGTGGCGCGTGGCGCGCTGCGCCGCGGTCTCGCGCCGGACGAGGTGGTCTGGGAAGAATTGTCCGCGGAGCAACCGGCATTGGATCTTTTTGAAGATCGATCGGTCGATGGAGTGTCGGCTAACGAGTCGTCATTTCGCGTTCCGAAGACTTTTCCACCGCTCGCGCGTCTCGTGGCCTTGCATCGCGAGGTGGAGCGTTGGGCGTTGCTCTATCGGTTGGTCTGGCGGCTGACGCACGGCGAGCCGAAGTTGCTTGAAATCGGCGTGGACCGGGATGTGGCGCGCGCGTTCGATTTGCAAAAAGCGGTCCGCCGCGACATTCACAAGATGCGGGCGTTCGTGCGCTTCCGCGAAATTCAGCACGGCGACGGCAGCTGGTTCGTGGCCTGGTTCGAGCCCGCGCATCACATCGTTGAGCACAACGCGCGCTTTTTCGTAGACCGCTTCGCTTCCATGCGCTGGTCCATTCTTACGCCGGAACGCTGCGCGCATTGGGAGGGCGACGAGTTGAAGTTTACCGTGGGCGTTTCCAAAACGGACGCGCCGCGGGAAGATGAGATCGAGCCGCTCTGGTTGACCTACTACGCGAATATTTTCAATCCCGCGCGCGTAAAAGTGCACGCGATGCGGGCCGAGATGCCGAAGAAATATTGGCAGAACCTGCCGGAAGCGATGCTGATTCCATCGCTGCTCGAGGAGGCGCCGCGGCGGGTGGAAGCGATGGTCAAGAAAAGCGCAGGTAAAACAAGAGAGGCCGATGATTCGGAAACGCGTCCCGCAGCGGTGCCGGCGACCGCGGACCTTCTCAAGTTAGCGGCGGCGGCGCACGCGTGTACCGCCTGCCATTTGTACAAGCGGGCGACCCAAACGGTGTTCGGAGAAGGGCCGAAGCGGGCGCGTCTTCTCTTCCTCGGCGAACAACCGGGCGATCAGGAAGATCTGGCCGGCAAACCATTCGTTGGGCCAGCCGGCCAATTGCTGGATCGCGCGTTGCGCGAGGCGGGAATCGCACGCGACGACGTTTACCTCACGAACACGGTCAAGCATTTCAAATGGGAGCCGCGCGGCAAACGCCGCATTCATCAAAAGCCAAACTCACGCGAAATCGCGGCGTGCCGTCCCTGGATGGAAGCGGAGTTGCGCGCAGTCGAACCGAAGCTGCTGGTTTGCCTCGGCTCCACGGCTGCGCAGGCCATCTTCGGCTCGAGTTTTCGCGTCACGAAGGAGCGTGGCCGCGTGATGAAATCAGAACTCGCTCCGCGGGTTTTGGCGACGGTGCATCCTTCGTCGCTCTTGCGGCAGCCGGATGAGGAATCGCGCGCGCGCGAATACGCGCTTTTCGTGGCCGATCTGAAGAGGGCAGCGAAAGCGGCGGCGGACGACGGCTAGCCGGCACACTTCTCGCAGAATTTCCGACTCAACAAAAAGCCTGCGAAGGTTTCCCTCCGCAGGCTTTCGCTCGGAAATGATCCGCGCGTTAGTTCTTCTCTTCCGCGGCGGGCTCTGCGTCAGTTTTCTTGGCGTCTTTCTTCGCCTTCTTCGTGGTAGCGGCGGCCTTCTCTGCTTCGGTCTTGCCACCGATCTTCAGGGTCTTGGCTTCCAGCGTGCCGTCCTCGTGTTTCCAGTAGGAACCGGAGACATATTCGTTCTCCGTCAAATCGGAGAGACCGGCCGAGGCGCCGGCTTTCGTGACGGTCGATTTGTCTGTGACCTTGATGACGCGAGTGTTCTTCTTTCCGACCAGACTGAAAGTCTTGGCCGATTGATCGATCGCGCTCGCGTTGCCGTGATAAGAAGTGGGACGAGGCGGTTTCGCGGGTGCTTCGGCGGTCGCGTCTTTCTTCGGCGCGGGTGAGGTTTTTTCGGCTGCTTGCAAGCTGCCGCAGAACGCGAAGGCGGCGACGCAAAGGCCGGTGATGAGGTGTGAGTTGTTTTTCATATGAGTTGGACTGGGGTTGATTTTGAGCCGTCGGCGCGTCGTTGCGACGCGTCGCGGCGGTTGATGTTTTATCCGTATATCGAGTGCGCCCGCGGAAGGCAATAGCGATCGTTAGTCCGGTCGCGTTTTTGTGGGCGAGGGCAGTGTCCGGAGGGAGAAAATGACCAAGGGCATGCCGAGTCGTGGAGCGCCGCCTGAGCGTTCAGACGCTCGCGCGGGTCCGCCTTCGCCGAGGCTTCGGCGCGACAGTCTTCGCGCACCGCCAGGGCGGCGGGCGAAGACTGGAGGTAAGGGGGTTCGAACCCCTGGCCTCGTCATTGCGAACGACGCGCTCTACCAACTGAGCTATACCCCCGAGTCTGCGGCGACATCGTAGCTGCATCGCGCCGCTTTTCAAGAATACGAAAATCGGTGCGCAACTCGCGGCCGGCCTCAGAATTTCTTCGTCAGTCGCACGTAAACGAAACGCCCGGTGGAGTCGTAGGTGTAGCCGGGATAGCCAACCGCGTTGCCTCCCTGGCCGAAGGCTTTCGGCGGATCGCGATCAAAGAGATTGGTGCAGCCGACCGTGATTTTGGTGCCGGTCAAAAGGCGATCCCAAATGCTCGTTTCGCTGGCGAGAACGACGGGTGATTTGTTGTCTTTCGAGTAGCCCGTCGCCGCGGCCTCGGCGTGCGAAACCAGAGCGCCGAAATCGTAGGAGGCCTGGAGGTCGAAGAGCCAGCGTTGCTCGACGTAGTGCGGCACTTCATTGGGATCTTCTTCGCGGAAACCGTCGATGTATCGCACGGTGCCGATGAGGTCGAAGCCCTTCCACGCCCAATCGAGGCGGCTGTCGCCCTTCCAGCGGTAGTAGCCTTCATTTGAGGCGGTGGGATTGGTGGTCTGGCCGACCAGTTCTTCGATCGGCCCGTTGGCTACGCGCTGAATCTCGAAGGAATTCAGGTAGGTCACTTGCGTGAGCGAAGTGAAGGTGCCGAAGAGTGTTTCCTTCACGTATTGAATCCCGAAGTCAATGCCGTTGGCGGTTTCCGCGGCTTCGTTCAAGTAGGGAACGACGATGCGCGAAATATCTCCGCCGGGGAGGCGCTCGACGCGTTCCGGAAAGATCAAGGTGCCCGTCAGCTCCCGGGCCAGCACAGCATCGAGGAAGGCTGACTTGACCACGCCAGTCCGCTCGATTTGCCAGAAATCGCTCGAGAGCGTGAGGCCGGGAACGTAATTCGGCGAGTAAACAAAGCCCGCGCTGAAGGTTTCCGATTCCTCCGGTTGGAGGTTGGGATTGCTGATGATGAGCGTCTGCGTTTCTGGCTCGAAGATGCCGCCATTCATCGGATCGTGAGAGCCTTGGATGTCGGAGATGGGCCCGGAGTAAAGTTCCTCCAGGGAAGGCTCGCGGAAGCCTTGGCCCCAGGTCGCGCGCAGCGTGAGCGTGTCGTCGAAGGGTTGCCAGCGCATGCCGATCTTTGGCACGGCCACGTCGGTGTTGTTATTCCGGAAGGCCTCGTAACGGCCCGCCGCCGTCAGTTCCAGGGAATGGAAACCGGGGATCGCATTCTGCGAACTGAAGATCGGGATGCTGGTCTCGATGAAGAAGGCATAGGATTTCCGTCCGCCGCGCGCTGTGAACTGGGCAGAGTTGCCTGCGATATCGCCGGCCACGCCGCGCGCATCGGGATCTTCGTTGAGCGCTTCGCGCCGGAATTGTCCGCCAAAGGCCAGGCCCACTCCGCCGGCCGGGAGACTTAAGAGCTCCGTCGTGTAAATGGTGGCATCGAGGGTCGCCAGCTTGGAGGTCTGGATGTCCTTCGGATGGACGCGCGCGTATTCGAGCGACAACTGGTTGGACGGAATCGGAACGCGGAAATCGCCGAAGGGATTGAAGGCGATCGGCGTCCCGATGTACTCGGGCGAGGCCGGATTAAAGATCGGATCGGCTTGATTCAGGATGCGGGTGTAACGCGACGACGAAACCTGATTGCCGGTGGTGATATTTCTGACTTCGCTGTAGCGGAAGCCGGTGTCGTAACCCCAGGTGCCGTTGAAGAGCTTGTCGCCTTTGAATCCAAAGGTGGAGAGAAAGGAATCGGTCTCGTTGTCGAAGGTGCGATTGCCAAACTCCGCCAGCCGCGCGCGCGAGCCGCCGGAGATAATTTGGTTGAAGGGGTTGAAGGGATTGAAGGCGCCGGGCGTGAGGCCGGTGTCGGCATAAGTAGGGCCGCCGAACGGTGTGGTCCCCGCGGGATTCGGGACGCGCGGCGGGATCGCGATTGTGACCTGCCCATTGGTCTGGAAATTCCCGGTGGCGGGCGGCGCGAGTTCGTTATGCGTCTGAACGTTTTGATACATCGCGTCGCCGAAGACGATTAACTGATCGCCGAAAAATTTGTGATCGAACGCGACGTAAGCGCCGTAGCGTTCCGACTCCGGAAAGGAGAGTGAGAATTCGTTAAAGTTAAAGCCGTTTGGCCCGGAGCGAGGCCGACTGGATCCGTAGAGATAGGTGTTGGCCGGAGCCAGGCCATTCGTGCGGTTCGGGGCGCCGGCAAATTGATTCCCACTGGCGCTCGGAAAGACGGTGCCCCCGGCCGCCGCCACCGCGGCATTCGTAACCTGCAAATTGTACGGGCTCGCGTTGCTGCTCAAAAACGGGGGCACCGCGGAGTAGCTCCGATCCCGGTTAAAGATGGAATTGCGATGATAATAATTCACCGTGCCCGAGATGTTGGTCGTGCCATTGCCGACGCCGAAGAGCACCGACGACGCGAACTCCCCCGAGTCTTTCTCGGTCGTGTTGCCGTATTCGACCGACGCTTCCACGCCTTGATATTCGCGATGCCGCTTGATGTTCACCACGCCTGCGACTGCGTCCGCGCCGTAGGTGGTGGAAGCTCCGTCTTTCAGGATTTCGATGCTGGAAATGGAGGCCGCCGGGATGGAGTTGAGATCGATGAACACGATCCCCGCGTTGCTGATCGGGTAAGGCGCGATGCGGCGCCCGTCGAGCAGGATGAGGGTGGCGCGGGCGTCAAATCCGCGCAGCGCGATGGTGGCAGCACCGACCGCCGTGTTCGAACCGTTTTCGTTGTTGGAAACGGGGACGCCATTCGCGTTTGCGACGGGAAGATTTCGCAGGAGCTGCTCCGTGTTGCGCTCGCCTGATTTATTGATCAGCTCGCGCGTCACGTTCAGGACCGGGTTGGGTCCGACTTCGGCGGCGGTCGGAATGGCCGACCCGGTTACGAAGACACGCTCGGTCGTCGCGGTATCCACGGGCGGCGGAACGACGTTGCCGTTCGGATCGCGCGTCGGATCCACCGCGGCGGCGGTGGCGGAGGGGGCAACAGCTTGTTGCGCGGAGATGTTCTGAGGGATGCTGAGACACGCTCCGGCCAGAAAGGCGAGGGCGGTGGAGACGGACACAAACTTCGAGGAGAAGAAGTTGAGCATATATGTATTGGGGTGTGCGCGCAGCGTGCGGACGAATGCGGGAAAATTTCAAGCCTAAACTATCGGTTAGGCAAATATATTGCGCCCTCGTCGTCCCGACTTCGGAACGCGTGAATCCCGGTTTCGATACGATTCCGATGGAATGCTGACCACTCTGCGCTCTGCAACGAGCTCCGATTCAGTTATTTGCAACTGATCTACGATTGATGGCATGCTGTTTGCATGAGCCCCGTGGCTTGCGAGTGAACGAGCTTCGCTTTCAAGTTCTCATCCGTTAGGGTTCATCCAAAAGCGAGTCATTTCCGCTCAGTAAACTCCAGCCTCCATCAAATTATGCTTCAACGTCTTCTCCCTCTTCTCGTCGTCTGCGCGGCTTTCCCTTCGTTGGCCAGCGCGCAGGAACCCAAGGAAATGACCGTCGACCAGTTGGTCGCGAAAAACATCGAGGCGAAGG
>JBDSNB010000099.1:0-3314 GCA_039915555.1 Chthoniobacterales bacterium | reverse complement strand
ATTTCGGTGCGCCGCCGAAGCCGCCTTCGTGCGCATCGTAGCTCCGCGCGATTTGTTGATAAGCGGTTTCGATGATTCCCGCGTCTAACGATTCGCCGCCCGGCGCTTGGCTCTCAGCCGCTTCGCGTAAAGCTTCCATGATCCGCGTTCCTTGTTCCGAAATCTTCGCGCGATCCTGTTTCCACGCCGCCGCGATTCGCTCCAGTACTTTCTTAAATCCTGGCTGCCCGTAGCGATCCTCCGGCGGAAAATAGGTGCCGCCCACAAACGGCTTCAAATCCGGCGTGAGCCAAACGCTCATCGGCCAACCGCCGCCACCGGTCGTGGCCTGCACGAAGGTCATGTAAACGCGATCCACATCCGGCCGCTCTTCGCGATCGACTTTGATGTTCACAAACTCGCGATTCATGATCGCTGCCGTCGCTTCGTCCTCGAACGATTCGTGCGCCATCACGTGGCACCAGTGACAGGTCGAGTAACCGATCGAGAGAAAGATGGGTTTGTTCTCGGCGCGCGCTTGCGCAAACGCTTCCTCGCCCCACGGAAGCCAGGCGACCGGATTATCGGCGTGCTGAAGAAGGTAGGGAGATTTTTCCTGGGCGAGGCGATTTGCGGACATGAAGAGAGAAGGTCGAACGCCCAGCGCCGAACGTCGAACGCCGAATGCAGAATCCCCGATTGGACGTTCGGCGTTCGGCGTTCGACGTTCGGCATTCGGATGGACGCCACCACTTTCGCCCTTCTCCTCGCCGGTGTTGTCCTCGTCGCGTTCCTCTATTCCTCCGTCGGCCACGCCGGCGCTTCCGGCTACATCGCGGTCATGACCTTGTGCGGCCTCAGCGCCACTTTCATCCGCCCGACCGCGCTCATTCTCAACATCCTCGTCGCCACCATCGGGGCGTTCCAATTCTACCGCGCCGGCCACTTCTCTTGGTCGCTCTTTTGGCCCTTCGCGGTGCTCTCCGTGCCGTGCGCGTATCTCGGCGGATCGCTCCCCCTCGCCACCTGGTTGCTCAAACCGCTCATCGGCAGCGTCCTCCTTTTCTCCGCCGCGCGGTTGTTTCTGCGCCCGGGTGATCCGGTCAATCCGCAAGCGCCGGCGCGTCCGCTCGCGCTCGCCAGCGGGGCAGGCATCGGTTTGCTTTCCGGGCTCACCGGCACCGGCGGTGGAATTTTCCTCACGCCACTCCTGCTCCTTGCGCGCTGGACTTACACGAAACGCGCCGCCGCGGTTTCCGCGCTCTTCATCCTGGTCAACTCGATCGCCGGCCTTTCCGGTTACATCGTCAGCGGCCAACCAGTGCCGACCTTCATCTGGTGGCTGGCCGTGGCCGCGGTCATCGCCGGCACGTTGGGTTCCTATTTCGGAAGCCGCCGGCTTCCGGCACGGGCCATCTCTCTGCTGCTCGCGAGCGTGCTCGTGATCGCGGGATTCAAATTAATCTTCACCCGCTAAACCGCGTGGAGGATCACTCCGCGTCGCTAGCGTCAAACGCGGCGCCACTTCCGGCGACCACGGATTGCGCGTGTATTCCGAATCGGTGATGGCCGCGATCTGCCGCTCGATCAACTGCAACAACCCCGCGACCTCAAACCCATGCCGCAGCGGCGCGAAAGGCGTGAGATTTTTTTCCGCCAAACGAAAGAGCCGCACCGCGGGAGCAAGCCGCCGACCGTGCACCCGATGCGTCGGTTGCTCGAAATGTTTTTGCAAATGAACGAACCCGCCGGCCGCCTGGATCAATCCTTTGAAGTAGGCCCAATCTTCCGAGGTCGTAGTGAGCCAGAGATGCTCGAGCACATCATGCGCCTCGTAATAGCGCTGCTCATTCCAGCAGCGAAAAAAGCCGCGATAACAGGGATGATCGGCGATCTCGCGTGCATCTTCGCGCCGGGGGCGGGCCGGCTCCGAGGCCGCCAGCTCCTCCGCGAAACGCGAAATTCTTTCCCCTTTCGTCATCTTGGCCTTAGTCTCGTTCGTCTGAGATGAGGGGCAAACCGGCCAGCATTACTTTCCCGCCAGGGCTTCGGTGGCGGAACCGCTTCCACGCCGCGGGATGACCGCGGCCAGCCTCATCATTCTCGTCTCGGTCATCGCGGCGCTTATTTTTCTTTCCGCGCTTTTCTCGGGCTTGGAAACCGCGCTCTTCTCGCTCAAGGCGCACCAACTGCGTCGCCTGGAAGATCAGCACCCGTCGCTGAAAAACTTCATCCAGTCCTTTCGCGAAAATCCGCGCCGCGTCCTCAACGTCCTCCTCCTGAGCGACGCGGTCGTGAACGTCCCGCTCATCGTCTTGTGCCTCTTCCTGCTCTGGGAAGGCCCGCCCGCCGGCGACAACGTCCCGCAATGGCTCGCCGCGATCGTCATCTTCGCGATCCTCGTTTTACTCTGCGATCTCGTGCCAAAAGTGCTCGCGCTTTCTGCGCCCTATCGTCTTTCCGCGATCGGGGTTTTCACTTTGCGCGCCCTGATGCCGCTGCTCGATCGCGTCGGCCATGCGCTCGAAACGGTGAGCGAAGTGATCGTGGATCGAATCGCGCCTTCCCGCGCGCGCGCCGGCATTACCGACGAAGAACTCGAGACGCTGCTCGAGATCGGCGAAGAAGAAGGAACTCTGCACGAAGCGGAAGGCGAAATGATCCAGGAGATCATCAAGCTGGGCGACAAGACGGCGAAGGATTGCATGACGCCGCGCGTGGACACTTTCGCGCTCCCCGATGATTGCACGAACGAGGAGGCCATTGCGCAGGTAAAGGAGAAACGGCATCGCCGCGTCCCGGTTTACGCCGAGACGCCAGACAATATCCTCGGCCTGCTCGACGTGAAAAATTTCCTGCTCGATCCGAGCGTACACTACACCGAGCGCTTGGTCGCTCCGTCGTTCGTGCCGGAAACGATGCGCGCGCCCGAACTCTTGCGCAGCTTCCTCTCGCACCCGCAAGGGCTCGCCATCGTGGTGGACGAATTCGGCGGCACGGAAGGCATCATCACGCTTTCCGATATCATCGAAGAAATCATGAGCGACGCCGCGCCCCTCGGGCAGGCCGATCTTTATATCGAGCCGTTGGAAGACGGGCGTTTTCTCGTGAGCGGCAACGCGCGGCTCGACGATCTCGCGGAACATCTCGGGTTCGAGTTTGAAGCCGAAGGCATCGATACGATCGGCGGGCTGGTCTTCAATCGCCTCGGTTATCTGCCGCCTTCCGGCACCGAGGTGGAATTGCCGCGCCTCGCCATCACCGTCCGGCGCACCGCGCGCAAACGGATCGAGGAGATGATCCTGGAAAAAACGACGAACCTTCGGCAGGACGGC
>JBDSNB010000160.1:0-6008 GCA_039915555.1 Chthoniobacterales bacterium | reverse complement strand
GGCACGCGTTTCGCGCGCGCCACGATTTCCTTGCCGATGACGCGCGCTGGCTGCTCCACGAGGAGCGAGGTGCTGACCGCGCAATAAACTCCGCAGCCCGTCTGGCAATCTTTCTTCCGATAGTTCGCGTAGAGGTCCGCGAGCGTGATCTCCATGATGTCCTTCTCGGTTTTTACCATGCTGCATTCCCAGAATTTTCCCTGCGCGGAAACGAAGAAGAGCTTGTAGCCCGCCATGCAGGTCCACTCCGTCGGCTCGCCTTTCAGGAGACTGAGCTGGTAATCGAGAATCGCTTCGTTGGTGTGAATCTTCTCGCCGTTCTGCTTCCGTTGAATCATCCACTCGATGAAATTCTTGAGCGCTTCGGGCGAACCGCGTTGCACGCGGTAGAAGCTGGTCGGGTCGGCATGCACCAGCCGCACTTCGGTCGGAATGCCGCGCTCCAGACCGGTCTCGAGGACCGCGGTCGATTCCGGCAAGGTGTCGTGACAAAGCACGCCCGTGATGTGCAGGCTGACCTTCGAGTCTTTAAAATAATCGAGCTTCGGCAAAATCGTCTTAAACGTTTTCTTCGTAACCGGGCTCGGCGTCATCCGATCCACGCTGATCTGCATGACCTGCAATCCCGCCTCCTCCAGGTCCGCCAGCAACTTGCGCGTGAGCAAAAATCCATTCGTCGTGAGACTGGTGGCAAAACCCAGCTCCCGGCAATAGCGCACCAGCTTCACGATGTCCGGGTGCAAGAGGGGTTCACCGCCCACGAGCGCGATCCGCATCGTGCCCAGCTCGCGGATTTTCCGCAGCCACTTCTTCAAATCTTCCACCGGCGGATGCGGCTGGGAGTTGTCGTACTCCGTGCAATAGCTGCAATCGAGATTGCAACGATCGGTCACATAGAGACTGCACTGGAGCGGTTTGCGATCGACCAGCCGGCGCGCGGATTCCAGTAAATTGTAACCAGAAAACTCCCGGCCGATTTTGTTGAGGAGTTTCATGGAGAACGCAGCGGGAGTCGGGTCGCCTAACCGCTCTGCGGGCTGGCGACGGGTGCAGCCGGAGCCGCGGAACGGAGGATGGCGTCGATGCGGCCGCACTCTTCGTCCGTGAAGCTCATTTTGTCGAGCGCCTTCGCATTCTCCTCCAGCTGATCGATATCCGACGCGCCGATCAAGGCCGATGTCACCTCCGGCGCGCGGAGCGTCCACGCGATCGCCATCTGCGGGAGGGTTTGTCCGCGCCCTTTCGCCAGCTCGTTCAACTGCCGCAGTTTCTCGCGCAACGCCGGCGTTAAACCTTCCTTCTGTTTCGCAGTCCAGGTGCGCGCCGCGCGCGAACCTTCCGGCACGCCGCTCAAATATTTCGGCGAGAGCAAACCCTGCGCGAGCGGCGAGAACGCCACCACGCCCATGCCCAAATCGCGCGCCATCGGCAGTGCCTCCTGCTCGATGCCACGCCGCAAAATGCTGTAGCCAACCTGCGTCGCCACGATGGGGCTCAAATTCAGTTCTCGGGTAATACGTGCCGCTTCGCTCAACTGTGCCGCCGAATAATTACTCAACCCGATATAGAGCGCCTTCCCCTGCCGCACGATTTGATCGAGCGTGCGCATCGTTTCCTCCAACGGCGTCGCCGGGTCCGGGCGGTGCGAATAGAAAACGTCCACGTAATCGAGCCCGAGCCGCTTGAGCGATTCGTCGATGCCTGTCAGCAGCGCTTTGCGCGACGCGCCTTGCCCATAAGGGCCCGGCCCCATCGGGAAACCCGCTTTCGTCGCGACCGCGATTTCATCGCGCGGCATTTCGCGCAAGGTGCGTCCGACCATGATTTCCGAGCGGCCCTGCGGGTTGCCGTAGGTGTTCGCGAGATCGAAATGCGTGATGCCCAGGTTGAAAGCGCGAAAGATACAACCGCGCGCCAGCTCCGGCCCCACGTAGCCGCCGAACGTTTCCCACGAGCCGAGCGAAATGACGGAGAGCGCCAATCCCGAGCAGCCGCACTGGCGGAATTGCATCGCAGCGTAACGCTCGGGCTCCGCCGCAAATTGATGCCAGCTCAGGCGATCGCGTTGCACCGGCCGCACGCCGGTTGGCGCGATGCCGTGTCCCTGCCGTTGCACCGGTTTCACACCCGGCGGCGTGCGTTTGATGAATTCTGGTTTGTTCATGAAATTGAAAACGGCGCGCGGCCCTTAAGCCGAGACCGCCGGCCGCGTTTGCGTTTTCTTGGAGCGCAACGCGTGACGCACAAAGTTATGCCCGATCTCCCACATCGGACCGGGAAACTTACGGCATTCCGTCAGCACTTCATCGAACGCTTTGACGAAACGATCGACCTCGCGCTCCCCGATGATCAGCGGCGGGAGAATTTTAACCACGTCCATCGCATGACCGGCGACCTGCGTGAGGATGCGATGCTGGCTGAGCATCTGCGTGACGACCATCTGCGCGAAGAGGACCTTGTCCACCTTGTGCAAAAGCTTCCAGCCCACCTTGAGTTTCAGCTCCTTCGGTTCCTGGAATTCGATCGCGATGATGAGTCCTTTGCCGCGCACCTCCTTGATGAAGGAATGCTTTTCGCGCAGCGCGTCGATCCGCTGCATCAGGAGCGCACCCATCTTCGCGGAATTCTCGATCAGCTTTTCGTCATCGATCACTTCCAGGGCCGCGAGACCGCAGGCCATCGCAAGATTGTTCCGACCAAAGGTGGTCGAATGCACCACGCAACGATCCATCCGGCTGAAGGTCTTCTGATAAATTTCGCGCCGCGCCACGATCGCGCCGCACGGCACGTAGCCGCCACTCAAACTCTTCGCGAGCGTAATGATATCCGGTTCGAGATTCCAATGTTGAAAGCCAAACATCTTGCCGGTCCGTCCGAGCCCCGTCTGAATTTCATCCACAATCAAGAGCGTGCCGTGTTTCCGGCAAAGCGCCTGCGCCCGCTCGTAAAAATCCGTTTTCGGCGACTTGCAACCCTTGCCCTGCACCGGCTCGATCACGAACGCGGCCACATCGCCTTTCGCCAACTCGTGTTCCAGCGCCGCGCTATCATCCAAAGCGACGCGCGTTTCGAAGCCCGGCATTAAGTCGCCAAAACCTTCCGTAAAACTTTCGCACCCCATGAGCGAAAGCGACCCGAGGCTCAACCCGTGAAACGCGCTCTCCAGCGAAAGCACACGCTGCCGCCCCGTAGCCGCGCGTGCAAATTTCAACGCGCCCTCCATCGCCTCCGTGCCAGAGTTGCAGAAGAACACCGCATCAAGATGTGGCGGCGTGCGCTTCGTCACCGCTTCCGCGAGCAACCCGCTCAAAAGCGAACAATCCATCTGCACCATGTTCGGCAGATCGAGCGCGAGCACGTCCTCGATCGCCTTCCGCACCACCGGATGATTCCGCCCGATGTTGTAAACGCTATAGCCGCTGAGGAAATCGAGGTAATCCCGATCGTCCATGTCGTAGAGATACGCGCCTTCCGCGCGGGCGTAGACCTTGTCGAAACCGATCACGCGTTGCGCCGCCACGAGCGTGCGGTTGAGGTGCCGCTCGTGCAGATCGTAGTTCTCGCCCAGGCGCGCAGCGACGATCTCTTTTAGCTCAAAAGCCATGGGAGGTTTTATGCGATTTACCCTGCGAAAGCAAACGCGCCGGTGGGGCAGCCCGCCCACAAAAGCGAAAAGCCGCAGAGCCCACTCGGGACCCTGCGGCTTTCGATTTTTGAACCTGGCGCGTCCGCTTATTGATCGACCACGACGCGATTGACCACATGGGTCTCGCCTTCGTTGTCGTAATAAACGTGCACCTTGGCGCCCGGCTTGACCATCGAGGCTTCGATCACCTTGCCCGCGCGATCCACGTATTCCACCGTCTTGCCGAGGACATACGAGATCGGGTCGGTCACGCCGACGCGATTGACCACGATGGTCTTGCCCGGCGTGAACGTCGACACCGTGCCCTCAGTCGAGGTCGTGGTGGTCGTCTTCTCCGTCTTGGAATGCAAGGGAGTATCGGTGGTTTTCGTGGTTTCAGTAGTGGTGGTTGATTGCGCAAACGCCAGAGGCGCGATCGCCGCACAAGCCAATGTCAGGAGTGTCTTTTTCATGTATTTGCCTTTCTTGCTTTTGGGGTTTTACCAATGACTGCCTCTAATTCGTTTTAAAGGCCGCCGCCGGACGTTTCCGATGCGGTCTCGTCCGGCCCATTTTCGACCCTGCGCGGGGGCGGATTATTCAATCGATCCCACACAAAAAAAGCGCCGCGGCCGGGAAGTGTTTGAGCGCTCTCCGGCATCGGCTAACGTGCGCTGCACATGCCTCCCGTTTCCGACCCGGCCATCACGCCCGACCTCATTAAAAAACACGGACTCCTACCCGACGAATACGAACGCATTCAGCGGATTCTCGGGCGGGACCCAAATTTCACTGAGCTGGGCATCTTCTCCGTGATGTGGAGCGAGCATTGCTCGTATAAAAATTCGCGGCGCGAGCTAAAGAAATTTCCCACCATGGGCCCGAACATTCTCGTCAAAGCCGGCGAAGAAAACGCTGGCGTGGTCGATATCGGCGACGGCTGGGCGGTGGCGTTCAAGATCGAGTCGCATAATCACCCGAGCGCGATCGAGCCGTTCCAAGGCGCGGCCACCGGCGTGGGCGGAATCATTCGCGACATTTTCACCATGGGTGCGCGTCCGGAGTTTCTCCTCAACTCCCTCCGTTTCGGTCCGATCACCGGCGACAGCCCGAACGTGAAAACCAATCGCCGCCTCTTCGCCGGCGTCGTTTCCGGCATTTCGCATTACGGCAATTGCATCGGCGTGCCGACGATCGGCGGCGAGGTTTACTTCGACGAAAGCTTCGAGGGAAATCCGCTCGTGAATGTTTTCTGCCTTGGTGTTTTGCGGCACGAACAAGTGGCGCGCGGCGCGGCGCGCGGCGTCGGCAATCCGGTTTTCTACGTCGGCGCGGAGACGGGCCGCGATGGTTTGGCCGGCGCGGCATTTGCCTCGCGCGAGCTCACCGAGGAATCGCGCGAAGACCGGCCCGCCGTGCAGGTCGGCGATCCATTTAAGGAAAAATTACTTCTCGAAGCGTGTCTCGAATTGCTCGCCACCGATGCGGTCGCCGGCATTCAGGACATGGGCGCAGCCGGCCTGACCTGCTCGACGTGCGAGACGGCGAGCCGCGGCGGCACCGGCGTGGAGATCGACCTCGCGAAAGTCCCGAAACGCGAAACCGGCATGACGCCTTACGAGACGCTCCTGAGCGAATCCCAAGAGCGCATGCTCATCATCGCGCACAAAGGAAAAGAGAAGGTCGTGCGCGATATTTTTGAAAAGTGGGATGTGCCCTGCGCGGAGATCGGGCTCGTGACCGACGACGGCATGATGCGCGTGCGCAATCACGGCGCCGTGGCCGCAGAGATTCCCGCCAAGCCGTTGGCCGACGA
This sequence comes from Chthoniobacterales bacterium, assembly GCA_039915555.1. Taxonomy (GTDB): domain Bacteria; phylum Verrucomicrobiota; class Verrucomicrobiia; order Chthoniobacterales; family UBA10450; genus JACCTI01. The sequence goes on along the minus strand of JBDSNB010000160.1, from coordinate 567 downwards.
AGCGCCGCTCTACGAACGCGAAGCGAAAGCCCCTCCTGCAGTCGCGCCGCTCGATCTCGCGAGCTTGCCGGAGATCGATCACGAAGAAGCGTTGCGTCAGTTGCTCGCCGATCCCACGATTGCTTCGAAAAATTGGGTTTACCGCCAGTACGATCACATGGTGCGCACGGGCACGGTCGTCTTGCCCGGCTCCGACGCCGCAGTCTTCCGCGTGCGTGAGGCGAATAAAATTCTCGCCGCGACGAGCGATTGCAATTCACTCTACTGCGCGCTCGATCCGCGGGAAGGCGGCCGTATCGCCGTCGCAGAAGCGGCGCGGAACCTCACTTGTTCGGGCGCGACCCCGCTCGCCGTCACCGACAACCTCAACTTTGGGAATCCCTACAAGCCGGGAAACTTCTGGCAACTCCGCGAATGCGTGGAAGGCGAAGCGGAAGCTTGCCGCGCGTTTGGCACGCCGGTCATCGGCGGCAACGTCTCTCTTTATAATGAGAGCCCCGCTGGCGCGGTCGATCCCACCCCGACGATCGCGATGGTCGGCTTGATCGCGGACGAAGCGCACATCAC
>JBDSNB010000018.1:0-3827 GCA_039915555.1 Chthoniobacterales bacterium | reverse complement strand
GGGTTCGAATCCCGTTAGGGTCGCCAAGGCAGTGGCCGAAAGCGCGAACTACTTCCCGCTTACATGAAGGCTCAGGCCAGAAAAATATTGATGAAGTATGGCCGCAAGCTCCTGCAACAGGTGCAGAAGGGGATCGGCCGCGCCTCGCTCGTGGGCGATCAGCCGTTCTTTTCGGCGGAGCAATTTCCCTGGGCGCGCGAACTGGAGAAGAACTGGCACGTCATCCGTGAGGAACTCGACGTCGTGCTGACGCATCGCGAGGATTTGCCGAATTTCCAGGACATCTCGCCGGATCAGAAGCACCTCGCGAAGGAGGATAAATGGAAGACGTTTTTCTTTTTCGCGTATGGGCTGCAGGTGCCGGCTAATGCGGCTCGCTGTCCGCGCACGGCCGCTTTGTTACAAGCGGTGCCGGGCGCGAAGACGGCATTTTTTTCCATTCTCGCGCCGCACATGCACATCCCGGCGCATTGTGGCCCGTACAAGGGCGTGGTCCGCTATCATCTTGGGCTCATTGTTCCGAAACCGGAGGAGCAATGCCGTATCCGCGTGGCGGATACGATCGCGCATTGGCAGGAAGGCGGGAGCATGTTTTTCGACGATACCTACGAGCACGAGGTCTGGAATGACACGGAGGGCGTGCGGGTGGTTCTTTTCATGGATGTGCTTCGGCCGCTAAGTTTTCCGATGTCGGCTATCAACCGCTTTATCATCAAAGCGATCGCCGCGTCGCCGTTCATCACCGACGCGAGGAAGAACCACGAGGCCTGGGAACAGCGAATGACTGAGTTATGGCGTTGATTTGGAAGCGTCCCACTCCCATCATGAGGGTGTGCACATGAGAGGCGACGCCCGGCCGGGGCCCGATAGCGGCTTCGATGCATCGCTCAGCTTGGGCGATTTCGTCGTGGGCCCGAGCGACGATCTGCTGAAGCCGCCCGCCGGTTTTACGGAATGGCGGCAGGCGGGTGCGTGGGAAGCGGAACTTTACGAGCCGAACATGTTAGCGAGCGCGGACGTCCGGACCTCGATCCAGTACGACGGCAAAGCGCAGCCGGTGATTAATCTTTGCTCGTACAACTACCTCGGGCTCGCCAATCACCCGGAAGTGGTGGAGGCCGCGACGGTGGCATTGCGCAAATACGGCGTCGGTGCATGTGGCTCGCCCACGCTTTCGGGCATGACGGATGTGCATCGTCAGCTCGAGCAGGAGATGGCGAAGTTCCTCGGTCGCGATGATGCGATTCTTTTCAACAGCGGATTCGGCGGCGCGCTCGGCACGATCTCGGGATTGCTGCGCAAAGCGGATGTCGCGGTGATGGATGATCGCTCGCACTTGAGTCTGCGCGATGGCGCGGTCCTTTCGCGTTGCCGGATCGATCGCTTCGAGCATAACCACGCGGCGTCGCTCCAGGACGCGCTCATTCGCCGCAAAGGCAAACGCACGCTCGTGATCGTGGAAGGCATCTACTCGATGGACGGCGATTTTGCGTCGCTCGACGAACTGCTCGCGGTCGCGGAGGAACACAATGCCACGGTCATGATCGACGAAGCGCATTCCATGCTCGGTTGCGGCGAACACGGACGCGGCGCGGCGGAACATTTCCACGCCGAGCATCGCATTCCGCTGATTTACGGCACGTTCTCTAAAGCTTTCGGCGCACTCGGCGGTTTCATCGCCGGGCCGCAGGAGACGATGGATTATCTGCGGCTCTACGCGCACTCGTATGTGTATTCGTGCGCGCTCCCGCCATCCGTGGTGGCGGCGATTTTGAAGGGGTTGGAAATTTCCAACCGCGAGCCGGAACTGCGCACACGGCTGTGGGACAACGCCGATTATTTCCGGACGCGCGTCAACGAACTCGGAATCGAAACCGGCGCGTCCACCACCTACATCATGCCGCTCGTGATTGGCGACCGCAGCCGGATGTATCGGCTCGGACACGAACTGCGGCGGCGCGGGCTGTGGGTTGCGCCGGTCGATTATCCGGCGGTGCCGCAGGATCGCATTTGCTTCCGCGCCTGCGTGACCGCGAATCATTCCCGCGCCGATCTCGACGAGGCGCTGCATATTCTCGAAGAGACGCTCGTGCCCGAGCTCTTGCAGAAGGCCTAGCTCCCTATTTTGTCATCCTGAGCGGAGCCGAAGGATCTCTGATCAGCTCAGTGAAGGACACGCCCCCGATCGAAGCGAGCTACAAGGCGCGCGATGTCGAAGGCTGGCTCGACCTCCATTTTTATCGCCCGATCGGCTACCAGCTCGCGCGCTTTTTTGCGTGGCTGAACTTCACGCCCAGCATGGTGTCGTTTCTCGGCGCGGGCTGCGGCGTGCTGGCGGGTCATCTTTATTTCTATCGCGATCTGCGACTGAATCTGTGCGGGATGGCGCTGCACATTCTGACCAACGCGCTCGACAACGCCGACGGCCAGCTCGCACGCCTAACGAATCGCGGGAGCCTGCAGGGCGCGATCGTAGACGGCTTCGCGGATTACATTGTTTTTGCCAGCGTTTATCTACATCTGGCTTTGCGCTTCATCGCGGAAGGCGGAAGCGCGTCGATCTGGTTGCTCGTCATCGCTGCCGGCTTCAGTCACGCGCTGCAAAGCATGATGATCGATCATTATCGGAACGCCTACCTGCAGTTCGTCACGGGCAAACGCAGTCTCGACCAAAATTCCTCCGAGCATGTCGGCACCGAATACGCGCGCACCAGTTGGCGAACTTTTTGGAAGAAGCTCGGCCTGCGAAATTATCTCAACTACACGCGGCAGCAGGAATGGCTCGCGCCGCGCCTTTCGGAATTGCGACAGGCAGCGAAGGCGACGGAATGGACGACCGACTTGGCGACGCAATATCGCACGCTCTGTCAGCCGCTGGTGAAATGGTGCAACGGCCTCGCTACGAATGCCCGGATGATCATTTTGTTCCTGATGCTGATCATCGGGCACCCGACCTGGTATTTCTGGATCGAGGTCACGCTCTTCAACCTCCTCTTCCTCTACGTGCAAACGCGGCACGCAGCGGCCTTCCGCACCCTGATGGCGCGTCTCGCGCCAGCGCGATGATAGGGCGTCTGTGCCAGACGACCGGCGTTTCGCAGAAACGCCCTACACAGACGGGTGCGATTGTGAGATGACTTCCCCGTGTCCGGCATCGTTGTCACCGAAGTAAAATCGCGCGCCGAGCGTGACGCCTTCATCAAATTTCCCTGGCGGATCTATGCGAACGACCCGGTCTGGGTGCCGCCGTTGATCATCGAACGGCGCGAGTTTCTCGATCAAAAGAAGCATCCGTTTTTCGAACACGGTGCCGCAGCTATGTTCCTGGCGCGTCGCGGAGGCGAGATCGTCGGTCGCATTCTGGCGAGCGACGATCCGAACTACAACACGCTCCACGGCTCAAATGTCGGCTGTTTCGGAATGTTCGAATCGATCGACGATCCGGCGGTCGCGCAGGTCTTGTTCGACGCCGCGGAAGGCTGGGTGCGCCAGCGCGGGCGCGACGAGATGATGGGGCCAATCGATTACTCGACCAACTACGTGTGCGGGCTTCTCGTCGACGGATTCGAACACCCGCCGACGGTTCTCACTTCGCACAATCCGCCCTCTTACGCCGCCTTGCTCGAAGGGTGCGGCTACGCGAAGACGAAAGATTTTTTCGCCTGGTGGCTGGCGGACCGCGCGCAGGCGGTGAGCCTTCTGCAACGTTTCGCATTGCGAATCAAGAAGCGCGAGATCGCGACCATTCGCTCGGCCGATCTCACCCGGATCGGCGCGGAGAGCCGCCGGATGCGCGAAGTTTACAATCAGGCGTGGGAGAAAAATTG
>JBDSNB010000149.1:0-9436 GCA_039915555.1 Chthoniobacterales bacterium | reverse complement strand
TCGCGCAGCGACTCCACATCCTGCGCCGGATCGATCGCGCTCGGCAAACTATGCCGCGTGAAACGCCGCATTGGTTTCGTGGTGCGCTTTAAATCCTCCAGCATGTTGCGCAGCTCCGCCGCCTTCTCGAAGTCCAGCTTCTCCGCCGCCTTCCGCATTTCCTCCTCCACCGCGCCGATCATCTCGCGCGAATGTCCCTCCAGAAAATCGCAAGCCTGCGCTACGCGTTCGCGATATTGCTCGCCATCGATTTCGCTCAACCGGAACGGCACCTGATACGTAGACGACTTCAATTCCCGCGGCGTTGGCGCCCCACGGCCAAACGTCAGCACTCCAAATTTCTTGCGCATGAAATTCAAAGTCTGCCGCAGTGCGCCGGCATGCGCATAAGGCCCGAAATAACGCGCGCCATCATCCTTCTTAAACCGTGCCAAACGAAAACGCGGCCAGTCTTCTGTCGGATCCACCTTCACCACCAAGAACCGCTTATCGTCCCGAAACGAGATATTGTAGCGCGGCCGAAATTCCTTGATCAGCTTCCCTTCGAGCAGGATCGACTCCGGCTCATTCTGCACCGTGTGGAACTCAAAATCCCACACCGCTTCGAGCAAAGCGCGCGTCTTCAAATCCGCCTGCGCCACCTTCGACGGCAAAAAATACGAACCCACCCGTTTCCGTAAATCGCGCGCCTTCCCCACATAGATCACGCGATTAAACCGATCGCGCATCAGGTAAACGCCCGGTTTATGCGGCACCTCATGCACGCGTTTCGCGAAATCGGGTTTTTCCTTTGGCAAAGCGGAAGGCATCGGCAAACAGTAGCCGCCGCTGTGGGCGGCTTGCAATTGCCAGGCAGTGTCGGCGTGAGCAGCCCAGCGGCGCCGAGTGCTGACCGTCTCCGAGCGGCGGCTGGCTTTCATTCTGGGGCTGGGCGCGATAAACTGCGAAACGGTGACCACCCGCACAACCCAGATACGGACACATCTTCTGCTTGGGTTCCTCGCCATCTTGCATAGCGCGGCTGTCCTGGCCCTGGCGTGGTCTTGGTATGATGTTGCGCCGCAGCGATGGCTCTGGTTCGGGTTTGCAACGGCGCTGCTTGTGTGGCCAACCGTCCTATTCTTTCATTCCGGCCGATCGCTCGTGCGGATCCTCCTTCCGGCAGTTATCGCGGCAGCCCTCTTCGCCATAGTCTTCCCGCTTTACGCTGGGGTAGCCTTGGTGAGTTACCAGCAGTGGCGTTTCGCGAATCATGTCGAGCAACTACTGCGGCAGAACCCAAAGATCTTTCTTTATGCGTTCGGTGATGAATACTCTCGGCCGCTGGTGCTCAGGGAAGGTTATCGCCGGCTAGGAAGGAACGAGATCATTCTGCCGTCGGACCTTTACGACGACGGAGACCGGATCGTCCGACTGGACCTGAGCGCGGATCCGTACGTCGCCAGCACCGTCGAGACCATCGGTCGCACCGTCGATGAAATGACCGACGATCTGGCCCGGGAAAACTACGGAGATGGCTGGCAGATTCTCCGGAGGGAAGAGGGTGCACCGGAACTGAGCGAAGCGGAGATCACCGCGTCAGCGGACGATTCATCCGAAAAATGGGACCGCGAACCTTATAAAAGACGAGCCGTCTCGGGGTATGCCGAGATCACAGACCGGGAAGAGCAGCGCGCGTTGTTCCGCGCTCTCGCCCAGAATATCAGACGCGGCTGGAACTCAGCCCAATGTCATACGCCGCATCATAAAATTTATGTCGAGACGCCGACGTTTGCTGTGAGTCTCTCCGTCTGCTTCGACTGCGAGAACGTCTATGCATTCCATTCCGACGACAGCGCACGTCACTATGGCGAAGTAATGTCGGGTTCGATTGATAAGGCAGCGGAACCGATCCTCAATGCCGCGCTGAAACGGCACGATATCCCGGTTCCACAGCGGCAGTTCTAGCGAGGGATTCACACAATGTGCGCGTCTCATTCTTGCCCCTTTTACAACTTCCCCGGACCCCACAACGCGCGCCCCGGCTTCGCGTTTGTGTGTTCGCCATCTTTCAGAACCTGCACGCCATTCACGAAAACATGCTTCACCCCGGTCGCGTACTGATGCGGTTTCTCAAACGTGGCGTGATCGGCAATCGTCTTTGGATCGAAGACCACGACATCAGCGAACATTCCTTCTTTCAAAAAACCGCGCTGATCGAGCCCGAGATTCGTCGCTGGCAGGCCGCTCATTCGCCGTACTGCTTCCGCCAGCGAGATGATCTTTTCCTCTCGCACATATTTGCCGAGCAAACGCGCAAAGTTTCCGTAAGCACGCGGATGCGGATTCGATTCCAAGAAAACACCTTCCGGCGCCTGCGACGCTTCATCCGAGCCAAACGAAATCCACGGCCGCGCGATCTGCTTGCGCACATTCTCTTCCGACATCAGAAAATAAATCGTATCGATCCGCGACTCGTCCTCCGCGATCAAATCCATCAACGTCTCCACCGGATCTTTCCCGCGCAGCTTCGCCACTTCCGCAAGCGACTTGCCGGTGAGCGGTTTCAATTTCTCCGACTTGAAACCCACCAGCAAAATCTTCTCCGGTGAACCCGTCGCCAGATAAAAATTCTCCCAATCCTGACTCGGCGTTCGCACCTGCTCCGCAATTTTCGCGCGCGTCTCCGGATCGCGCAGCCGTTTAAACAACGCCGGGTAGCCGCCATCTGCTGTCCACGGCGGCAGCGAGGCATCGAGCCCCGTCCCGGCCGCAGTGTAGTTATACATATCGGCTGTGATCTTGAGCCCCTCCTTCTGCGCAGCCTCGATCTTCGCCAGCAGCTCATCCTCCTTTTTCCAATTCTCCTGCCCCGCCGCTTTCAAGTGATAAACCTCCGCCGGAATCCCGGCCTCCCGGCTAATCCGAATCAGTTCATCGAGCGCTTCGAGCAAATGATTCCCCTCGCTCCGCATGTGCGAAATGTATTTGCCGTCGTATTTCGCCGCCACCTTGCACAACTCGATCAACTCTTCCGTCTTCGCGTAAAACGCCGGCGGATAAATGAGCGACGAACCAATTCCGAGCGCGCCCGCTTCCATTTCCTTTTGCACGAGCGATCGCATGGCATCGAGTTGCTCCGGTGTCGGCTGCTTGTCCTCCAGTCCGATAACGTATTCGCGCACCGTGGTCGCGCCGAGGAACGAAGCCACGTTGCAGGAAACGCCACGCTTTTCGAGATACCGCAGATAGTCCGCGAGCGTGTCCCACTTGATCTCGTATTTGATGTCCTTCTGCTCTTCCACCATCCGCTGCTTCATCGACGGGTTGAGCGGGCCCATCGAATTTCCTTCGCCCATGATCTCGGTCGTAACGCCTTGCCGGATTTCGCTCTGCGAACGGCCATCGGCAATCAGCGATTCCGTCGACCACGAGAGCATGTTGATGAAACCCGGGGCCACCGCCATCCCGGCCGCGTCCACCGTCAGTTTGCTTTTCGCCTTCGCGAAATCTCCCACGCCGACGATCCGATCGCCGCGAATCGCCACATCCGCCGCTCGCCCCTCCGCGCCGCTCCCATCGTAAACCGTCCCGCCTTTGATCAGGACGTCAAAAGGTTGATCCGATTGCGCGAACGTCGTTGCCGCCACCGCGGAGAGAAGAAAAATCGAGCGCCACATATCGGCGAAACGTGACAGCGCGGCGCGCGCGCGTCACGCTTGAAAGCTATCGTGCACGATCATGTTTGATGTCGCCATCGTAGGGAGCGGACCGGGAGGAGCGGCCTGCGCGACGTTTTGCGCACGCGCCGGCTTGCGCACGCTCCTGCTCGAACGCGAAACCTTCCCGCGCGAAAAAGTCTGTGGCGATTGTTTGAATCCCTCCTGCACGCCGGTCCTCCAGCGTCTCGGAATCGCGGACCGCGTGCGCACTTTGCCGCATGGCAGACTTAAGCAGGTGGATTTCATCGCGATCGGCGGGCATGTCGTGAGCGTCCCGCTCCCGGAGGACGCCGAGATCGCGGTGAAACGCAGTTTGTTGGACCAATTGCTGATGAACCGGGCGGCGGAAGCCGGCGCTGAGATTCGACCAGGCGCTACCGTCACCGGCCTCGTTCCGGAGAATACCGGCTGGAGAATCACCGCAGGTTCGCAGACGACTCAGGCGCGCGTTGTGGTCGCCGCCGATGGTCGAAATTCCACCGTCGCACGTTTGTTGGAATTGCTGCCCCGCATCGAGAAAGAGCGCGTCGGGTTGCAAACGCATCTGCCGTTGCCCGCCGACTTCGGCGATCGTGTGGTGTTACAATTCCTGCCGGAGGGATATTCCGGCCAGGCGCCGACCGGAGACGGGCAACTGAATCTTTGCCTCGTCGGCCAACCGGCGGACCTGCCGGCGCTCCGTGCCTGGGCTGGCAAAACGTTCGGCGTCGCGTCAGATCACAGTTGGCGAACCATCACGCCCTTGCGCCGCGCCGCGGTCTCTCCCGCCACGCGTCGCCTCTTTCTCGTCGGCGATGCTGCGCGCGTGGTCGAGCCGTTCACCGGCGAGGGCATCGCCTACGCCTTGCGCTCCGGCGAGCTGGCGGCGGAAGCGATCCGCGCCTTGCACGAAAACGGCGACGACGCGTTGGCCGCACGCAGTTACGCGCACGCGCATGCGAAACTGTATCGCGGTCGCCTGTGGGTAAACCGCGTGGCCCGAGCTGCGGTGCTATCACCGCAGTTCACTTCGCTTCTCCTGCGCACAGGAATGCTCTCACCTTCCGTGCTCGCCGCGCTGACCACGAAAATAGTGCGGTAACGTTATCCCGAGCCGGTCTGCAGCCGACACGCTTTTACCGTATTCGACATCAGCATCGCGATCGTCATCGGGCCAACGCCGCCCGGGACCGGCGTAATCGCGGAAGCCTTGGCCGCGACTTCATCAAAAGCCACGTCGCCGACGAGTCGATAACCGCGTTTCGCCGTCGCATCTTCCACCCGGTTGATGCCCACATCGATGACCACCGCGCCTGCGCGCACGTGTTCCGCTTTCACGAATCCCGCCTGCCCGATGGCCGCAATCACGATGTCGGCTGCGCGGGTGATCTCCGCCAAATTTCGGCTGCGCGAATGCACCACGGTGACGGTCGCATTCGCGCCTTCCGCTTTCTGCATCAGGAGCAGTGCGACGGGCTTGCCGACGATCATACTGCGCCCGAGCACCACGACATGCGCGCCGGAAATCTCGACCCCGCTTTCCACCAACAACCGCTGACAACCGAGCGGCGTGCACGGCACGAAGCCGGAAAGATCGCCGAGCGCAAGCTTGGCCACATTCCTGGGATGGAAACCGTCCACATCCTTCGCGGGATCGAGCGCCTGGACGATGGCCGCTTCGTCGATCTGCTTCGGCGGTGGCGATTGCACGAGGATGCCGTGCACGGCGGGATCGCGATTCAGCTCCGCGACGCGCGCGAGCAAATCCTCCTGCGTCGTCTCCGCCGGCAATTCCAGCTTCACGGAGTGCAGACCCAGCTCGCGACACATCTTGTCCTTCGAGCGCACATAAGCGCGCGAGGCCGGATCGTCGCCGACCAGCACGACCGCGAGACCCGGTTGCACCCCGCGCGTTTTCAACTCCGCGATTTCCGCGCGCAGTTGTTCGTAAACCTTTTCCGCGATCACGCGGCCGTCGATCAGTTCAGCCATTTTGCTCAGCGAGTCTCCACGATTTCCATCATCGCATTCTCCAAACGCAAACGCTCGGATTCAAATTCTGCGTCGTTCGTCGTCGCGGCCACCCGATGCAGCGGCCCAAGAATAAGCCGCACGGTCGAGAAGGGACGCGGGAGGATGAAGCGATCCCAGCTTTTCAGCCGCCAACAACTCGAGAACTCCAGGTTCATCGGCAGAACCGGCGCGCCCGATTTTTGCGCGAGATAAGGGATGCCGGAAGCGAGTCGATAGGCGGGACCGCGCGGGCCATCGGGAATGATGCCGACGATTTTCCCCTCCGCGAGAACCGCGGCGAGTTGCAGCAGAGCGCTGGCGCCTTTCTTCGAGCTGGAGCCGCGCACGACGTCGAACCCGGACCGCGTCACGAGATCGGCGATGACCTGGCCATCCCCGCTCGCGCTGATTAAAGCCGACCCGTGATAGCTCGGAAGGTAAAGTTGGGTGACGTGGGCCCAAAGCAGCAACCGGTTATGCCAGATGGCGGCGATGAACGGGGGACCTTGGGGCCGGTTCACGAGCCCCGCGCGATCGTCCACCTCGAAGCGCAAAGTGCGCGCCCAAACCTGGAGGAGATGATAACCGAACGCAGTCAGCCAACGCGCCGGCCGGCCTTTGAGTTTCAATTTTGCGGCGGCGCGGCGGTGGACGCGTCTTCATCTTTCCAGCGAAAGGCGCGCGGATTCGGCAGCCCGAGTTGATCGAGAATCCGCCAGACGACCGTGTCCACCACCTCGGCGACGGTGGCGGGCCGGTGGTAGAACGAGGGGATGGCCGGGAGCACGATCGCGCCCGCTTCGAGGAGCGTGACGACATTGCGCGCGTGGATCAAACTCCACGGCGTTTCGCGCGGGACGACGATCAATTTGCGCCGCTCCTTCAAGAAGACATCGCCGGTGCGCAGGAGGGCGTTGTCGCCCGAGCCCGTGGCGAGCCGGCCGAGAGTGGACATCGAGCAAGGCACGATGACCATCGCGTCGAAGCGCGCGGAGCCGCTCACGTACGGGACGTTGAGATCGTTCTCGGGATGTTTTAAAACGCCGTCGGGAATCTTGAGTTCGTCCGTCTCCTGCGCGGCGACCTGTTTCGCGTGTCCGCTCATGATGAGGTGGACCTCATGCGCGCTGGGATCGATTTGCTCCAGGAGACGCTGGAGATAAATCGTGCCGCTGGCGCCGGTGGCGGCAATAACGAGCTTCATCGCCGGTAAGGAAACACATTCGGCCGAGGAAGACGAGAAGCCATCTTCGCGAAGCACGCGGCTCGATTTCCCGGACGCCTCTGATAAGGTGGACGATGATCAAACGGCTGCTGCACACGCGCTATCGCGTCGCTGACCTCGAAAAATCGGTTTCCTTTTACAAGGACGTTCTCGGTTTGGAAGAAACCCGCCGCCACACTTCCGGCCGCGGTTCTCAGCTTGTTTTTTTCAAGGCGCCGGGGAGTGAAGAAGAGATCGAACTCTGTCAATTCGACGAGAGCGGACCGGTCGTGGTCGGTGCGGATTTGACGCATCTCGCCTTCGAGGTGGACGACATCGAGGAATTCGCGAAGCACTCCGCCGCGAAGGGCTATCCGCTTTCCGACGGCCCGCACCAGAACAGTAGCGGCGGCGCGATTGCGTTCATCGATGCGCCGGAAGGTTACGAGATCGAACTCATCCAGCGCGCGCCCGGCGAATGATGGCACAGCGCTTGCGGTCCTTTCCTTCGTACTCAAACTTCTGCGCAATGAATTTCCCACGGCGTTCCGCTTCCTTGCTCCACTTTTGGACCGCGCTGGCGTGCTGTATCTGCCTCAGTGGCGCCTTCGCCGCGCCGCCGAAGAAAAAGAAAACCACGAAACGCGCCCAACCGCTGGAGATGGAGGCGGTGCGTGCCCTTCCGGTTACGCCACCGGTCGAAGGCTCGTCCGGCCAGGTGCCGTCGACCGCGGCCGCGGCCGTGATCGTGATCGATGCCCGGACCGGAAACGTGCTCTATGAAAAAAACGCGGACGCTCAGCGTGCCGCGGCCAGCACGCAGAAACTGCTCACCTCCTTGATCGTGGCGGAACGCGGCTATCTCGACAAGATGGTGACCGTGGCGCCTTCCGACACCTACGCGGAGCCGACCAAGCTCAACATCAAAGCCGGCGAAGCCTACCGGCGGATCGATCTCCTCCGCGCCTTGCTCGTGAAGAGCCCGAACGATGTGGCCCGCTGTCTGGCGCGTGATTCCGCGGGGAGCCTGGAAGAGTTCGCGTACCTGATGAATCAGCGCGCGCGCGAACTCGGCGCGACCAATTCGCATTTCATTAATCCGAACGGCCTTCCGATGCCCGGCCAGTATTCGACCGCGCGCGATCTCTCGCTCATCGCCCGGGCGGCCTACGCCAACCCGACCATCCGTTCCATCGTCTCGTTGCCGAAACTGGTTTTCCGCTACTCCGATGGTCGTACTCGTGAGCTGACCAACACGAACAAAGTCCTCACCCGTCTGCCGTATTGCAATGGGATGAAGACCGGATACACGGATGCCGCCGGGCATTGTCTCATCTCGAGCGGCGCGCGACCGGGCCGTGATGTAATTGCGGTGGTGCTCGGCGACGGAAAAGCGCGGATCTGGCAGGATTCGGCCGCGCTGCTCTCCTGGGCGCTCTGGATGTAGGCGCCACGGCCGGTTAGCGTGGCGCGTCATCGCGAGCCGCGACGACGGCCGAGGGATCTCTCAGTCGCTGATTGGCTTCTCGTTGGCCGCCGGCGCGATCCGACAGCGCGGTTTCTCCGTCGCTCTCCTGACGGCCAGGTTTATTCTCAATTGGGAAACAAGAGATCCCTCGGCCGTCTGCGCGGCCCGGGATGACGAGTAGGCGTCCACGCGGCAGTTTAAGTCACACGCATTCGCCCTAACTTTGAACAGCGCGTCGGAGAAACGCGTCGAACAGTCACCCCCGCCTCACTTCATGAGCGATCTTTTCCACGAGCAACTCCAGGCGCTTCGCGCCCGCTCGCTCCATCGCAAGCTGCGCGAGATCGGCACCGCGCAGGGCCCGGAGGTGAAGATCGTCGGCCGGCAGTTGGTGAATTTTTCCTCAAACGATTACCTTGGCCTCGCGAACGATTCACTGCTGCGCGAAGCGGCGACTGCGGCGATCGCGGAATTCGGCGTGGGCGCGGGCGCCTCGCGTTTGATCAGCGGAACGCAATCGCCCCACATCCAACTGGAGACGGCGATCGCGCGGTGGAAAGGAACACCCGCCGCGCTCACTTTCAGCAGCGGCTACGCGGCGGCGGTGGGCACCATCCCATCGCTGGTCGGCAAACGGGATGTGATCCTGTTGGATAAGCTGGCCCACGCTTCGCTCATCGATGGCGCGAAGCTGAGCGGTGCCACGATCCGCGTTTTCCCGCACAACCATCTCGGGAAACTGGAGAGCCATCTCGAGTGGGCGCACCGCGAACATCCCGAAGGCCGGCTCCTGGTTGTCACTGAATCTGTCTTCTCGATGGATGGCGATCGCGCCCCGCTACGCGAATTGATCGGACTGAAAAAGCGTTTTGGCGCCATTCTCCTGCTGGACGAAGCGCATGCCGTCGGCGTGATCGGCGCGAACGGACGCGGACTCGCGCACGAGCTGGAGCTGACGCGACAGGTGGAGGTGCAAATGGGAACGCTGAGCAAGGCGCTGGGCGTGAGCGGCGGCTACATCTGCGGCTCGCGCAGCCTGATCGAGTGGCTCGTGAATCGAGCGCGCTCTTT
>JBDSNB010000090.1:0-3188 GCA_039915555.1 Chthoniobacterales bacterium | reverse complement strand
AATCGGTTGACCGCTCGGCGGGACTTGAATGGTTCCTGGCACCACAGCTTCCGAAAGCAGTTCCCCTTTCCGCGTCCTTTCGAGTAACGGGCCTGCGAGCCGCACGCCCATGCGATCGACTTCTGAGCCGACGGTAAAAGCGTATTCGACAAACGCTTCCAACGACGCCGCCGCGAAGCGCTCCCAATCGGCGCCTCGCACTATCCGGAGGAACGGATGCCGCGGCGCCGGGCTGATCCACTCCGTCGGTCCGCTCCAGAGACCGATTCGATTCCTGCCGAGCCTCGTCGCGATCGCAACGCTCTTTGCGCCCGGCCTCCCGAGAGGAAGGCCGTCGCCGTCGCGTAGAGCCCGGCCCGCCCACCCTCCGAAGCCACTGCGCAGATCGGTGGAGCGACTTCCGAGCATCAATGGCACTTCGATGCCGCCGGAAATGCCGAGCCAGGCGCGGCCGTTTTCTCGCGGCGCCGTCAACGACAGTTCCTCCCCGGCTTGCACCAAGGCGGGATGGCCCACGGGAATTTCGTCGCCGCCCCTTTGCACGAGAAAGTCGCCCCCGGTCCAGGACACCACCCGTTCATCGTGGAAACCGATCAGCAATTCGCCCAGCGTGGCCTCGATCCCCGCCACCGCGACTTCGTTCCCCACGAGCAAATTCGCCACCGCCAGCGCGTGCGGATCGAGCGCGCCGCCTAACGAGACACCGCTGGCGCGATGACCCGGCCGCCCGAGATCCTGCACGCTGCTGAGGAATCCGGCACGCAGGACGCTGGCGTTCATCTTAATCCTTGGCAGCGTTGAACTCGGAACGCGTCATACGTTGGAACCGCACTTCGTCTCCGGCGGCGAGCAGCGCCGGCGAAGTGCGACTCGCATCAAACAACCGTTGCGGCGTGCGTCCGATCACATTCCATCCGCCCGGCGATTGCTGCGGGTAGATGCCGGTGTGCGGACCACCGATCGCGACCGAACCGGCGGCCACTCGGGAGCGGGGCGTGGCGCGGCGCGGGGTAGCCAGCGCGGCCGGCAATCCGATCAAATAAGGAAAACCCGGTGCGAAGCCGAGACAGCCGACGCGATAGGCCGCGGCGGAATGAGTGGCGATCACTTCCGCTTCCGACAGGCCGGCCTGCCGCGCGACGATCGCGAGGTCGGGTGCGAACTCCGCCGCGTAGCAGACTGGAATCTCCACCACCCGGCACGTCGGGTTCTTCCCGGCGCGCGGCGAACCTGCGCGGAGATTCTTGATTCTTTCACCCAACCAACCCGCAATATCGTCGACCGGCGCGCCCGCCGACACGGCCCGCGCCGGATCGTAAAACACTCCGAGGGTGGTGAACGCCGGTGTCACTTCCTGCACCCCCGGCAAATCCGCCTCCTGCAAAAGCCGGAGAACGTGTGCCACTTCGCGCAACGCCCTTTCCGGGTCTGCCGCAAAATCCGAGCGGACCCGCACCGTGAGGGCGGAATCTCCGAGCGGCGTGATGTGAATGGCGGCCGCGTTGGGCATGCAGCTTTCAGCCTTGCGCGCGGTCGCGCGTTCGTTTCCCGTTCGCCACCGCTTCCGCCACTTCCTCGATAGATTTCTCGATTTTCTCCACCGCGGGATGGACTTCTCGAATCAGATCGGACTCCTCTTTCGACAAGGCCTCGATCTGCTTAATGACGTCTTTGAGTTCGGTCAACATCGCATCCTGCCGCGCGGAGACGCGGTGCATCCACCAAAAACAGACCGGCCAGCAAAGGGTGCCAATCCACGCGAGTACCATCGCCATCGTGCCCGTGCTGCTCATGAATGGCGTATTATAGCCATGGCCTCCACGCTTGAACAACGCCGATCGCGACGCACTTTGAACATTCCAATCGCCATGAATCACACGCTCTTCGCCTCCATCAATCTCGTCGCGATGTTGCTTTTTTCTTCGTTCCTTGCTGGTGCCATCGCGCAGGCGAACTGGCGGCGGGCGGGCGCGGGCGCGGTCATCTTTTGGATTATCCTCGCAGGCCAGGCCTGGCTTATTCCCCAAGCGGTCAGCGTCTTTTTCTTCGAATCCACGGAACTCCTTTACGTGCTCTGGTTTGGAAATTGGATCGCTTCGGCCGTGGCAGTCATCATCTTCGCACTCACTTTTCGCGGCACCTCATCGCATCTGCTGGACGCCGCGCGGATGGATGGCAGCGGCTTCTTCGGAATTTTCCGGAATGTCGTTTGGCCGACCGCGAAACCTGCGCTCGGCGCGCTCACGATCATTCTCTTCATGGCCACGTGGATGGAATTTCTTCGCCCGGTCTTTCCGGTGAGTGGCAACTCCATTCTGCCGGTTGGGTTTCCTGCGTGGTCCGTCCCGATGACGAATCCGGAGATCGCGCTGCTTCTCGCAACCTCCTTCCTGGCGACGTTGCCCATCATCGCGATCTACTTCGCGCGGCGCTGCTTTTTCGAAAAAGCGGTTTTGCACTGAGCGTGGGGCGACCACCGCGCAGCCGGCGAGAAGCTCTTCGCATTTGACGCCGATGAACGAGGGAAATGAGGGGTCAAGTTGGATCAGCAGCGTCCGACTGCGGATCTTTTTGCTCTCGTTCACGCTCCTGTTCTTCGAGCTCCTCTGCATTCGCTGGATTCCGGCCTACGTGCGGTATCTCAGTTATTTCACGAATTTCATTCTGCTCGCTTCGTTTCTTGGAATGGGGTTGGGGATCATGGCGGCGCGGCGGCCGGCCTTTCGGTTTCCGTCGTTTCCGCTCCTGCTCTGCGCGCTCGCAGTGGTGGTGGCGGTGAATCGTTTCGAACTCAATATCGCGAGCACGGATGTGCTTTACTTCGGCTCGGGCACGACCGGGGTGGCGCGGGCGGAGAGCTTCATTCTGCTCCCGCTGATTTTCACTTTTGTGGCGGCAGCGTTCATTCCGCTGGCGCGTTCGCTGGGGTTGCTCTTTACGCAGACGGCGCCGCTGACGGCTTACACTTACGACATCGTCGGCAGCCTGGCGGGGACAGCGGCGTTTTTTCTGATCGGATATTTTGCGCTGAAGCCGATCTATTGGTTTGGCGCACTCGGTATGCTCGTCCTCGCGCTCAGCACGCGGCGAACGTTCCTGCGCACCGCGCTCTACGTGATGGCCGCGGCCGCGATCGCGCTCTTCCTGCAGCGAAACAGCTATTGGTCGCCGTATTACAAGATCACCCT
>JBDSNB010000147.1:0-12200 GCA_039915555.1 Chthoniobacterales bacterium | reverse complement strand
GATCTGCGACCGGAAAACATCAACGACGCCGTCATTCGCCTGGCCGGTAATTCGCAAGACGGCATTCAGACCGCGGGCGCATTTCTCGCCCGGCTCGCCGGCCGGAGCGATCAGGACGTCATGACTTACATGACGATCCCGTCCACCATCTCGGGCGGGCCGTCGATTTTCCAAGTCCGCATCGGCACCGGCGAAGTCCTTTCCGCGGGCGATGAAGCGGACTTCCTCGTCGCGTTCTATCAACACAGCTATCAGGACCACGTTGGCTTTCTGAAAGAAGGCGGCGTGCTCCTTTACGACAGCGACAACGTCGAGCCCGACCTCGATGACAAACGCTTCGTTTACCTCGGTGTTCCCATTACCGGTCTCACCGTCGAGGCCCTCGGTGGCACCGCGAAGGACAAAGGCAAAAACCTGTTCGTCCTCGGCCTCATCGCGAAAATCTTCCACCTCGATGTCGAAAAGTTGAAGCGGGTCATCAGTGAGAAGTTTGCCGGGAAAGACGAGAGCATCGTCAACACCGCGCTCATGGGTTTTCAAGCGGGTTACGCTTACCCAGTCGGCAACGTTCTCTCGCGTCTCTACAAATTCGAGCACGTCGAAAAGAAGCCGGGCGGCCGCGATCAGATCACGATGGATGGCAACCAGGCGCTCGCCTACGGCTTGCTCGCCGCGGGTGTGCGCTACGGTGCCGGGTATCCGATTACGCCCTGGTCGTCGATCATGGAAATCTTGCGGAGCGAGCTGCCGAAATACGGCGGCATGTTTGTGCAATCGGAAGACGAGCTCGCGGCCGTCTCCACCGCACTTGGTTTTTCGCTCGCCGGTTATTTGCCCGTCACCGGCAGCGCGGGTCCCGGTATCTCGCTCAAGACGGAAGCCATCGGTTGGGCTTCGATGGCCGAGATGCCGATCATTATTGTGAATGTGCAACGCGGCGGGCCGAGCACAGGGCTGCCGACCAACGTCGAGCAGAGCGATTTGCACCAGGCGATCTTCGGCGGTCACGGTGATAGTCCGCGCGTCGTCCTCGCTGCGAAGACGGTGGAGGATTGTTTCTACATCGCGATCGAAGCCGCCCGGATCGCGCGCAAATATAGCACGCCGGTTTTCATCTTAAGCGACACCTCGCTCGCCACCCGCATCGAAGCGTTCGATGAACCCGACCTCTCCGCGCTCATGGTCGATCCGAAGCTCGACCTGACCCCGCGCGAAACCTTCAAGCCCTATCCGCTCGACGGCATCACGCAGCATCTCGTCCCCGGCACGCGCGTGCTCGATGGCAAATATCCGCTCGTCACCGGCCTCGAGCACGACGAGATGGGCCACCCGACCGGCAGCCCGAAATTGCACATGGCGATGACGGCCAAGCGCCGCGTCAAACTCCAGAAGCTCGCCGAAGAAATTCCAGTCCCGGAAATCTATGGCGAACAGGAAGGCGACGTCCTGCTTCTCGGCTGGGGCTCCACCTACGGCCCCATCCACGACGCCGTGAAGCAAGCCCGCCAACGCGGCGAAAAACTCTCCGCCCTCCACTTGCGCCACATCCATCCGTTCCCGAACGGTCTCGAAGATATCTTCGCCAAATTCCAACGCATCGTCGTCGTCGAGATGAACGACCAGGGCGTTTACGGCTACGGCCAGCTCGCCACCATCCTGCGGTCGCGCTACTGCGACCCCAAAATCCAAAGCCTCACCAAGACCGACGGACTCACCTATCGCGTGAAAGAAATCCTCGCCGGCCTCGGGGGCGCGCACGAGCGCGGGAGTCTCACCGTCGGCCGCAACTCCGGCAACGGCACCGCCTCCGTCGCCTCCACCACCGAGCGCGCGGAAGCGAAAGTATCCGTCGCGCGCGACCGCGCCCAGGACAACACGCCCACCAAGCCTGGCACCGAAGCGGTCCTCGCTTCCTCCGGCACGAACGAAACTCGCGAAACCGAGAAGCCCGCCTGAGCATGAGCGTTACTGAACTAAAACAACAGATTCACGCGCTCCCAATGGCGGATCGAATCGAACTAGCCATGTCACTTTGGGATTCCATTGACGACCGCAAAATCGAATCCCCCGCCTGGCACGCGGAGGTCCTCGCAGAGCGCGAGGCCGAGATCGAATCCGGGCAGGCAGAGTTTCTGACCCTCGACCAAATGAAAGCGCGTTTCGGACCTTGAAGAATGTTGTCGTTATTGCAAGAGCAGCGGACGATCTGGAGGACGCGCGCCATTTCTATGAAGCGCAAGCGCCCGGGCTCGGCCAGCGATGCACGATCTCAGTCCTCGCCAGCCTTACCAAACTCTCAGAGCTCAGCGGCGTCCACGCTCAATTCGGCCGGTATCACCGTATGATCGAAAAGACGTATCATCTTGGCATTTACTACCGCGAGGCGGGTGAAGACACGCTCGTGCTCGCGATCCTCGACCTTCGCCGCGATCCGAATTGGATTCGCAAACAACTCCAGCAACGTCCCAATTTATGAGCACCGAAACCCTCACTGCACCCGCCGAGCTTCCCGAACGCGAGAAGCTCACCAAGAAAGCCATCACCGCCGATCACCCGACCTGGTGCCCCGGTTGTGGCGACTTCGCCGTCCTCGCCTGCTATTACAAAGTCCTCGAGAAACGCCAGCTCGATCACGAAAAGATCGTCACCCTCGCCGGCATCGGCTGCTCGTCGCGTTTCCCGTATTTCGTCAACAGCTACGGCGCCCACTTCATTCACGGTCGCGCCGTTCCGCTCGCCTCGGGCGTGAGCCTCGCGCGTCCCGATCTCCACATCTTCCTCTTCGGCGGCGACGGCGATGGCTTCTCCATCGGCGGCAACCATCTCGAGCACGGCGCGCGCAAGAACATCAACATGACCTATGTCATCATGGACAACTTCGTCTATGGCCTGACGAAAAAGCAGACCTCGCCCACCTCGCCGATTGGTTTCAAATCCAAGACCGACCCGCAAGGCGCGATCGATCACCCGGTCAACCCGATGAAGAAACTCATCTGCGCCGGCGCCACCTTTGTCGCCCGCACCCACGCCTCGCAGGTCAAACACATGATCGAAGTGATCGAGCGCGCGATGGATCATCCCGGCTTCAGTGTGATCGAGTGCCTTAGTGAATGCGTGGAGTTTTTCCCCGGCGCCTTCGACTCCGCCAACCCGCGCAAGGACGGCGCCTTCACTCTGGTCGAGGAGAAAAAGTACGATAACACTCCCGAGGACGAACAACGCCACGACGTCACCGACGAGCTCGCCGCCTACAAGCTGGCGCAACTCCCATTCCCCGGTGTCTTCGGCGTCTTCTACCAAAGCGATCGTCCCACCAAAAACACGCTCGAGAAAAAGTGGATCGACACCACGCGGGAAAAACTCGGCCACCCGAGCGATCTGCAACTCCTGCAGAAGACGTTCAATCGGATGAAGTAGGCAGACCGCCTGGCGTCGTCCACTTCTGGACGACGCAGGCTGCCAGAACTGCTGCAAGGCACGCTCTGACTGGATGAAAACCCTGGGCCTCGTCGGGCGGGATCGGTCCGGAATCGACGATCGAATATTACCGCTTCATCCTTGATGGCTACCGCGCACGCGTGCCCGATGGCAGCGCGCCGAATCTCCTGAGGCGTTAGAGCCGACACCAAATCTTCAGATTCCCGGCACCACAGTCGTTCTCTCCAAGTCCTCAGGCTTCACCTCGGCCTTGTCGGTGATCAGCTTGCGGAGCAACGGAATGAGCAGCACGAGCGCGATCCCGACCACGAGACTGCCCACGCCCAGCGCGGCGAAGAGTTTCACATACTCCGGATTGGTCGCGACGGCGGTCGTGCCGGTCGGCTCTGGGATCATGCCCGAGAAGTCCCCCGCGAAGAGCGATGCGAGCCCCGTCCAAAGCATCCAGCTGCCCATCATCACGCCTTGATATTGCTTCGGCGCGAGCTTGCCGATCATGGCGTAGCCGATCGGTGAGATGAGCAACTCACCGATGCTCTGGAGCACATAGCTCGTAAACAACCACCCGAACGCGCTCCGACCGTCCACGCCCGCCAGCTTGATGCCGAGCGGGAGAATGAGAAAACCCAGCGCCATCAGGATCAGCGAAGTCGCAAACTGCTTCGGAATATCAATCCGCCAACCGCGCGCGCGCAGCCTGGTAAAAGCCGCCGCCAGAATCGGGCCGCCCACCACGATGCAGACCGTGTTGATGTTCTGAATCCACTGCGGCTGAATCTCCACGCTGCCGATAAAGAGATTCACGTTATGAACCGCGAAGAGCATCAGCCCGCTCGGCGCCATCTGATAGAGCGACCAGAACGCGAGCGAGCCGACAGTCAAAATCAGATACGCGGTCATGTTCCGCCGCTCGCGGCGATCCTTGTGGCGCACCGTCAGGTAGATCAACGTCGCCGCCACCGCGCCGCAGATTCCCTTCAGCAACATTTCCGTTCCATCCGGCCGCTGGAGCATGTACCACACGACCGGGACCAGACCGACGAGAATCCCGAGCCCGACGAGCAAGCGCAGCCGGAACTGCTTCGGCGTCGTCTCGCTCAGCGTCGTATTGCGATCGGTCAACGACTTCCACCAGAACATCGCCAGGACGATGGCGACGAAATTACCGAGCGTCGCGAAGATGAACAGGTTCGTGTAGCTCTCCGTTCCCTGGAAATAACCGGCCACCGCGAACCCGACGAAGAACCCCACGTTCATGCCCGCGTAATTCCAGAGGAAAGCCCCTTCGCGGCGCGGATCCTCCGGAGTAAAACGCTGCGTCAGCATCATGTTGATGCAGGTCACATTCAGCCCGCTCCCGGTCAGGAAAAACGCGAGCCCGATGTAGAACATCGCGAGCGAGCCGACCGCAATGCACCCGCAACCGATCACCTGCGCCGCCATGCCGCCGACGAAAAGATTCCGGTTCGAAAGGAAACGCCCGCCCAGATAGCCGCCGAAGAGATGCAGCCCGTAATTGAACGCGCCGAACACGCCCATCAACGTCGTCGCCTCCTTCACGCCGAGCTGCAGATGCTTCGTCGCGTAAAGGACCAGCGTCGAATAAAGCACCGCGAACCCGAGCGTCGCAAAGATCTGGATGAAGAACAGCACCGCCGTTCCCTCCGGAGCCGCGGCGAAAAGGCGTTTGAGCGACGTCATTGGGCGCTCTTGTCGCTTGCTGTGCGGTGCAATGTCAAGCCGCCTCAGTGGACCTCTTCCCCGACGGGAAGCTGCCCAGCGCGTAAGAAAGTCTAAACCAGCACCCCCTCACTGCACACGATCATCTCCGGTAAGCGCTTGAACCACCGACCATCCGGCGCGTCCGGCTCGGTCGCGAGCCAGTCAGCAAGCTCACCTAGTTGATCGGCAGAAATCTCGCGCTCAACGACCGATGGTCACCCTGCCATTGCAAACTTGAGTAACTCTACTGCCGCGCGTCGAGTGATTTCACGTGTCGATAGCGCAGGATGAGATCATCGGCTGTCACCAAGGTCAGGCCCATTACCCGCGCAGACGCGACCAGAACACGATCGGCCGGATCGTTATGAAAGGTGCCGGGCAGATTGTAAGCCTCCCACGCAATCTCATGCGTGACATCGAGTGTGGCGCCCTGCAATTCCCGAAGCGAGTCCGCCTGCCAAACGGGAAAAGCTCGCTGGAAGCGGAGCAGTCCGCGCGCGATCAACAGCGCGATCTCGAGGGTCGAGATCGCGGAAACGAAGTTGGGCTCCCCGAGGTCTGTCAGGCTCGCCGTCGCCCGGGTTCCCAGCCGCTCGACCGCCTCCTGGCTCCAGATCCAAACGTGGGTGTCGAGCAGCAGCTTCATTGCACGAGCCAGTCCTTTTCCATGTCGGAGCTAATGATGTCCCCACGAATTTCAATCGAACCCTTGAGCGTCCCCAGGCGAATTTCCTTGTTTTCCTCCGGGACCGGCTCCACCCGCGCGATCGGCCGCCCGCGCAAGGTGACCGTCAGCGGCTCCCCGCTCTTCTGCACCTGCTTCAGCATCGCTATACACTTCGCCTTGAACTCCGAGATCAACACCGTCTTCACGCCTCGACTAGAACATAGTCAAAAGACTAGGTCAACTGGAGACTTTCACGGTGCGGTAGATTTTGAATCCCGAACGGGACAGGCGGCGCGATGATCGCCTTGGCAGACGCGCCGGGTACTTGCTGGAGACAGCCCAAGACCCTTCTCCACGTCGCTCTACCGGCAGTTCACCGCTCGGGCTGGCACGAGGATTCTGCTTTCATCCGCCGCGGCGGCACCCCGCCCGCCAGCGGAGCGCCCGTCCCGGTCAAACTCCCTCCCGGCACCCCGGTCGAGCCCGGGATCGAGCCCCGCTTCCGCGCCCTTTGCCAGCAGGTCAAAGCCAGTCCGGAAGTAAACGATTCGATCCTCGACGCCCTCGGCATCCAGGGCGAGCAGCAGGTCGGCCCCGATTACGCCACCCTTGCGCCCATCCTCGAGCTCTCCATCCGCGGCGGTTCCGTCAGTCGAGTTGTAACTCCAGATACCCTCCGGCTGGCAGGGCGGCGACGGCAGCCGCGATTTTCTGTCCATGTCGCTCCAGTTTCGGCCAGCTCGCGGACGGCAGCACCAGGATAAAGATTTTGCGGCCCGTCAGATTCTGGTGATACCGCAACTGCTGATCGGTCGTGATGAGAAAAACAAACTGCTCCTCCGCTTTTGCGAGAAGTTCGCCATTCGACAGCTCCGACCTTCCAGCTTCGAACGCCGTGACCACATCATGCTCGGCCAGATGTTTTCGCAAGGGCACCGGCGTCCCCTGGTCGAAAAGAACACGCACGGCTTAGGCGGTGGCGAGGCTCGCTTCCGCAAATTCCAGGACGGCGAGAACCTGCGCACGCGTCACGCCGGGAAACCACTCCAGAAACTGGCCGACCGTCGCGCCCTCCTCAAGATTCTCGAATAGTGCCTTCACCGGCACGCGCGTCCCGCGAAAGACCCACGCGCCGCTCACCTTTTCCGATGAGCGCTCCACCTTGCGCACGAAGTCCAATCCAGCATTCCGGAATTGTAATCCCGGCGGGGAGAAACGGCAATGCAACAGAGCGACCGCAGTATTCCTATACGTGATTCACGCATAGCGCAAGACTCTGGCACCGGTTGGCGCCACTTACCGTGAGGAATCGCCCCGCTTTGTAAGGCTCGGTCACTGGAGGGATCGCGGAAGATGATAAAGAGCGATCCGTCGTCCTGCATCACCGGTCCGGTCAACCGAAAAGCGGGTTGTTGCTATACGTGATTCACGTATAGCATGAGACTTGGACCGTGGGCTCGCTGCGGTGAAGGTGAACGCGTAGGCAACGAAGAAAACGAAAACGAATCGCGAGACCAAGAGCGAATTTCTTTTCCATCGCTACGTTAAGGACCGAAGAACCTCTTTTGGCGAGCGCGCCCCGTTTTCGCAGGCCTTAAGCGCCCGGAGCATTCTTCACCGTACCTCCCCTGGCACACAGCAGCGCGAGGCCGAGCCAGTAGCCGACGGGGAAACTCATGCCGAGGCCGACGAGCGGCACCGGGAAGGCTCCGAAAGCCGGGCAGATGGCAGCGGAAACGAAGTAACCGGTTAGCGCCAGAGCGGCGTTGCGATGGGAGGCGCCCGCGGTGGTGCGAATGCCGAGCGGCGCGAGCGACGCGGCCATCAGAGCAAGGCCTGCAACGGCGGCCAGCAGAGGCGAGACGCTCAACGCCAGCAGGAATATTCCCTCGACCTCGGCGACCGGCTGAAGCGGGTCTGGACGAGTCCAGGAAAGGGCGAGGACAAGCGCCGCTGCAATCCCGGTCAGGAGACGCCCGCGCGATGGCGTTGAGACCGTTACCAGAATGATCACCGCAATCAGGAAGCTCGTGGCCTGTGAGGCATCGGGCTGGAGAACGAGCAAGGCCGCCATCGCCGCGGTAAAGGCGAGGCCGGTGCGGGTCGAGATTCCACAGAAAGCTAAAGCCACGACTGCCGCAGGCAGGAGTAGGGCGGCAACATTGATGTGCAACGGACCCAGATCGATCCACCGGTGCACTCCGTCCTGCGCCGGCGCGAGGAAGGAGCCGGCAAGACCGAGGAGCGCCAGCGCGAGGATCGCTCTCGCGAATGGAAGTAAACTGCGAAGGCGCATCAATCCCGTCCCCAGCACAAGTCCAACCAGCCAGGCCATGGGATTGCGCACCCAGGAACCGAAAGCGAGCCCGGTGGCGGCCAACGTCGCGGACCCGGCAACCACCGCAGCCAGTGAAGCCGCAGCGAAGATGGCCATCGCCCGGTGGCCGCCGGTTTCGCAAAGATCGTCGCTCATGTCACTCACAGTCTGGGCTATGCTAAATCAGGTCGGCGCCAAGCGCGCGCAATGACGCGATCTCGCCGCTGTTGAACGGCGAGTCGCAGGAGAAGCGGACTCCGGGGGCGAGCTAGCCAGTTCCGAACAAGTGTCCTACCGTGAAAATCATGATTCATATTTCTGAGAGGCGCGCGTCTAAAATCTCATTTTCAAAACTCCTGGCCCTGTGGCTAGGAACGCTATTCCTGATCGGTCATGTGGACGTTATTCGCGCTTCGTCCGATGACGCCTGGGCGGAGTTCGGGAAAGATGTGAAGGCGAAGATGGAGCAAGCGGTGAAGGCGAATTTTATCACTTACAAAGTCACGGTGCATCCGCATGGGACAGAGTCGTCCGCCGTGGCCGCAGCCTCGGGAACGAGCAAGTATGACCAGAAGCCGCTCACGATCGTCGGGATCTACGATAAGAAGACGAAGGAACTGGAAATGGTCGAGTTTGAGGGGAAGAAATTCGGACCTTAGCGCGCTGGGCGGAGGCGGCCGCAATTGGCCCGCTGCTGTTGATGGGCGCGGCGACTTGTTAGGGAACTTCGGCGAGACGCTGCGCGGCATCGAGAGAAAATTTTTTCTTTTGGGCGACTGCAGCCGTTGAGCGGTGACATCTGGCAGGAGGGCCGGGACGGCGTTGCCCTGGGCGAGACCGGTCAACAGATGGGTTCGCTGGTGCTGGGCGGACGGCGCGCCCTTGCTCGGCTCGCGGCAGGATCGTCGTTCGTGGGCAGAAGTGCTGCGGATCAAGTTTGCTAACCTGCGCGCGGCGGACGAGACGGGGATCGCGACACTGCTGGATGGTTATGGCGCGACCAACCCGGCCGAGTTCTTCGCGGTGGCAACGGAGGCGTTCTTCGAACGGCCGCACGCGTTGCGCTAGGCGCGGCCACGATTGTATGAGGAATTCGCGCGTTTCTTTCGCCAGGATCCGACGCTTTATACGAGCGAGCCGGCGCACTTTACGGGCCGGGTTTGAGCCGGATTGATCAGGAAAGCGGGATGATTCAGGAAGGGAAGAAAGGAGGAGAAGCACAGGCAGCATCGACTTAATCATGGATTCCTAATGGCATCCTCGCACAACGCGTTTGCGCGCGCCGGTGCGGCCGGAACCACTCCGGTCTTTTTGTTCGCGCCTAACTGCCGCGACGCCACCGGCGCACAGCGAAGAAAGCGGCTCCGCACCCCAGGAGTAGCCAGGAGCCTGGCTCCGGCACCGGGATATACACCAGGCCGAGTAGATTACCCGACCCGGTGGAACCGATCAGCGTACTCGCTCCGGTGGTGGTGTTGATCGTGTAGAGATTGTCGGTCGAGTTATCGACCAGGTAGAGAAGCTGGTTATCGGGATTGTAGGCGAGACCGTTGGGATTGGTCGGGCCCACCAGCGCGCCGATCAAGGTGACGCTGCCGGTGCCCCGATTGATCGAGTAAAGACTGTCTGTGCCGCTGTTGGTCGCAAACATCTGGTTCGTCGTCGAAACGTAACCAAGGTTCGTGAACGAGGTCAGTCCGGTCGTGCCGATGAGCGTGGCCAAACCAGTGGTGGTGCTGATCGAGTAGAGACCGTTGTTATGCGACGAGACGCCATAGAGGGTGTTGGTGCTGTCATCAAATTCGAAACCGTGCATGACAATGGCAGGATCCCCGTAGGCGCCGACCAGCGTTGCGACGCCCGTCGTCAGGTCCAGGGTGTAGAGCGAGTCGTTGCCGGTTGAAGATAGGTAGATCGTGCTGGAGGCGGCGCTGTAGGCCAGGCCGGCGGAAGTCCCGGCGTTCGCGCTTACAGTCCCGATCAGGGTCTTGGCCCCGGTATTGATATCAATCAGATACAGGGAGCGGTTGGAATCGACCGCATACATTTGGGCACGCGCGCCCGCTGCAGAAAAGCAGACGCAAGCAGCGGCCAAGAGGGCCAGCCAACGCGCGTGCGAGCGCCGCTTCCTTTTCCGACCCAGCCATTGGGCAGCAGCGCTGAGGCGCCTGCAGTCGTCTAAGTTTACATCGCCCAACTCCGTCTTTGTGTTCGCTGTCATTCCTCTTCTTAATCCGGCGCTGCTCGCCGTGACAATCCTAAACCTAACCGTCGCTCCAATATTTCCGATGCCTGGCCAACTAAAGGAGCTGGTAGGGATCCACGTCCACACTGGCGAGGACGTCTTCGGGGAGCGGGAGTTTATCGAGCGTCTCGCGCAGGGGGGCCCTTTCCCAAGCGCGAAATCTGCTTTTCACCAGGGCGGTATGCCAAGGCGAAGAAATTCATGGGCCGACGACCTTGTGATGGCGCCGTGGTGGGTTAGCGCAGGATGCTAATCCTCGTGCTCGTAGCGTTTTTCGCCGGCCTTGATGGCAACGGATAAATCGTTCCCCTTCGGCGGGAGCGGACAGGTCGCGTAGCGACTGAATGCACACGGCGGGTTCTCCGCTTGGTTGAAGTCCAGCGTCGTCTTGCCATCGACCGGTTTATCCGCATCGAGGAATCGCCCCGCCTCGTAGGTCTCGCTCAAGTTGGAAGCGTCGCGGAAGATGATGAAGAGCGATCCGTCGTCATTCAGGACGGGTTGCAATGAGTATTCCTGCCCTTGCAGAGCGAACCGCAGACGGCCCGGGCTCTTCATCTTGAAGTGACCGCCGAGCACATTCGGAACCATCACCTCTTTCGGCTCCGGGTAGGTCTCGAGCTGGGCCGGCACGCGGTAGCTCTCGTCTACCGGAAACCAATTCAAGCCTTTGAACGCCAGTCGCGCTTTGCTCTGGCTGTCCTTCAGCCGGATGCCGAAGCGATCCTCGCGTTGGATCAGATAGAACATCTGGCTCCCCACGCGAATCTCCGTCGGATTCCCTTTCTCGTCGGACACGAGATCAAGCGTCGACACCGGTTTGCCATCGGACGTGGCCTCGACGCCGCTCGCCACCTTCAGCGTCGCGACCCCGTTCTTGAAGTCGATTTCTCCAAACGCGCCCTGAAAATTATCCGTCAGCCGCACGTCGAACTTCGCGCCGGTGCCCACGGTATTCACCCCATCCTTCAGCCAAAACAATCCCGCCAGCGTCAGCCAGCCGTTTTCCTTCTTGAGATTGGTCTCCCTCTCGCTGCGCGACTTTTCGATCGCCTCCACGTAGTCCGATTGCGCGAGCACGGCGCCGAGCGAGCCGAGAACGATCGCGAGACAAAGAGCGAATTTCTTTTCCATCGCTCACGTTATGGACCGCAGAACTTCTTTTGGCGAGCGCCGCTAATCCCGCTTCCTTTCCGACCAGCCTGATGCAGATCGCGGACGTCGGAACGAGGGGTACATTTCTATTGATCACTCGATCGGGCGAGGTGGCGTCCTTCGCTTCTTAGGCCAAAGCCGGGCCGGCCACGAAAGCGACCGCGGCCAGAAGGCCAAATAATGGCACCGCAGACGCCATCTGCACCACCATCCAGAACTGAGTCGTAGAAGTCATCCCGCGATGGTCCCGGCGAGGGCGACCCGCAGTCAAGCCACGAGCACTGAGCACCCTAAGCCACACAATGCCTCCCGGCGGGCAATACCCGACACGACGCAGTGCGCGCGGGGAGTGACCCGACTCCGGGGCCCCCGAAGTGCGCAGCTTAGTTCGCCGCGGCGGCGGCAGCTTTCGCCTGGAGCTTCACCGTCCACTCGGCGCGGAGGATTTTCATCTCGGCGTTGAGTTTGGTGAGCTGGGCCTGCACGCCTTTGTATTTTTTCGTCACGCCGTTCACGGTACGGGTGACTGCGCCCTGATTAACGAGTCCTTGCAGTTTCTCGTAGGTGCGGAGGCGGAGCATTTCTTCGCCCCCGCTGGCGGCGTTGCGTTCGCGCAGATTGGCGAAGATGACGTCGAAGAGTGCCTTGAACTCGTA
>JBDSNB010000249.1:0-12036 GCA_039915555.1 Chthoniobacterales bacterium | reverse complement strand
CCGGCGGCGCGCTGGATGCATCAAGGGCTGACCTCATCGGATGTGCTCGATACGACGCTCGCGGTCCAGATGACGGAGGCGGCGCGCATCCTGGCGGAAGATTTGGAGAGTTTGCGCGAGGTGGTGGCGAAAAGGGCTCGGGAATTCAAGATGACGCCGATGATTGGCCGCAGTCACGGCATTCACGCCGAGCCGGTGACGTTCGGGCTGAAGCTGGCGCTGATGTACGATGAAATGGGAAGGGCGGAGGAGCGACTGGCGCAAACGGTGGAACGGGTTCGGGTTGGGAAGCTGAGTGGCGCGGTCGGAACGCACGCGCATCTCGACCCCGAGATCGAGCGTTCGGTTTGCGAGAAGCTCGGCTTGAAAGCGGCTACGCTTTCCACGCAAATCGTCCAGCGCGACCGGCACGCGGAGTTTGTCACCACGCTGGCGCTGATCGCTTCGAGCATCGATCGCTGGGCGACGGAATTTCGCCATTTGCAGCGGACCGAGGTGCTGGAGGTCGAAGAGTTTTTTAGCGAGGGACAGAAGGGCAGCTCGGCCATGCCGCATAAGCGCAATCCGATCACGGGCGAACGGTTGAGTGGACTGGCGCGCGTGATTCGGGGGCACGCGGTCACCGCGCTGGAAAACGTCGCGCTCTGGCATGAGCGCGATATCAGCCACTCGAGCGCTGAGCGCATCATTCTGCCGGACGCGTGCACGTTGCTGGACTACATGCTGGTGAAATTGCGCGAGCTGGTGGGCGGGTTGCACGTTTATCCAGAGCAGATGGAGAAAAATCTCGGCCTCACGAAAGGGTTGTACTTCAGCCAATCGGTTCTTTTGGCTTTGACCCGCGCCGGTGCGGAACGCAAAAGGGCCTACGAAGCGGTGCAACGCGCGGCAATGAAGACATGGAAAGGCGACCAGCCGTTCGCGGAGAATGCGAAGGCGGAGCCGGAGATCACGGCGCTGATTCCCGCGAGCGAGATCGATTCGCTGTGCTCGCTCGAAACGCATTTTCGGCACGTCGATGCGACGTTCCGCGCGCTTGGGCTCGATTAAGCGTTCGTCACGCGGGCCAGGTGATGCGGCGTAGGATTTTCATCCGCCAGCCTTGTCAAACGGCTGGCTCTAAGCGCATTCTCCGCGGATGAATTCACTTTTCTCTCTCGCGCTGATCCGCTCATGGCGCGGCCTGGTTTTACTCGTGCTGCTCGGTTACGCGAGTGGCGCGGCGGCGCAGTTGACGACGCCGCGCACGGAGCCGCGGCCGGACATCAGCGACAAGGCTCTGATTACGAAACAAAAGCCGGTAGTGCAGCAGGACGCGCCAGCGAAATCGGCGGATGCTGGGGGCGTGAAGCAGTATACGATCGAGCAGTTCATGGATACGACGAAGATCGGCGGCGGCGCGTTTTCGTTCGATGAGAAGTCGGTGCTTTTTCACAGCAACAAGAGCGGCATCTTCAACGTCTACAGCCTGCACGTGCCAAGCGGCGGGGAGCCCAAACAGCTGACCCAATCGACGAAGGAGAGCACGTATATCGTGTCGACGTTTCCGGAGGATGCGCGCTTTCTCTACACCCACGACAAAGGCGGGAACGAGAACTCACACCTCTATCTGCGGGAGTTGGACGGGAAGGAGCGCGACCTGACGCCGGGGGAGAAGACGAAGGCGATTTTCCTCAAGTGGGCGCAGGACCGGAAGTCGTTCTTTTTCTCGACCAACGCGCGCGACCCGAAGTTTTTTGATCTCTTCGAGATGACGGTGGCGGATTTGAAGCCGGTGCTCATCTATCAAAACGAGGTCGGCTATGACGTGGGCGATATCTCGAACGATCGGAAGTCTATCGCCTTTGGGAAGTCGGGCGATTCGACCGCGGACTCGGACGTTTATCTCTACCACGTGGAGACGAAGGAGATGACGACGATCACAAAACACGAAGGCGAGGTGGAGAACAATCCGCAGCAGTTCGATGTCGATTCGAAGGCGCTCTATTTCCTCTCGAATGAGGGGGAGGAATTCACCTATCTGGCCCGCTACGACCTCGCGAGCGGGCAGCGGGAAGTGGTGGAGAAGGCGAAGTGGGACGTGGTGGCGATGTCGTTTTCACGGACGGGTAAATATCGGGTGGTGGCGACGAACGAGGACGCGCGGACGAAGGTCGCGATCACGGAAACGGCCACGGGGAAAGCAGTCGAGTTACCGAAGTTGCCCGATGGGGACGTGACCGGGGTGAGGATTTCGGAAAGCGAGACGCGGATGGCGTTTTACCACAACGGGGCGCGTTCGCCTAACAACCTCTACGTTTTCAACTTTGCCGACCAAGAGGTGACGAAATTAACCGACACGCTGAGCCCGGTGATCGATCCGGCGGATCTGGTGGAGTCGCGCGTGGTGCGTTACAAATCTTTCGATGGGATGGAGATTCCGGCGATTCTGTATCAGCCGCACGGGGCGAGCGCGGAGAAGAAAGTGCCGGCGATTGTGCTCGTGCACGGCGGCCCGGGCGGACAGGCGCGGATGCCTTACAATGCGCTGGTGCAATATCTGGCCAACCACGGCTATGCGGTCCTGGATGTGAACAATCGCGGGTCGAGCGGCTACGGGAAGACGTTCTTCACCGCGGACGATGGCAAGCACGGACGCGAACCGCTTTGGGATTGCGTGGAGGCGAAGAAGTTTCTGGATTCGTTAGGCTACGTGGCAGCGGGGAAGACCGGGATCATGGGGGGCTCCTATGGCGGCTACATGGTCCTGGCGGCGCTGGCGTTCAAGCCGGAGGAGTTTGCGGTGGGGGTGGATATTTTTGGAGTCTCGAACTGGGTGCGGACGTTGCAGAGCATCCCGCCGTATTGGGAATCGCAACGGAAGGCGCTCTACTCGGAGATCGGGAATCCGGAGACGCAGTTGGAGATGCTGAAGGAGACATCGCCGCTTTTCCACGCGGATAAAATTACGAAGCCGCTCATCGTGCTCCAAGGCGCGAACGATCCGCGGGTGCTCAAGCCAGAATCAGACGAGATCGTGGCGGCGATCAAGAAGAAGAAAGGCGTGGTGGAATACGTGGTCTTCGAAAATGAAGGCCACGGGTTTACGAAAAAGGAGAACGAGATGCGCGCTTACACAGCGATTCTGGCGTTTCTCGACAAGTATTTGAAGGGTGCGAAGGGGTAAATGGAGCGGCGTTTTGCAAACTCCGTCGGGGCGACATGGAAGTCGCCGTTTCCGGGGACGCCGACCTTCCGTCGCGGCCGACGGATGTAGCCGCGACGGGGACTCCGATTGCAAATCGGAGCTACGGCAGAGGGCCGATCGGTTAGACGATGTCGCCTTCTTTTTTCTGCGCGTCGGTGCCGAGACCGGCGGAGTCTCGTCCGCTGAACACTTTCACGTGCGGGCCACCGCCCGTGACATCGTCTTCTGGAGCCATGTCTTCGAGAGGCTCTACCGCGTCGGCTTCCTTCTTCTGGGCTTCTGTATCTTCCATAATGTTGCTTCTGCTCCTGGGTTGATTTTTCAATCGGCGGGAAATTCCGCCGATCGGCCCAAGGTTGAAGAATTTCTGTAGGGCTGTCGAGGATTCATCCCCGCGCCCCGGCGACGGCCGCGGTGAACGCTTAACGTGCGGCGGCGATGAGCGCCTCTTCGAGACGCGCGAGGCCGACCGGTTTCTGCAGGACTGCGATCGCGCCGGAATCGATCGGCTCACTCCCGGGCGACCAACCGGAGACGAGGATGACGCGGGCGGTGGGGTCTTTCGCGAGGATGTTCCGGCAGGCGGTGGCGCCGTTGAGTTTCGACATCCAATAGTCCATCAAAACGATGTCGGGTTTGTGCCGCTCGTAGGCCTGAATGGCTTCGAGACCAGAGCCGACGACCTCGACGACATCGTGCTTACACCGGCAAACGAGCGCCGCGAGCGTGGTGCCGACCGTTTTCTGGTCGTCTGCGATCAGGATGCGCACACGCTGTTTGCAGAAATTTTCGTGCCACCGGGAGGCCGATTCTGAAGCGGGTCGGCTAGCGTCCCAGTGGAGTCGTGATGTTGGTGCCGGCGGGGGGAGTGAATTCGAACAGGCTGGGGCCGATCGTGGCGCGCGACTCATTCGAATAATCGGTGACGATGCGGTCGCCGTTGGCCTGAAACATTTCCGTGCGATCGACCTGCAGCGCTTTGTTAAAGTGAATGGTGAAACGCTGGAGCATTCGCTTCATGGAGGGCGTGCGCGGGGTGAGCTCGAGTGTATAAGAATCGCCGTCGCGGCTGGCGATGATCTGGTATTTTTCTTCCACGCCCTCTAGGTTCAAGCTGGCGGTGATGGCGGCAATGCCGGCATCGAGGGGCGACCGGGTGCCGAGCTTGTAGCGCTCGGCGGATTGGAATTTCGGATAGTGAATCCAGAGAGTTGCGCCGTTGCTAACGGTGAGGCTGGGGGTGTTGCCTTTGACCTCGCGGCGAAATTTGTTCGGTGCCTGGAACCAGACTTTGCCGGCGCTCACGACCGGCTTGGTCATCATCTTGATGGATTTTTCTTCCTGGAAATCGGCCTGCACTTGCGGGGCGGCGGCGCGTTTTTCGCGGATATCACTGAGGAGTTTCTTCAGCTCGGCGGGCGCGAGGGTTTCGGCGCCCGCGTTGAAGAAGGCGACGCAAAGGAAGAGGAAGAGAGAGAGGAAGAGTTTTTTAAACATGTTCGGTTTCTTGGACGGGAGTGTGCACGGTTTCTTCGCGCCAGAGTTTCGGTTCAGCCGCCGCGGTTGCTGGTAAAGTGAAGAAAACAGTGGCGGCAAGGCTCCAGAAAATGCCGACCGCACACGCGATCCCCAGCCCGGCGAGCGTGGGATTATTCGCCAAACCGAGCGCGCCGAAACCCGCCACGGCCGTGAGGCCCGCGAGGATGACGGGCTTGATTACGCCCGCGACATCGTGTTCGAGTTCGCGCGCTTTTTGCCAGACGAGCAGGACGTAGATGCCGTAGTCGACGCCGATCGCGAGGACGAGGCGGAAGGCGAGGACGTTGAGGATATTGAGCGGGAGATGGAATAGTTTCATGGTCGCAATCATGGCGCCGACCGCGAAGACGAGCGTGGCAACGTGGATCAACCAGAGCCGCCAATCACGATAAAGAAACGCGAGCAACCCGCCCTCGAAGATCGCCATCATGGCGCTGATCAAAATGAGCTGGCGATGCGACCACGGAATCAAATCAGTGAGCGTAAAACTCCAGCCGGAAAGCGTCATCGGCACGCCGGCGACGGGCAATTCCTGCGTGAGCATTTGCTTCTGTGCCTGGGTGGTGATGGGCGCGTGCGTGGTCACGAATCCCGTGGTCAGCAACGGATCGTGCGCGAAATACCGATCGACGAGAAACCACCAACTCGAGGAGCGGGGTAAAAGCGTGCGCCAATCGGGCAGCGCGGCGGCAGGCGAGGCGACACGCGCAAGATCGTCGAGCAAAGTAAACGCGGAGGCGAACGTCTCCGCGCTGAATCCTTCCTCCGCGACCGCGCTCTCGAGGGCCTGTCGCGAGACCGCGAAATCGATTGTGCGCAGGCGGGCGCGGTTCGCTTCGAGCCGCTCAAGCGAGAGCGTCAAAGCAGCCGGCGTGGCGAAGCTTTTGATCTTCCCGGATTCCTGAAGCGTCGTCCAATGCGCGGCGATTTTTTGCCAATCATCGTGCAACTGTTGCGTGTTCTTCGCCTGCACGATCGCGATCGCGGGCTCCCAGCGCGCGGGCATCTTATCCATGATCGTGTGCAGCGCGTAGCCGGCCGCGCTCGACTTCGGCTCCATCGACTGCGTGCTCGCGTCGAAGATGAGCGGCGGCCAGGGCGAGATCGCGATCAACATCAGCAAAAGCAAAACCGGCAGGGAAATGCCGAGCATGAAAAGCGGCCGCCGCACGGTCCAGAGCACGTAGCGTTTCACGAGCCTGAAGATCCAATCATGCCGCGCGACGTGTCGCTCCTGCGGCAGGAAAAGAAAGAAGACCGACATCATGAAAATGCCGGCGAGGAAAATGCCGATCGCGATCAGGACGCCGAGCTGGGTAAAGCCGCGCGAGTTGCTTAAGAGCAAGGCAAGGAAGCCGACTGCGGTGGTGAGCGCGCCGAAGAAGACGGCTTTACCGAGATTCTTAATCGCTTCGCTGATCGCGCCGCCGTGGTCGCAGCCGTCATCGCGAGCCTGTTGGTAGCGACCAAAAATAAGGATCGCAAAATCGACCCCGAGCCCGATCAGAATTGCGCAAAACCCAACCGTCACCATGTTGAGCTCTCCGAAAATGAGGAGCCCGGCGGCGAACGAAACCAAACAGCAAAGCAGGAGCGAGAAGCCCATTCCGATGAGCGGCATCCAGCGTTTGAAGCCGATGTAAAAGACGCCGCCGACCAAAATGACGGAACCAAGAATCGTGACCACGATGTCGTGTCGCATGCTGAGCGAAATCTCGGCCACGTAAGCCGACCGTCCGGTCACGAGGACTTCGAGCGGGCCGCCGTCCCAGCCCTCACTCGCCCGCGCGCGGAAAGCGTTTACCTCCTCCATCAAACGCTGGCACTCGAACGCGCCGATATCCTTCTGGTTCGTGACCGTAATGAAAACGCGCATCGTGCGATCAGGCGAGGTGAGCGGTTGCTCGTTCTCCATTGTCGCGTTGCTGGCGAAGGGCTTAAGCGCGGGCGCGATCACGCCCAGCGGATCGAGCGTGAGTTCGATTTGCGGACGCGGCGAGCCGGCTTCGACTTCTTCGTGCAACCGGCGCAGTCGCTCTTGAATTTTCGCCGGCTGCAAGGCGGCGAGCGTTTCGTCGAAACCAGCCTGGTCGAGGTTCAAAACCAGCGGGACGGCGATCGATTGCAAATCCCGCACACCGTCGGGCGTTTCGAGCGGCGAACCGGCGAGCACGCGCGCGCACCAGGGTTGCGCGCGGAGCGCTTCGACAAACTGCGGCGCGAATTCTTCGAGACGGTCGGCGTCCTCCGGTTTACTCACGAGCGCGAACGTGAGCTCGCGCACTTGCGAGAAATCGCGGTTATAAATCTTAAGGCCTTCCACGGATTCGAAACCGCGCGGGAGCAGGTTGAGCACCTCGGTGTCGAGCTTCATCCGGGTCGCGAGCACGAGTGACGAGAGCGCGATCAGCACCGCGACCGCCAGCCAGACGAGGCCGCGTCGCTGGGTAACGAGATGACTTATCGTGGAATGCAGCGGCATGAGAGAACGGGAGGCGGAGCCGCGACGTTCGCGTCGCAAGCTGCGCGGGTCAAAACCGGAGATTGAAACTCTCGCCGTCCGCCTCGGTCTGAACGACAGCGCGGCCGGCGATAATTCCGGAGCGCAAACCAAACCATCCGCGCAGCCGCTCCGGTGCGCTCGCGGTGGCGCCGGCCCAACCACCGCGCGCGAGCGGACCTGCAGCGCTCGCAAATTCGGCATCCTGCCGCACGACGAGCAAATTCACGCCGGGGCCTTTGCTAAACGTGAGCTCCAGCTCGCCGGTCTCCGAATAGCGCACCAGCACTTCGCCGAGGAGCGAAATTTTCGGGCTCTGGTAGGAAAGCTGACCGGTCTTCGTCGTCCACGAATTGGCTGGCGTGGCAAACTGATGCGTGGACGTGGTCTGGCACCCTGCGAGCACGAGAAGGAAAAGAGCGAGCCAGCGTTTCAGGACAACGCCTCCATCGGTTCGCCGGAAACCCTATTTTCAGTTTCGGATTGCGGAAGCAAAGTGCGCCGCGGGCAAATCGGAAAATACTTCTGGATCCGCACCAGCGAATAGAAAAGCCACATCCGCCAGCGGATTCCGAAGTCGGTGCCGAGGTTGCCGCCGAGGACGGCGTTCACGGCCTGCGGGAGCTGAAAGAACCTCTGTGGATGCAGAAAGACTTCAATGAATTCTTTGCTGTACCAGGCGTCGACGAAACGCAGATAGACTTTCATCGCGCGCTGGACCGTGCGCTCGTAGCGCGCGAAGAGCCGGCGCCGTTGGTTCGGCTCATCCAGCACGACCTGGAGCGCATCGGCGGCCTGCTCGCCGGCCATCACGGCCAGGAATACGCCACTGCTGAAAACGGGATCGATGAACCCCGCGGCGTCACCCGCGAGCAGCCAGCGGTCGCCTGCCAGTTTCGCGTTTCGATACGAGAAATCCGCGGCCACGGTGACTGGTGTCGCCCGGATGGCGGCGCTCATCCGTCCCGCGATGACGGGTTGTTCCTCGAGCGAACGTTCGAGGAATTCTTCCGGGCTCAGCTTCGCCGCTTTGAAGACCGCCGAGTCGAGCACCACGCCGATGCTCATCCGTTCTTCTGTGAGCGGGATCATCCAGAACCACCGATCGAGCGAGCGGATGAGTCGCGTGAGGGTGCCGTCGATGCCGGGGTCGCGCGTTACGCCGTCATAGTGCGCGAAGACGGAAATCTTCTGCAAATGCGCGTAGTTCTTCTTGAGTTGGAAATGTAAACCGAGGACCGAGTTTCGTCCGCTGGCATCGATGACGTAATGCGCGCGCACTTCGCCGGGAGGGCCGTCCTTGCTTTGTACCTCCAACTCCACTCCCTCATCAGAAAAGCTCACGCGTTGGACCGAAGTTTCTTCGCGCACCTCGGCGCCAGTTTCCGCGGCGCGATCGAGCAGCACCTTGTCAAACTCGGCCCGCGTCACCTGGTAAGAGCGATCGGTTTGCGAGCCATATCCATCCTTGAAATAAAACTTCACGCCTTCCTGGCTGCACGCGCCCACCATTTCTCCGCCAAACTTTTCCATAAATCCGGCGTTCCGGAATTTCTCCTGCACGCCGAGACGCTGGAAGGCTTTCATACTGAATGGCAGGAGCGATTCGCCAATGTGGAAACGAGGAAACTTATCGCGCTCCAACATCACCACCCGACGACCCGCTTGCGCCAGGAGGATGGCGGCGGTGCTCCCGGCTGGTCCGCCGCCGATAATCGCTACGTCGTAAATGTCTTGAGCCATTCGCGCAGCATTGTAGCGGAATTCGCGGGGAAGCAAAGTCGGCCAGCACGCTGGGACGCGGCCCCACTTGTCGCGGGTGGCAACCGGCACTAACTGGAAGCTCGATGAAGTTAATCGACCGGTTCATCAGCCGACAGCTGCTCGTGAGTTTTGGATTCGCGGTCGCGGTCCTCAGCCTCGTGCTCGTGGTCGGTAATATTTTCCGGAAGCTCCTCCCGCTGCTCGTGAATCAGGACCTGCCAGCCGAGTACCTTTTCACCTTCATCGCCTACGTCCTGCCCTTCTCGCTCATCTTCACCATTCCGTGGGGTTTGCTCACCGCGGTCCTGCTCGTCTTCGGCCGGCTCTCCGCGGATAACGAGTTGATCGCGCTTCGTTGCAGCGGCGTGAGCATGGCGCGGATTTGCGTTTCGCTCGCGGTCATCGCCGTCCTCTGCACCGGCATTTCGCTTTGGCTCAACGTGCGCGTCGCGCCCGCCGCGCAGCAGGCGCTGCGCACGATGATTCTCGACATGGCGGCGCGCGATCCGATGGCGCTTTTCGGTAGCGATCAGGTGATCGATCAATTTCCCGGCCGCAAAATCTACGTCGGGCGCAAAGATGGAAACAAGCTCGAGAACATCATCGTCTTCGAGTTGAACGAATACAAAGTCCCGATGCGGGTGACGCACGCGCGCAGTGGGACGCTGGAAGCCGACCTCCCGAATCAGCGCATTCTGATGCACCTGTATGGCGCGCGTTATCAGCAGCGGGACGAGAAAGCGCCCTACGATTTGAACCGGATCCGCGACGGGATCAACATGGCGGAAGGCACTTTGCCGATCAGCCTGGAGGAATTGTATCAACGCGAAAAGCTTCGCCCGAGCCGCTCTGCGATGTCGCTCGAGCAGTTGCTCGAGCAACTAAAGAAAGGCGATCGCGGCGAGAAAAGCTCGAGCCGCACCGAGTTGAACAAGCGGCTTTCGTTTCCGTTTTCCTGCCTGGCTTTTGCCTTGATCGCGGTCCCGCTCGGCGTGACCACGCACCGACGCGAAACCTCGATGGGATTCCTGATCAGCATCGTGGTGGCGTTCGCGTATTTCCTTTTCATCATCATGGCCGACACCCTGCGCTCGAATCCCAGCGCGCATCCGGAGTTGTTAGTCTGGTTGCCGAACGTGCTTTTTCTCGGGATCGGCGCGTGGATGTTTCGGCGACTCTCGCGCCGATAGGGAACTTTTGGAGCCGGGGTCGTCGAACCGGGCTGCAACGGCGACCCCGGCAACAGGCGTCGCGAAAGCGGGACGCCAAATCCCGAGGCTGGGACTTCAAGTCCCGAAACGTCGCGTGCGCAAGTTCTCTAAGATGTTTAAGCGGAGCGTTTAACAAATCGGTCAATAATCGTGGCACGCCCCCTGCAAAGGGTTGAAGGACCGCGTCCAGAATCGCGCGTCGCGCCAGGAAATATGAACACACGAATCGCTCTTCTCCTTCTTCTTTCCGCCGCGACCGGCTGGGCCGTAACCGAAGAAAACGTCAACCAACAGTTCACTGTCACGCCCGGAGGCAAGCTCGTCGTCGAAGTGGATTTCGGGACGATTGACGTGACGGTGGGCAGCGACACGGAACTCGTAGTGCAAGGAAAACGGAAGATCGAAAGCGACGACAAAGCGCGCGAGACAGAATACGTCGCCGCGGCGCCGATCACCGCCACGCAGGAAGGGAGCACCGTCACGCTCCGCGCACGCCGCGCGAAGGATCGCTCGCCTTGGAACTGGAGCGGCCACATGGAGATGGACGCGGAATACACCGTGCGCGTGCCGAAAAATTTCAACGTCGATCTGAAAACGCACGGCGGTGCGATCAGCGCCAGCGGCGTGACCGGCGAAGTCGTCGCCAACACCAGCGGCGGCAACATCGCGCTCGTTGAGTGCGCGGGCGCGCTCACCGTTTCCACCAACGGCGGCTCGATCGATTCTCAGAATGGCAAAGGCAGTCTGAATGCGCGCACCTCCGGCGGCTCGATTGCGGTCCGCGACTTTGGCGGCGACGCGCAAGTGCGGACCAGCGGGGGCAAGCTCACCTTGGAAAACATCGCGGGCGCAGTGAGCGGCAAGACTTCGGCCGGCTCCATTACGGTCTCGTTAGCCGATCCCGTCCCCGGCGACGTGCAGTTACAAACCTCCGCCGGCAGCATCGATCTCACCCTATCGGAAAAAGCGGCCGTGAGCGTGAACGCGAAAACCGGCATGGGCAGCATCCGCACGGAAATTCCCATGCTCGCCACGCGTTCGCGCGATAACCGCCTCGAAGGCACGCTGAATGGCGGCGGCAAATCCATCCTGCTCAACGCCAGCATTGGCAGCATCAATATTCGGCCAAATCCTCCACCGACCGTCGCGCGATGATGAACCAGTCACCCTCCGCGCAGCGTGCGAAACCCAAATCCAAACTGGCGTCCGTGGTCGGGACAGCGGCGGCCTGTCTGAGACTTTCGTTTCTGTTTTTGGGCGTGCTTGCGCTCTTCTTCAGTCCGTCTGCACCGGAATGCAACGCTCAGAGTGCACCGCCGAGCGCCTCCGCGAAGAAGGTATCGCTGCCCCCCGCGTGCCCAGACTTTCCGTCTCAGGCGCAGTCGCCTTACGTTTTGCCCTACGAAATCGGCCAGGCGTTCAAAGTGATCCGCACCACCGAACATTACACCACAAGGAACGGCGGGGTCGGCGCTTATGCGATCGATTTCGATCTACCGATGGGCACTCTCATCGTGGCCGCCAGGGCGGGCGTCGTCGCAGCGGTGCAGGAGAGTTTTGCCGATGGGAATGACCGAGACCTGGAGGAAAACTACGTCTTCATCAAACACGCTGACGGCACCGTTGCCCGCTATTTCCATCTCACGGAAAATGGCGCGGACGTGCAGGAAGGCGACGCCGTCCGTCAGGGGCAAATCATCGGCCGGAGTGGCAACAGCGGCCAAAGCGGCGGACCGCATCTGCACTTCGACGTCCAGAAATGCGGCCCCAACCTCCCGCCGAATTACAATCAGGCTCCCTGCGGTCAGACACTTCCCGTGACCTTCCGGGACACG
>JBDSNB010000219.1:0-1684 GCA_039915555.1 Chthoniobacterales bacterium | reverse complement strand
ATGAAGGGCGTGATTATGAGTTTCTGGCTGCTCTCGGTCACGTTCGGGAATCTGTGGGTGCTGATGACCAACGCCAGCGTTCGCAATCCGACGGTGACCGCACAGATCGCGAGCACCGGGTTAAGCGAAACGGCTTTCCTGATGTTTTTCTTCGCCGGCTTCGCTTTCGTCGCTGCGGCCGCCTTCGGGTGGTATGCACGGCGGTATCCGATGCAGGATTATTATCGGTCGGCGTAACGGCGCAGACGGAATGTTAATCGCGTCAGACGCCTGGCTCTTTCGCGGTCTGCCCGAGCGGCGAAGACGGCCGGGTAATCTCGCAACTCGTCTGTCGTGTGCCTTTTTGGTGGCGGTGTGGTCGACACGGCGTTGGGGAGATCCATCGCAGGCCGGGATCACCGCTTTCGCGTGCGAGCCTAACGCGCGAAACGTCCGGCGAAGCGCAGCACCGCCAGCGGCGTGGCGCGCGCGATTGCCATCGCGATCTTCATTGCCACTCCTGGAATGACGATGGCGCGCGCGTTTTCGATGCCGGCAAGTGCGTCGCGCACCACTTTCTCGGGCGGCACGTAGGTAAACTCCGGGGCGGGCTGTCCGGCCGCGTCAGCGCGTCTGGCCACAGCATCGAATTCTGTGTGCACAGGCCCGGGGCAAAGCGCGCTCACGGTGATGCCCCGTCCGCGCACTTCGGCGCGCAGCGCTTCGGAGAAGCTCGTGACGTACGCTTTCGTCGCCGCGTAAACGCCCATGCCCGGGATGGGCAGAAACGACGCCGAGGAGCTGACATTAAGGATTGCGCCACGTCGCGCCTCGAGCATCGCGGGAAGAAGTTTGCGTGTGAGCAAAGTGAGCGAGACCACATTCACCTGCATCATGTCGTTGAGGCGACCGAAGTCGGCCGAATCGAAAATTCCGCGATCGCCGAGGCCGGCATTGTTGATCAGGAAATCGGGCACGATTGCTTCCGCGGCCAGCATTTCGCACAACTGGGAGACGGACTTGTGTTTCGCCAAATCAATCGGGCAGACGAGCACTTTCAGAGCGGGATGTTTCGCGACTAATTCCGCGCGCACTTCCTCCAGGCGTTCGGTTCGTCGAGCTACCAGGACGAGCGTGCGCGCCCGCGATGCGAGCTGACGCGCGATCTCGCGACCGAGGCCCGCGGAGGCGCCAGTGATGAGTGCGGTGCAGCCGTCGAGTCTCATGCGTGGAAGAAGATTGTAGGGGAACGCCGTTGGTTTCCCCAGTTTCGAATACGGGAAGCTAGCAGCTTCCCCTACAATGCGCTCAAGAGTGGTTCCAGCGTTTTCCAAACCACGTCGGCGACGATCTTGTGACCGTTCGAGTTGGGATGGATTTGATCGGCCTGATTCAGGTCCCGCGCGCCGCCCACACCTTCGAGGAGAAACGGAATTTCCGCGGCGTTGTTCGCTTTCGCGACTTCGGAGAAGGCCTGGCGAAACTCCTCGGCATATTGCGCGCCGACGTTCGGCGGGATCTGCATTCCGGCGATCACGATCCTGACCTCGGGGTTCTTCACTTTCGCTTTGTCGATCATGGCCTGGAGATTCTCTTTGATGCTGCGCACGGACAGACCGCGAAGGCCGTCGTTGGCGCCCAGCTCGAGGACGAGCACGTCGATCTCGCGTTGCAGCAGCCAATCAATCCGGCGCAAACCGCCGGC
>JBDSNB010000241.1:0-8495 GCA_039915555.1 Chthoniobacterales bacterium | reverse complement strand
CATCCTTGGGCGCGGAATGGGATCAACGGATTCATCAGCTGGTCGCGGACTGGGGCGCGGAAAAGTCGCCGGAGTTAGTCGAGGAAATGATCATGACCGCGCTGAAAATGGCGCGCGACAAGATGGGGACGGCGGACCTCAAGCTCATGAACCGTTCGCTGAAGGAAATGCGTTACGCGGCGAAGGTGTTCTCCGGTTATCGCGAATTTCGCAAGGTTTGTGTCTTCGGTTCGGCGCGGACGTTGCCGACGGAGCCGGAGTTTCAAGTGGCGGAAGAATTCGCGCGCTTGATGGTGGCGGAAAATTACATGGTCATCACCGGTGGCGGCGACGGGATCATGGGCGCGGCGCAACGCGGGGCGGGGCGCGAACACAGTTTCGGGCTCAACATTCGCCTGCCGTTTGAGCAGCGCGCGAACGAGACCATCCATGGCGACGCGAAGCTGATTAATTTTAATTACTTCTTCACCCGCAAACTCAACTTCGTGAAAGAGACACACGCGCTCGCGCTCTTTCCCGGCGGTTTCGGGACGATGGATGAGGGCTTCGAAGCGCTCACGCTCATGCAAACGGGCAAAGCGCGGATCATTCCGGTGGTCTTCGTGGATCGGCCGAACGGGACGTATTGGGAGACGTGGATGAAGTTTCTCACCGATCATCTCTACAAGCTGGGCTTGATCGGAGAGGAGGATTTTTATCTCTTCAAAATCGTGCACGATGAGCGCGAGGCGGTGCAGGAGATTTTGAATTTCTACAAGGTTTACCAATCGGCGCGCTGGGTGGGGGATCAGCTCGTGATTCGGATGAGCAGCCGGTTGTCAGCGCGGGCGGTGGAAGAGCTCAATCAGAAATTCGCCGATCTGGTGCGAAGCGGGGAGATTCAGCAAGGCAGCGCGTTACGGCAGGAGAAAAACGAGCCGGCGATTTGGGATCTCCCGCGTCTTATTCTGACGCCGCATCGGCGGGCCTTCGGACGTTTCCGGCAGTTGATCGATGCGATCAACGTCGCGGAGTTGGCGGAAGCGCCAGCGCAGAGCTAGGCGGGGGCGGCTCCGGCTTTCATCTCCACGATGTAATCGTGGATCGTGTTCACGCTGCGGAGCGCTTTGCCAGCGACTTCGGAATTCGGCACGCCGACGCCGAAAGTTTTTTCCATGCTCACGACCAATTCGAGCGCGTCGATGGAGTCGAGCCCAAGGCCGTCCGGTCCGAAGAGCGGCAGATCATCGCCAATCTGGTCGGCGGTGGTCTGCAGCATCAGATTTTTCACGAGCATTTCCTTGATGCTCTGGCGCAGATTGGGATCGGACATAAAAAAGCGAGTCGCGAAAGTGTCGCAACCCGCCGTGAAGTCAACCGCCGGATACGGTGGGAGACCGCCTACACTTTACTGCCAGGTTCGGCCGCGTGCTTCGTTTCGGGGAGGACAGCGCTCTCGGCCGCGGGCGCCTGCTCG
This sequence comes from Chthoniobacterales bacterium, assembly GCA_039915555.1. Classification (GTDB taxonomy): domain Bacteria; phylum Verrucomicrobiota; class Verrucomicrobiia; order Chthoniobacterales; family UBA10450; genus JACCTI01. The sequence goes on along the minus strand of JBDSNB010000241.1, from coordinate 7,039 downwards.
ATCCGCGGCACCGTCGCGGGGGCGGACTTGGTGGCCACATCGGTCTTGCTCGCGGAATGGAGTTCATCGCTGAACTCATCCTTGGCTTTCTGGAATTCCTTGATCGCCTGGCCCATCCCGCGGGCGAGCTCGGGCAATTTCTTCGCGCCGAAAAGCACGAGGACGATGAGCAGGATAAGGATCAACTCCTGACCGCCGATGTTCATGAAGGCGAGAAACTCCATACGCTGGAGTAACGATCAGGCTGTGAGCACGAGATGCAAGGCAATTTACGGCGCAGTCGCGCGGCGCGTCAGCACCCGGAAGATCGGATAACTGAGAAGCAGCAGCACGATCGACGCGAGACTGTTCCAGAGATCGGCCACCAGCGCGCCGCCGAGCAATGCGATCGAGATGAGCAGCACGAGACCAGTCGTCCACGGATGGCCCCACGCGCGATACGGGCGCACGGTGTCCGGTTCACGAATCCGGAGCGCGAAGAGGCTGAGGTAGCTGAAGGTGTAGTTGGCAACAAAAAGGAACGCGGTCACCGCGATGACGCGTTGATAGCCACCGCTCAAGACGAAGGCCAGCATGACGACCGCGCTCACGAGCAATGCGATCGTGGGTGTGCCGCCACGGTTCACGCGTTGCCCGGCGGCGAAGCCGGTGGAGCCGCTCAGCGCGTATAAGGTGCGCGAAGACATGAGGAGCCAGGCGTTGATCGCGCTCAGGAGCACGAGGACGACCAGGCCACGCATGATCACTTCGCCGCTCGGGCCGAAGACGAGCGCGGCCACGCTGCCGGCGGGCAGGGGATTGCCCGCGAGTTTTTCAATCGGGAGCACGCGGAGCAAGGCGAGGTTGACCAGCAGGTAGATGATGATGACCGACGCGACGCCGCCGAAGATGGCGCGCGGTAATTCGCGCGCGGGATTTTTTAATTCCCCAGCGAAATACGCGGGGCCGACCCAGCCGTCGTAAGCAAAAATCGCGGCCTGCATCGCGAGCACGAGCGCGATGAAAAGTGGCACGCCCTGCGGGACGAACGGAGCGGCGGCGGTCGGTGCGGAGCGTTCGCCCGCCCAGGTAAAGCAAACGATCACGAAGGCCACAAAGGCGAGCGCCTTCAGGATGGTGGTGATGTTTTGGGTGGTCCCGGCGGAGCGCACGCCGCGCCATTGCACGAGTGCGAAAAACAGGAGAACGATGGCGGCCACCAGCGGCGTCTTCGGTCCGCCGCCGCCCATGAGCGCGTTGATCGATTCCGCCATCAGGATCGCTGCCGCGGAGGTGCTCGAACAAGTGGAAAGCCAATCGCTCCAACCGGCGACGAAACCAAAATACGGTCCGAGCCCGCGCCGCACGAAGACGATGTAGCCGCCTGATTCCGACGTCATGGAAGCGACTTCTGCGACCGCGTTCGAACCGAGGAGCGCGTAGATGCCGCCCGCAATCCAGACGGCAAGAAAAAGCGTGGCCGATGGCAAGTGGCCCGCGATTTCTCCCGGCACGCGCAGGATGCCGGAGCCGATCGTGTTGCCCACCAGGATCGCGACTCCGAAGCCGATTCCGAGCACGCGGAGGAGCGCGCCTTTGGGGGCGTCGGTCATATGCGGGAAGGGCGTGGGCCGTAAATCTCCGGCCGTCGATGGGCGAAGACTGCCATGCGTGTGCGGACGGCTTCCAGCACGTCGATCGAAAGATCGGCGGTGACTAATTCTTCCCGTTCGGTCGAGGCGGCCGCGACCGTGATGCCCGATGGATCGATAATCGCCGACGAACCGCACCAGGTTACGCCTGCGTCAGTGCCGACGCGATTCGCCAGCAGCACGTAGCTCTGGTTCTCAATCGCGCGAGCTGTCGCCAAAACGCGAAGATGTTCGACGCGCGGAAACGGCCACGCCGCCGACACGACGAGCGCGTTCGCTCCCAACTCGCAAGCCAGCGCACGATAGACTTCCGGGAAACGCAGATCGTAGCAGATGCTCAAACCGAGGCGCCATTTCCCAACCGGGAAAGTCGTGAAATCTTCGCCCGCGACGAACGTCTCGTCTTCATCGGCGGGCGCGAAGAGATGGGTCTTACGGTATTTCGCCGCGATCTCGCCGCGTGCGTCGATCGCCACCTGCGTGTTGTAAAGCCGGTCGCCCTCTCGTTCCGACATTCCGCAAATAATGTGCAGTGAAAGTGCCCGCGCCGTCTCGCGCAACGCTGGCACCGCGCCGTCGCTCCACGGCCGGGCGGCCGTTTGAATTACCGGCATCGAGTAACCGGTGTCGGACATCTCTGGAAACACGATCAACTCCACGCCGCTCTCGCGCCCCCGACGGCAGAACTCAAGCATCTTCGCGATATTCGCGGCCACGTCGCCTAGGGTGCACGCAATCTGGGCGACGGCGATTTTCATAAATGTTTCTTAACCGCGGATTACGCAGATTGCGCGGATTTTCAGAGCCGCCTGGACCCGGATCGCGCGCGTCTTTCGGCGCCAGAGCCAAAAGGCGACACAAGTGGCGACGATAACGAGTGCGCCGACCCCGATCACGCGCAACATCCGCGGCAGCGCCATGGCCACGGCGAGGAAGTCGAGCTTGCCCGTCTCCCAAACCACCCATTCGCCCGCGAGGCGGGTGGCAAGGAGCGGTGCGCCCGTTTCCAGGATGATGATGCCGTTGCCGGTCGCGGGATTGAGACGCGCCGTAGTGTTGATCGCCGGCTCGTTCTTGCCGTCGTGTCCGATTATGTAGCCGCCCGAGTTGTTAGGCGCAAAGAGCATCGTGCCGAGGCCCCAAACATCGACGCCGAACTGCTCGGCGTGCGGCTGCCAGATCTCCTGCACCGTCGCGGGTGCGAGAACTCCGCGACCGCTCGGCGCGCCATCCTTCCCAGGGATGTGTGCTTGGAGAAAGCGCGTTAGGTCGGCGACCGTGGTGTAGAGCGAGGTCGGCGCGAGTGCGGCGAAGCGGTAGAGAATCGCCGGTTGGGAATTTGTGTCGTAGGAAACAGCCACGGGCACGTCGGCGGGCGGTGCGACAAACGAGGAATGACTCATGCCGAGCGGTTGAAGAACCGTCCGCTGCATGAAGTCTTCGAACGGTTCGCCGCTGATGTCTTCGACGAGCAGTTGTAGGATCGCGTAGCCGCCGCCGGAATATTTCCATTTGCGGCCCGGTTCCTCCGCGACCTGAATGAGGCCGCTGGCGCCGGGAGAAGCGTCGGCCGGTTTGGTCAGCGATTCTTCGAGCGTTTGCACTGGCATGCCCGGAGGGAAACCGGCGTAACCGAGGCCATCGGCCAGCCCGGCAGTATGGCTCAACAATCGGCGCGCGGTCACTCCGTCGTTCTCGAATTGACTCGCAGGCAGCTTCCAGCGTTTCAGGTAGCGGCCAACCGGTGCGTCGAGGTCGAGCTTGCCTTGATCCACCAACGCCATAACGCCCCACGCCGTGATCCATTTCGAGAGCGATGCGACCTGGAAAACAGTGTTCGTGTCGACCGGTGCGCCCACTGACAGCGCATGCTCGCCCGTCACTGATCCATGATCCAACAGGGCAAGCGCGGCGTTCCCTTTGTTCTGATCGTTGATGAATTTTGTCGCTGCCTGGGCAAAGGCTGCGGTGTCGCCGCGCGGCGCGAGGGGACGTTTCCACCAGCCTTCGATTGTGCCGAAAAACACCAGCACTGCCCAGGCGACCAGCGCGAGCATTATCAGACACAGGCGAAGGATTATTTTCATGCTGGAATTGATTGTTTGGGAGTGCCTACGCCTGCTGTTCGGTTTTCGCCCGATCACAATTCCAGCAGGTGGAAAACGTGCCCGGCACCACTCCGCCGCAAGCGGGACAAGGAAGAGACGTCCTGATTACGAATCGTGGTCGCGATGCCGTGACTCTTCAGGATCGATTCACAAGGTCCGACCTCGCGAAACGCGGGGTGCTCGAAAACTTTTCGCATGGCGAGGGAGAGCACTAACGATTCCAACCTCGGCTGTCGAGGCCAGTTAGAGTGCGTCCTGCTGCTGGACTGAGCAATCTCGTTGGGCGACAGCGGCAATTCCTGTGATCTGCTGACTGTGCACACGCTCGGGTATCGGCGAGACGATGCAAAGATGCGACCCCGGCCTCCCGTTTATAGATGAGTCGTGTGCGTTCCGGCGCCCTCGTCTCGACGCAGTGAGGCTGCTGCCGCGTTTGCTCGCCTGCGCTGCATGGCCTTAGCGCAGGCCGCTGTCGCAATCGAGGTTCTTGGTCGTCATCTTGTCCGCGGCGACCTCGACAGGGAACGGACCCCAGCCGCCAAACTTGTGTTTCTGATCACGCGCCAGGACGTGATATTCACCCGGCGGGAGCGCGACCCGATATTTCCCCTCGGCATCGGTCGTAAAACGAGCCACCTCTTCCATCCCCTGGCGCACAATGAACGCCGTATTCGGCAGCGGCTTGGAAGAATCCTCGCCTTCGCGGATCGGCCCGCCGTGCGTGGGGCTGATCGTGATTACGCCTTCGAGTCCAGTCTTACCGGCGGCAGGCGAGGGCGAAGTTTCCGCGGACACAACACAGGCGAACAGAGCGAGACACAGAGGAAGCAATGGCAACGCCAGCAGAGTTTTCATGAAAGCACGCTCGCGCATGAACGCACACGAGGAAAGCGCGGCAATGCCGCGCGGTGTGCACCAGATTAGTCCACCTCAACCGCCGCTTTCGGAGCGCTGAGGCCTTTGCTGTAGAACCCGGAGCGATCGAAGCAGCAGGGGCGGCGCTTCCCGGCGGCGAGCATCGAACAGGCATTTTCGACCCGACGCGTGCGCGTCTCGGGCCGCTTGGCGGAAACGATCCACTGGATCCAATCTCTGCGCGCAATCGGCGTGATGTCCGACCACAAAACCCGCGCTTTTGGAGCGGCCGCGAGCGCCTTCCGCAAATCTACCGGCACCGTGGGTTCTGGTTCTTCTTCCAACGGCGCGATCTCCAGCGTGACGATATCGCCCGCCGCAGCGTCCGCCGCTTGACTCAGCTTCCGATCCACTTTGAGCCAGTGGCTTTTCTGGCCGTCGGGCTCGAGCGTGGCGCGAAAGGCGACGCCATTGATGGTGCCTTCCACCGAGGCCATTCCTCGCGAGGGAAGTTTCGCACTAGCCTCCTTCGGGAGGGTGAGAAAGGTCCAGGACTCGGCCTTCGCGCTCTCCGCCGGCTGGATGAGTTTCGTTTTGAAACGAATCTTCGCTGCGGTTTTGCTCATGTTCGTTTGCGAGACATCGCTGCTGGTTACACGTCGAAATACATCGCGAACTCGTACGGATGCGGGCGCACGCGCATGGCGTCGTTTTCTTTTTTCTTCATCTCGATCCAATTCTTGATGAAGTCGGCGTTGAAGACGTCGCCCTTGAGGAGGAAGGCGTGGTCGGCTTCGAGCGCGTTGATCGCGCCGCCGAGCGAATCGGGTACGCTCGGGACTTGGGCGAGTTCTTCGGGCGGGAGTTCGTAAAGATTCTTATCCATCGGATCGCCGGGATCGATGCGGTTTTGGATTCCATCCAACCCTGCGAGCAAAAGCGCGGAGAAGGCGATGTAGGGATTCGCTGCCGAATCGGGGGTGCGGAACTCGACGCGTTTTGATTTCGGACTTGCGGAGTAGGTCGGAATCCGAATCGCGGCGGAGCGATTGCGCGCGGAGTAGGCGAGATTAACCGGCGCTTCGAATCCGGGGACGAGGCGCTTGTAGCTGTTCGTAGTCGGGTTCGTGATGCAGGTCAGTGCGGGCGCGTGGCGTAGAATTCCACCGATGAAGAAGAGCGCCATCTCGCTCAGGCCGGCGTAGCCGTTGCCCGCAAAGAGCGGTTTGCCGTCTTTCCAAAGCGACATGTGGGTGTGCATGCCGGAGCCGTTGTCGCCGAAGAGCGGCTTCGGCATAAAGGTGACCGTCTTGCCGTGCTTCTTGGCGACGTTCCGGATGATGTATTTGTAGTACATCATCCAGTCGCTCATCTCTTTCATAGGCGCGAAACGGATGTCGATCTCGGCCTGCCCGGCGCTCGCCACTTCGTGATGCTGGCGCTCGATCGGGATGCCGGCCTTTTCCAATTCCAGGCACATCTCGTTCCGGAGATCCTGCTGGGTGTCGGCGGGCGAGACGGGGAAGTAGCCTTCTTTCGCGCGGATCTTGTAGCCGAGATTTGGGAACTCTTCCTTGCCGCTGTTCCAATGTCCTTCGGCACTGTCGACGAGGTGGAAGGAGGAGTTGGCGGTATAATTGAAGCGCACTTCGTCGAAGATGAAAAACTCAGCCTCGGGGCCGAACGACGCCGTGTCGGCGATGCCAGTGCTTTGCAAATACGCTTCCGCTTTTTCGGCCACGCCGCGGGGGTCACGATCGTACGGTTCGCGCGTGATCGGATCGACGATCGTGCAGATGAGGCTAAGCGTCGTTTCGAGGTTGAACGGATCGATCCACGCCGTCGTGGGATCGGGAATGACGAGCATATCGCTGGCGTTAATCGCGCGCCAGCCGCGGATGCTGGAGCCGTCGAAGCCGAGGCCTTCGGTGAAGATTTCCTCGTTGTATTCCGTGAGCGTGGTCGTGAAGTGCTGCCACGCGCCGGGCAGATCGGTGAATTTGAAGTCCACGAGTTTGACCTCGTGGTCTTTGATCATTTTCGTGACGTCGGAGGGGGATTTCTTGTCTTTGGCCATGAGGAATTCTATGAGGTTGGTCGCCTAAAAAAATACATCGCTACACCGGCGCCCTGCGTGCGCGCCATGTAACGATGCAACAATCGAACGGTTAAACCGATTTTACACTGCTTTTTCGCCGATCTCTTCGGTGCGAATGCGGACCGCGTGCTCGACTGGGATGACGAAAACTTTGCCGTCGCCGATTTTGCCCGTCTTGGCGGCGCCGACTACGATTTGCACTGCCTTGTCCACCATATCGTCGGCGAGCACGATCTCGATCTTCACCTTGGGCAGGAAATCGACCGTGTACTCGCTTCCGCGATAAATTTCGGTGTGCCCTTTTTGGCGGCCGAAGCCTTTCACCTCCGTCACGGTCATGCCCTCGA
>JBDSNB010000126.1:0-91616 GCA_039915555.1 Chthoniobacterales bacterium | reverse complement strand
CAACCGTCGTGGGCGATTGCAAATCGCCCCTCCTCGCTGGCGCTACCGTTGCCTTCGTGACGCTTACCGCACACGACCGTGTCCCCAGCTCCGCCACTTTAGCCTTGGTTTCCCTCCAGATCTGTATTGAATCGCCCTCGTCGTCGCAGCGACCCCACTGATTATGAAACCCATTTTTTTGCTCCTGCCACTCGGTCTTTATCTCTCCGCCGCCTCCGCGTTTGCGGAGTTTCAGGAGGCCCGCGTGACCCAAATCATCCAGGACGTGAAGATTCTGCCGGGCCAGGCCGCGCCGCGTCCGGCGGCGGTGAACGATGCGGTAAGCCTCAAGGCGATCGCGGAAACGTGAACATCGGCGGCAATCCAAACTCCGGGAACAGCGCGAACCTGCGAGCGGACGTGATCAAGGCGGGCGCGTTTGGGGCCAATGGACAGTTGAACATCGGGAATAGCTCCCTGAATGCCAACAGCCTCATCCGGCTTTACGCCACCGGGAGCAACGGGGAACCTCAACTTTATTGCCACGACCATCTTGAGTTCCAATTCCCGGATCGAGCTGGCGGCCAACACCATCACCATTCAGCCGAACGTCGTTGTCTCATCCAGGGAGATAACGGGGTTGCCAACGTCTACACGAACAATCCAAACTACTCCGGCTTTGGCGGGACCAACCCCACCAATGGAACTTCAGCGGCAATGGTGCGGACACGCCGCACCCACTCGTGAATGCGCCGCCTTTCGACCCGCCGCCTACTATTCCGATGCCAACCGCTCCGACGCAAAGTGCGCCGATCCCGTCGCGCGGCGGAACGTTGTAGGGCGTCTGTGTCAGACGCTGGGGCGCGCGCTGGGTGGGACGACAGAAACGCTATCGGCTTTCGCGATCAAGCAGGCCCGCACCTAGCGCGACGCCCGCAGCGATCAGCGAAGCCGCGGTCGCGAACGGCACTGGATCGAACGGCGCACGCGGCAACGCGATCACGCCGTTCTCGTCCACGCGTGCCGGCTGGCGGACGTAGCGACCTTTGCGCGGGGCACGGAAACGGGCCGCAAAACGCGTCATCCGCGTGGGCAAATCGGGATCAGAAATTGGAATGCCATGTCCGCAGCCTACTACGTTCGGCTGCAGTGCGGCCAGGCTCCGCACGGACGCGCGGGTCGCGCCCCAGTCGCAGGTAAACGGTGCGCCGGCACGGCATAAATGCTGGCGTCCGGAGATCAACCCGCTCCACGAATCCATATTCATCGTGGCAAACGCGTCCCCCGCTAAAAGCACGCGATCGGCCGGCCGAAAAAGCGAGATATGTCCCGGTGAATGGCCCGGCGTGTACAGCCAATCCCAACCAGTCGCACCCGGCAGCGCGTTCTGCTCCAAGGGCCGGATCGTTCCGCTGAAATCGTAGCCGCCGGAAGGCATGAAACGCGAAAGGAAAGCGATCGCGCCGCCGATGGTGGGGTCGGGTGGCGGATAGGCCGAACGTCTGGTGAGATAAGGCAACTCGAGCGGATGCGCGTAGATCGGCACCTCCCATTTCCGCGCAAGTTCTGCGGCGGAGCCGGCGTGATCGAAATGGCCGTGGGTCAGAATGATTGCCTCCGGTCTCGAGGTTGGACCGAAATGCGCCGCGGCGGCGGCGAAGATTTGTTTCGCACGCCCGGGCAGGCCTGCGTCCACCAGCAGCCACGACCCGCCGGGTCGCCCGAGGAAATAGACGTTCACAAAACTAACCGGGAGCCAGCCGACATCGGGTGCGATGCGTGTGATGTGAGTCATGGCGGAGTGAGTAAGCGGTGAACCGGTGACTGGTGACGCTGCGATTCGATTCAATATTCACCTCTCACCATTCACAGCAAGTCTGGTTAGGGAATTGTGAGCGTTTGACCGACCTTCAACTTTCCCGGCTTATCCACCTTCCCCTTGTTCGCCTTCAGAATGTCCTTCCAGCGATCGGGCGAATCATAGTAGCGCCGCGAGAGCGAAAAAAGGGTGTCGCCCGCCTGCACTACGTGGGAGCGCGGCCCCGCTGAATTTCTCTTCTCGGCCTTGCCTCCGCGGGTCGTCGGTCCCGGCGTGGTGGCGGTCCGCGCCAGCGTTCGCTCATTGAGCTCTTTGAGCAGGTGCAGGTTGTCGTTCCGCAGCCGGGCCGCTTCCGCGTGCGTGACGACGGCATCGCCGGAGAGGCTGGTGATCAAGGCCAGCTCATCGCGTTTCATGAAGTCCTTCGCGTCCGCGGCCCGCGGTCCGGTCGGCGCGAGCGTGAGGTAGCGCTTGAAATGATGAAGCGCGTGCAGCGGTTCATTCATCTTGTCGTCGTAGAGCAGCGCGAGTTGATAATGGATCTCCGCGGACTCGACCGAGCCTTCGAGTGCGCGTTCGTAGAGATTAATCGCCGGAATAAACTCGCCGGCGCTGGCCTTTTCATTCGCGTCTTTCACCACTTGCTCATGCCGTGGAGTGATCATTCGATCGCAGGCGACGAAGCCGCTGAGGGCCAGGAAAAGAAAAACAGCGCGAAAGAAAAAGAGCTTCACGCCGCCACGATAGCGAAAAATGGCCGCTCCGGCAGTGTCTTCGGAGCGGGACTTGTCAGCATGGGCAATAGGGCCACCGTGCAGGGACGTGACGACGTATTTCCGATCGGTTTTCCTCCTCATTCTTTTCGCTGCAGGGCCGCTCGGCGCGGTCGCGGATCAGCTTACGCCCGGGAGCACGCATCGTCTCACTTTTCGCGATGTGGATGCGAAAGAGGTGTCGACCGCCGATGGGCGGGTCACGATTCTCACTGTGGTCACGCGAGACAACGGTGACACCTCGCGCGTGGTGGCCGACCTGGTGCCGGATCGCTACGTGGGCGACGAAAAATATCGATACGTCACGCTGGTAAATTTTCAGCGCAAATTGGCGGGCGCGTTTCAAGGATTGACGCGTGCGATCATTAGGAATCGGCTCGCGGCCGAGGCGAAGGAACTCAAGCCGCAGTATCTCGCGAAGAAGATCACGCGCGATCCGCGGAACGATCTCCACGTCATCGCGGACTTTGATGGAGGCGCGGTCGAGAAGCTCGGACTGTCGTTAGACGCCAACGGCATCACAGTGTTCGTCTTCAACGGAGCAGGAAAATTGATCGCAGTTTGGAACGACGTGCCGCCGGGCAATTCATTGCCGAAGGCGCTCGCGGAAGCGGAATAGACGGAGCGGCGACCCTCCTGTCGCCTGTGAGGCTTCCGGAAAAAATGGCGACAAGAGTGTCGCGCCGCTTCGCCTAATACCGCGGAACCGTCGGATCGACTTCCACCGACCAAGCGTCGATCCCGCCTGCGAGATTGACCGCATTCGGGAAACCCGCCGCGCGCAGGAGTTGCACCGCGTGCGCGCTCCGCACGCCGCTGTGGCAGTGCACCACGATTTTCGCGGCGCGGTCCAGCTCGTCCAGCCGCGCCGACAATTCGCCTAACGGAATCAGGCGCGCGGTGTCAATGTGTGCGATCTCGTATTCGTGTGGCTCACGCACATCGAGCAGGAGCAAAGGCTCACGCGCCTCGAGTTTTTCCTGCAATTCCAGCACCGAAAGTTCAGGCGCGTCGTCGTCTATTTCATCCCGCGCACCGGCTCCGCAAAACATTTCGTAATCAATTGGCGCGGTGATCATCGGGATCTCGCCGCACACCGGGCATTCGGGATCGCGGCGCAATTTAAATTCGCGAAACTTCATCTTCAGCGCATCGAAATGCAGGAGGCGCCCGAGAAGAGAATCCCCGAGACCAAGAATGAGCTTGAGCGCTTCGATCGCCTGCAACATTCCGACGACGCCGGGCAACACTCCAAGCACGCCCGCTTCCGCGCAATTCGGCACCGTGCCGGCCGGCGGTGGCTCGGGGAAGAGGCAGCGATAACATGGACCGCCGAGATGCGGCGCGAAAACAGTCGTCTGGCCGTCGAAGCGAAAAACCGAGCCGTAGATGTTTGGTTTCCGCGCGAAGACGCAGACATCACTCGAGAGATAACGCGTGGGAAAATTATCCGACCCATCCACAACCAGATCGTAAGGCGCGACGAGCTCCAATGCGTTCGCGCTCGTGAAACGTCCCGGATGAAGTTCGACGGCGACGTTCGGGTTCGCCGCCGCGATCCGGTCTCGGGCCGAATCGAGTTTCGACCGGCCTACATCCGCCGTGCCGTGCAGGATTTGCCGCTGCAAATTCGAAAGATCCACTTCATCGGGATCGATCAAGCCCAACGTCCCGACGCCGGCGGCTGCGAGATAAAGCGCGGCCGGCGAGCCGAGTCCGCCGGCACCGATGCACAAAACGCGGGCGGCTTGCAGACGGCGCTGACCTGCGATCGTGACCTCGGGCATGATGAGGTGGCGCGAATACCGGCTGCGTTCTTCGTTGGTGAAAGAACGGCCGTTGGTGCGTTCTTCGCTGATAATGCTCGGGATCATGGTTCGGAAAGTAGGCTAAGTCGTTACGAGGTCCCAGTTGATCCCAACGATGCGGCTCCCGGCAAATCGCTTGAGCGATTTCGAAAACGCGAGGTAGGTCGCGCCTCTGCGTTCCTCAAAATCGATCATGCCGAAATCCGTGCCGCTTTCCGTTTTCAGAATCGTCACGAGCCGGTGATTCTTGCGGAGACTTTGGAAACGACGGTCGGTCTTCAGTGTCTGCCAGAGTGTAAACCTCCGGGTTGCCCGCGGTTTCGACGACGAGAGCGAAGCGGACGGTTTTGACCTCGAGTAATTTCATCCCGGAGCGGCGCACGAGAAAAAAAGTCCGCCAGAGAACTACGGCAAAGAGGATCAAACTACCGTTGCTGCATTCCTGCCCTGGCGGGATTCGTAAGTCCGCAGTCCATAGCCCCTGACGGAGGACCAACTTGAGCGAGAGATGCGCGGGACGCAACGATGTCTTTTCGGCTGCACTCTTCCTCTTCTTCTTCTTCTTCACCGCTCGCGGAGGTGAGAAGATTAAAGGGGGAGGAAGAGGAAGATTCGGTGTTGCTCGACGTTGACACTTGCCAGCTCATCTGATCGCATCGCCCGCGTGAAGGCGCTCTTGATTCTCGTGCTCCTGTTAGGCTGCGTCTCCTGCACCACGCTGGAAAATCGACGCGATCTCTATCGCTCGCCCGCGGAAAGCTATGAGCAGTGGTATCCTCAACCGCCGCCGACGCGCGGACCGGCCATGGGACCCGTGCGGACGACGACTACAACGACAACGACAACCACGCAGCGAGGCGTGATCAGTTTCCCAAACGAGTAAAACCCGGGCGCTGGCCTGGCGAACTGGAGAAAAGTGGAACCGGCGCGTCGCTTACGCGAACGGCATGTTTAACTTGATCCGGGCCTCGTCGGTCTTGTGCACCACGGCGGATTTCGCCATGTGGCGTTTCAGCTTTCCGCTCTTCGAAGAGAGCAAGTGACGGCGGGAGGCGTGCTGACGCAAAACCTTGCCAGTCCCGGTGATCTTGAATCGCTTGGACACGGCTTTCCGCGTCTTACTGCGGGCAATGGACTTTGGCATAAGGCGCGGAAGATAGAGGGTTTTCGGCCGGAGACAACCGGTTTCCTGCGCCCATCCGGTTGCGTTGCGAATGCGCGGCAGGCGACTACTTTTCTCCCATGAGCGCGGCCGAATTGATCGAGCAAATCAAAGCATTGCCTCCGGGGGAGCAGGAGATCGTGCGAAAGTTTTTACTCAACGGAGATGGTGAGTCTTCCGATTCACACGGCCGCTACGCTTCGGATCAGGAGTTTCAGGATGCGGCCGGTCGGGTGTTCGAGAAACACCAAGAGGTCCTGCGAAAGCTCGCTCTGTAGTGGACCCCGTCTTATCACGTTCGAGCAGGTGCTCTATGCCCACGAAGATTCGCTGCGGCGACATGGGGGAAGCAACGGGATTCGCGATGAAGGCTTGCTTCGTTCAGCGATTCATCAACCACAGAACGATTTCTTCTACGGCGGAGCAGACCGTTTCGGCATCGCGGCCGCGTATGCTTATCACATCGCGCAAGCGCAGGCTTTTCTGGATGGAAATAAACGCACTGCTGTCACTGCGGATTTGGTTTTTTAGAACTAAACGGCGTCGCGACGAAGACAAGCACTGCTTGGCATTTATGATGCCATGATCGGCATTGCGGAGCGGCGGCTGGACAAGCCCGGCCTCGCGGCTGTCTTTCGCGAACTGTTCGGCGAAGGTTGAAGGATGGAAACCGACCCGCAGAAACCGCACGTGGTGATTATTGGTGCCGGCTTTGGCGGGTTGGAGGCGGCCAAGTTGCTCGGATGCGAGCCGGTGCGGGTGACGGTGATCGATCGCACGAATTACCATCTCTTTCAGCCGCTCTTGTATCAGGTGGCGACGGCGGCCTTGTCGCCGGCGGATATTGCCGCGCCGATCCGGTCGGTGCTGCGGAAATGCGAGAACACCGATGTGATGCTCGCGGACGTGCGGTCGATCGATGTGGCGGGCAAGTGTGTCATCACGAGTGAACAGAAAATCGCGTATGATTACCTGATCGTCGCGAGCGGGGCGCGGCACTCGTATTTCGGGAACGATCAATGGGAGAAGCTGGCGCCGGGCTTGAAGAGTTTGGAAGACGCGGTGGAAATTCGGCGCCGGCTTTTGCTGGCGTTTGAATATGCGGACCGCATAACAGACGAGGCCGACCGCAAGGCGGCCATGACTTACGCGATCATTGGCGGCGGGCCGACCGGCGTGGAAATGGCGGGCGCGATCGCGGAGATTGCGCGCTATACTTTGGCGGAAGATTTTCGGCACATCGATCCGACGGACACGCGCGTGATCTTGATCGAAGGCGGCGACCGGGTGCTCGGTGGGTTTCCGGAGGATTTGAGCGCGAGCGCTCTGAGACAATTGCAGGATCTGGGGGTGGAGGTTATCACGGGCCAGCATGCGAAAAATCTGACGGAAGGCGGGCTGGAAGTGGCGGGCCGGTTCATTCCTTGTCGCGTGAAAATTTGGGCGGCGGGGAACGCGGCCTCGGGGCTGGGCAAAGCGTTGGGCGTGCCCGTTGACCGCTCCGGTCGCGTGGTGGTGAACGACGACCTTACAATTCCCGATCATCCAGAGGTGCAGGTGATCGGAGACCTGGCGAATTTTTCCCACCAAACGGGCCAGCCGCTGCCGGGCGTCTCGCCGGTGGCGATGCAACAGGGCCGCCACGCGGCGCGCAACATTCTTGCAGTAATCGAAGGCCGGAAGGCGCAACGTTTTTGGTATTGGGACAAGGGCAGCATGGCAACGATCGGGCGGAACAAGGCCGTGGCCGATTTGAATTATGTGCATTTCAGTGGATTGCCGGCGTGGCTCGCATGGCTGTTCGTGCATGTGATTTTTCTGGTGGGATTCCGGAATCGGGTCGCCGTGTTGCTGCAATGGGGATGGGCTTACGTCACCTTCAATAAGGGCGCGCGGCTCATTACGCGGAATTTTCAGGCGGAGCAGCGGTCTGCCCCGTAGGCATTGCTGACCGACACGCCACATAGGACCTAGAGGCCTATCTTCCCGTGAGAGCGCGCTACATTCTGCCGAATTTTCGCATCGCGGTCGTAGGCGCGGGCGCGATCGGCGGCTACTACGGGGCGAAGCTGGCCTACTTCGGACGCGATGTGCATTTCCTCATGCGCGGCGACTTGCGGGAGGTGCGTCGCTTTGGGATTCGCGTGCGCGGCAAGACGGAAAACTTCCGGCTCGCGAAGGTGAACTGCTACAACACGACCGAGGATATCGGGCCGTGCGACCTGGTTTTGATCGCGCTCAAGACGACCGCTAACAAGGAACTGCGCCATCTTATTCCGCCGCTGCTGAAAAAGGGGACGATGCTGCTGACACTGCAAAACGGTTTGGGCAACGAAGAATTTCTGGCGGAAAATTTCGGCGCCGAGCGCGTGATGGGTGCGCTTTGTTTCGTCTGCCTTATTCGCGAATCGCGCGGCGTGATCGAGCAATACGGACACGGGCGGATCGTGCTGGGCGAGTATCAGCGTTATCCGTTGCCGCGGACGCATGATGTCTCATGGGAATTCAAACGCTGCGGCGTGGTTTGCAGCGTGGCGGAGAATTTACAGCGGGAGCGGTGGCGCAAACTTGTCTGGAACATCCCGTTTAACGGCCTCGCGGTCACCGCGGGCAGACTCGATACCGCTGCGATCATGGCGGACGACAAACTACGCGCGACGGCGCTGGCGTTGATGGACGAAGCGATCGCGGCCGCGAATCTTTGCGGCTACGCATTGCCCACGGCGGAGGCGCTCGAGCAAATGAAACGCACGGAAAAAATGGGTGCCTACAAGCCTTCCACTTTGGTTGATTTCGAAGCGGGCAAGCCGCTCGAGTTGGAAGCGATTTGGGGCGAGCCGTTGCGGCGCGCGCAAGCCGCGGGCGCGGAGATGCCGCAACTGCGCGCGCTTTATGAGCGACTGACGCAAGCCAGCGAAGCGGGAATCTCCAGGTGAACACGCCTCCCGTCATTCGCGTCCGAAATGGACAGCGCAAAATGCCGATCGCGGCCGAGCCCCTCGAACGTTTTGCGTCCGCCGCGTTTTTGCGCTGCTGTGGACTTCCGACCGCGTCGCTCGAAAACGTGCGCGCGTTTCCGGAGATCGGCGTGACGCTCGTTTCCGATCGACGCATCGCGGCACTGCATCGGCAGTTCATGAAGATCGCGGGCCCGACGGACGTGCTGACATTTCAACACGGTGAAATCGTCGTCAGCGTGGAGACGGCGCAGGCAAACGCCACGCATTTCGGATGCAGCACCGAGGACGAGATTCGTCTCTACATCGTGCATGGGTTCCTTCATTTGCTCGGCTTCGACGATCGGACGCCGAAGCAGTCACGCGCGATGGAAGCGGCGCAGGAAATTGTCCTGCGTCGTGGTCGTGCGTCTAACGACCGCTAGTTTCTCCGCGCCGCCGGTTTGAACTGGCGACATCGTATGTTAGCGTTTTGTCCATGAGTCGGAAGCCAGACTGGGCCCGGCCGGAAGTCTCGCTTCCGGCGTCCATCGCGTTCCACGCGATGGCTGTCCCTCGTCGGCCGCTATCGTCCAGCGTGGCGAGTCCGGTGATCGAACAGGAAACGCGCGAGCGGCCGGAGGTCGATTTGCCCTGGCAAGTGGTGGTGCATAACGACCCCGTGAATTTGATGAGTTACGTGACGATGGTTTTCGAGAAGGTGTTAGGGTTTAATCGTGAGAAGGCCGAGCAGCACATGATGGAAGTGCATCAGCAAGGGCGTTCCGTGGTCTGGAGCGGTCTGCGTGAGCGAGCGGAGCTGTATGTGCAGCAATTGCACGGCTACCTGCTCCTGGCCACGTTGGAACGAGTGAACTGATGGAAATCCAGCGCCACGCCGACGTTCTCGAAATTTCGGAACTCGATCCGTTTTTGGCCGAGCTCTTGCGCCAGATTCCGGAGAGCACGAATCCGGAGGGCGCGGTGGCGGCGGAAGAACGCATTTTCAGTCTGCCCGGCGAGGCGTCGGACAAGACGCTTTGCGCGGAGTGGAAACTGTATGTCGAACCGGAGTTGCGCCGTCTCTTTCGCAGCGCGACCGAAACGGTGAGCGAGGACCTGAAGATGCTAAACGGGTGCACGAAGCCTTTCGCCAATTGCTCCCTGCGCATTCCGACGAAGAACTCGGAGGCCTGGCTGAGCGCTTTGAATCAAGCGCGTCTCGTGATCGCTTCCAAGTTCGCCTTTACCGAAGCGGAGCTCTGCGATCACTACCGCTCGCCGATCGGTTCCCGGCGCGACCTCAGTCTCTTTCAGGTCAATTTTTATGGCTTCTTGCAGGAGTTTATCCTGCATGAAATGCATGCTGGTCCGGCGGACACTGCTTCGCAAAAGCCAGCCGCATAGCGCCGCACGGGATGGCTGTCTCGCGGCGTTTTTAATCGCGGCAACTCTGCTGGATGCGGTGACCGTTTAGGCGTCCGCCGCTAGCTTTTTTTCTCGCGCACCAGTGCCATCAGGCGCTGCTTCAGCGCATCGGACGATTTCTTGGGCTGCAAGCTCAAGGCAAAGGCTTCGTGCAAGTTGTAGCATTCGGCGATGAAGTTCTCCGCTGGGTCGCCAAATTCTTTGCGCGCCACTTCGAACTCTTCGTTCTCGTCGGGCTCGAGGGCGCCGATGACATACATGCGAGCCCGATTTTGAAATTCCTCAAAGCTCATCGCGCAGTTCCTTCAGGCCGTCATACAACTTCTTCAGCCCCAATTCTAGCCGAGTTTTGACCGTCCCTAATGGTGTATTCGTATTTGCGGCGATTTCGCGCTGGCTCATGCCGCGAAAAAATGCGAGCTCGATCGCCTGCTGCTGCGCCTCGGGAAGGGTATTGATCACGCGTCGCACGAGGACGCGCGTGTCCGTGAAGGTGATTTCCTCCTCGGTCGAATTGTGGACCCAGGCATCGGGCTGCTGCTCGGTCTCGTTTTGAAAACGCTCGCCCGCCCGCGCGTAGGCCTGCTTTTTGCGCAGGCCGTCGATCGCCCGGCGCCGGGCCAGCGTCACCATCCAGCCGAGCGGTTTGCCCTTTTGTGCGGAGAAATTTTTCGCCTGATTCCAGATCTCCATAAAGATCTCCTGCAAGAGATCGTCCGCCTCCGCTTCGTTATGGATGACGCGCAGGATGAGCGCTTTCAGGATGCCGTTGTAACGATCGTAAAGTTGCTCAAGTGCTTCTGGCTTCTCCTCTTGAATCGCATGCATCAACTCCAGATCGGTCGGCGCATCCGGGTCGAGCGCGGAGTCCGCTGCGGTCGCGGCGGGAGCGGGAGCGGGGATGTCCTCCGCCTCCGGAGTTGTATCTTCAGCGCCGGGGACGGCCATCAGAGAGCCGGCCCGCCTAACGAGCCAAGGCGTGAAAGTTTGAAAGTCGAAACGTGCATGCGGAAAGGCTCTTTAGTGCGGACGATGGGTTTCGTCCATCTTCCATTTCGCACCGATCTCCCCTCTGAGGGCAATGTCCCGTTCCGTCCGCGAATCGTGTTGACCGGGTAAAGTGCCACGCACTACGATCCCGGCCACTCGCCCCCCTGCCGATCGCTGATGAATCGCCTCACACTCTTGCTTCTCCCCGTGGCCTTAGGCGTTGCGGTCACTCCTCTCTTGGCGCAGGACGCCGCGGCTCCTATCCGCCGCAGCTCGCCGACGCCCGCCGAAGCCGCTCCGACCCCGCTCGGGAAAGCCGACGAAACGCCGATCCCGACCGCCCCGCCGGCCGCGACCCCCAGCCCCACTGCGAGGAGAGCGCCCGAACCACCGCGGAGCAGCGATGGCATGGCACTGCCCACCCCGCCCGAGCCGACGCCGCCCCAGCCCACACGCGTCGTTTCCCAGACTCCGCGCACCGTCGAACCCACGCCCCTCGCGCAAGAGACGCCGGCTCCCGTGTTGAAATCCACGCCGCCGCCAAACACATCTCCTCCGACCCCGCGCGAGACACCTGCGGTCGTGCCCGCCACCCCTCCACCAGCCACGCCGCAACCAACAGCTACGCCGGTTCCACCCACTCCGACTCCGACCCCTGTGCGGGAAACGCCGACTCCGTCCACTCCCAAGCCGACAGCAACACCCGAAAAACAAACGCCGCCGCCCGCGACCCCAGAGCCGACGTCCACACCGTCTCCAACCCCCGAGCGGCCCGGCCCATCGGCCACTTCCACTCCCGCGAAAGAAACGCCTGCGACGCCCACCCCGGAGCCGAGCGCCACGCCCGCCCGGGTAACGCCTCCGCCCGCCACCACCACGCCGCCTCCCGAGATCCCGAGGGAAACTCCGCGACCTGCCATTCTCGCTCCCACACCCGCGCGGGCCGCGGAAACGCCGCCGCCAGTGGCATCCACTCCCGCGCCCGTGGCCGAGACGCCCGCCCGCAAACCGGCGGAGAAAAAAGAAACATCCGCCAGCACTCCCACTGCCACCCCGGCCAGCCCTGCGGACCGCAGCATCCTCAATGAAAAACCCGTGCGTGCGGTCGAGCCACGCGAAAGACCACGGCGGCCGTGGGACGATGATCCGAGCAACAGCGTAAGCGGGAGCCGGCCCACGTTTGATCTTTCCACGCGCGGCGATCGCGAGATCGGCGCCGCCGTCAAACGCATGGAAAACCGCTGGCAGGACGCGATTCGCAACCACGATGTGCGCCTCTTGAGCGCGCTGCTGGCGGACGATTTTGTGGGCACCTCATCCACCGGCCGGGTGGGATCGAAGTCCACCCTCATCGCCGAGTTGCGCCGGGACAAGAACGTTTACACCTCGGTCGAAGCCCGCAATATGTCGGTCCGCACGTCAGGCGACGACACCGCGATCGTGACCGGAATCACCCGAGAAACCGGCATCACGCCGGACGGGCAACGTTTCCGCACCTCCCGTCGTTTTACCGACACGTGGGTGAAACGCCAAGGCCGCTGGCGTTGCATCGCCAGCCAGACGACAAACTTGTAGCCGAGTCTGCGTGGCTACACTGTCCGCGCGCCGCTCTCGCCGGGATTGACGAAATGAAACAAGCGCTCTTCGTCGGCCTCGGTGGCTTCATCGGTTCCATCGCGCGCTACAAACTCGGCGCGATCGTCTGGCATCACTCGTTGCCGTGGCGTTTCCCGATCACGACCTTTTGCATCAACGTGCTTGGTTGCTTTGTGCTGGGCGCGCTCTCTGGCCTGGGGGAAAAATATTTCGTCTTCACCGCCGACGTTCGCCTGCTGCTCTTCACCGGATTGCTGGGCGGCTTCACCACGTTTTCGGCTTTTGGTGGGGAAGGCGTGAACCTGATCCGCCGCGGCGAAATTGCGGTCGCACTCTCCTATGCGGCGCTCAGTGTGCTCTGCGGGTTTGCGGCGGTGTGGGCGGGGATGAAATTGTTTGGCGCTGCCGCCGGCCGTCAATAAAAGCGGCTACGGCCGCACGTACACTTCCACCAGCGCGACGCGTTGCCTTTCCCGCGCACCACCGCGGTGTAACCCCCCGGACCGAGCGCGGCCACGATGGCCGATTCGCGATTGTCGTTGGGCGGGACAGTGGTGGCTGGTTTGGCTGGGAGGTGAAGAGTTTCGACGTGAGGAACATATTTACAATTTGGGCGTTGCGTCGATCCCAAAACTCGAAAAACAAGCGGCTGCAGGCGAGCGTGCTGGGATGATTGCGCCTGCCGGATTTGTGCGGCAAGTGTTAACGCATGTCCGGTTCCGCCTCCGTCACTCTGCCAGTCGATCCGCTTTGGTATAAAGACGCGGTCATTTACGAGCTGCACGTCAAGACGTTCCACGATAGCAACGGAGACGGGATCGGCGATTTCCGGGGGTTGATCGAGAAGCTCGATTACCTACAGGAACTCGGCGTGACCGCGATCTGGATCCTGCCGTTTTATCCGTCGCCACTGCGCGATGACGGCTACGACATTGCCGACTATTACGACGTTAATCCGAACTACGGCACGCTGGCCGATTTCAAAGATTTCCTCGCCGCGGCGCATGCGCGCGGGTTGCGCGTGATCACCGAGCTGGTCATCAATCACACCTCTGATCAAAATCCGTGGTTCCAGAAATCGCGCCGCGCCGCGCCGGGAAGTCCGGAGCGTGATCTCTATGTCTGGAGCGACACGCCGGAGAAGTACGCCGGCGCGCGGATTATTTTCAAGGACTTCGAACCTTCGAACTGGTCGTGGGATCCGGTGGCGAAGGCGTATTACTGGCACCGCTTTTACGCGCACCAGCCGGATCTGAATTTTGACAATCCGGCCGTGCACGAGCGCGTGGAGAAGGTGCTCGATTTCTGGCTGGAGATGGGTGTGGACGGCCTCCGCCTCGACGCCGTGCCGTATCTCTACGAACGCGAAGGCACGAGCTGCGAGAACTTGCGCGAGACGCACGAGTATCTGGTGAAGCTCCGCGCGCATGTGGATGCGAAATTCGAAGGCCGGATGCTGCTCGCGGAGGCGAATCAGTGGCCGGAAGACGCGGTCGCTTATTTCGGGAAGGGCGACGAGTCACACATGAATTTCCATTTCCCGCTCATGCCGCGCATGTTCATGGCGCTGCAGATGGAGGATCGCTTTCCGATCATCGACATCATGGAGCAGACGCCGGCCATTCCGGAGAATTGCCAGTGGGCCATGTTCCTGCGCAATCACGACGAGCTCACCCTCGAGATGGTAACGGATGAGGAGCGCGATTACATGTGGCGCGTTTACGCGACGGATAAAACCGCGCGGATCAATCTCGGCATCCGCCGGCGTCTCGCGCCCTTGCTCGCGAACAGCCGCCGCAAAGTCGAGCTGCTGAACATTCTCCTCTTCTCCATGCCGGGCACGCCGGTGCTCTACTACGGCGACGAGATCGGGATGGGCGACAATTTCTACCTCGGCGATCGCAACGGCTGCCGCACCCCGATGCAATGGAGCCCGGATCGCAACGCCGGGTTTTCGAAGGCGAATCCGCAGCAGCTTTACCTGCCGATCACGATCGATCCTGAGTACCACTACGAAGCGGTCAACGTTGAGAACCAGCAGAAGAATCTCTCCTCGCTCCTTTGGTGGATGCGGCGCGTGATCGCGATGCGAAAAAACTTCCGCGCCTTCTCGCGTGGCTCTCTTCAGTTTTTGCATCCGGACAATTCGAAGGTGCTCGCTTTTCTGCGCGAGTTGGATGGCGAGACCATTCTCGTCGTGACCAACTTGTCTCGTTACTCGCAAGCGGTGGAACTCGATCTGGCGCGCTTCGCCGGTTGCTCGCTCATGGAGGTCTTCAGTCAAAACATGTTTCCCGCGATCAAGGAAACGCCGTATCCGATCACGCTCGGACCGCACGCGCATTTCTGGTTCGCGCTGCGGCCACAGGCAGAGGCTTCCCGGGAATTGCAGGAGCGCGTCGTCCCCACGCTGGAGGCCGCGCCCGTCCTGCACGTCTTGTTAAACGACGGGCTCCGCACCGTTTTCGAGCGCGAGGTCCTGCCTGATTTCATTCGCCGCTGCCGTTGGTTTGGCGGCAAGGCGCGCGCGATTCGCGGGATGCGCGTCGGCGAACAGATCGTGCTCCGCGGTTGCGGCGCCGAAATCTGGCTGGTCGATGTCACCTACGTCGATGGCAACCCGGAGACGTATGCGCTTCCGGTGCAGGTTGCGACCGGCGAGGCCGCGCACACGATCGCGCAAGCGGCTCCGCACGCGGTCATCGCGCGTTTCGCAGGCGCAGACGAAGCGATTTTGCACGATGCGATCTGGGACGAAGCGTTCCGCGAAGAACTCTTTCGCATGATCATGGAACGGCAAAGCTGCCCGGGAAAATCGGGCGAATTGCTCGGCGTCCCCGGTTCCGCACTCGCCGGCGAAAGCACCGTGCCGGCCTCGCAAGTGCTGAACGCGGAGCAGAGCAATTCCTCCATGCTCTTCGAGCACAAATTTTTCTTGAAGCTCTATCGCAAACTGGAGGACGGCGTGAATCCGGATGTCGAGGTCACGAGTTTCCTCACCGAGAAGCGCCACTTTCCACACGTGCCCGCGTTTGCCGGCGCGCTCGAATATCGACGCGCGAAAGGCGATCCGACGGTCGTCTGTCTCTTGCAGGCGGCCGCGGCGAATGAAGGTGATGCGTGGGCCATCACGCTGGATTCGGTCGGGCGCTACTATGAACGGGTCCTCGCCCGCAAATCGGATTTGCAGGACGCGACTCTCTCCCAGGCGACGCTCCTGAGCGAACTGATCGGCGGTGTTTACACCGAGAAGGCGAAGCTGCTGGGCCAGCGCACCGGCGAATTACATCTCGCCCTGGCGGCCGAGCCCGACGAGCCGGCGTTCGCGCCCGAGCCCTTCAACGCGCTGGCGCAACGGTCGGTCTTTCAATCCATGCGCGGGTCGCTCCGGCGGGCGTTTGATTTGCTCGAGAAAAAACTGCCGACGCTCTCTGATATCTTCCGCGCTGAAGCGGAGGAAGTGCTGGCCGCGGAAGAGCAAATTCTCGCGCTCGAACAACGCATTCTCGAGCAGCGTTCGCCGGCCACGAAGATTCGTATCCACGGCGATTATCATCTCGGGCAGGCGCTCTACACCGGGAAGGATTTCGTGATTTTGGATTTCGAAGGCGAGCCCGCGCGCGCTTTGAGCGAACGGAAATTAAAGCGCTCCGCGCTGCGCGATGTGGCCGGCATGATGCGCTCCTTCCAATACGCCGCTTACAGCGCGCTCTGGCAGCCGGCGATGCGGCCGGAAGACATTCCGTTTCTCGAACGCTGGGCCGATACCTGGTATCGCGAGATGAGCAGCGTTTTCCTGCAGAGTTATCTGGAGGCGACGGCCGGCGCGTCGTTCATTCCGAAAGACGAAGGAGAATTCCAGATTCTGCTCGAAGCCTACTTGCTCGACAAAGCGGTCTACGAAGTCGGTTATGAATTGAATAACCGGCCCGATTGGGTCGTCATCCCCATCCGCGGCATCAAGCACATCCTGCAAAAGAGCTAGCGCGAAATGTTCGACAAAAGATTTCCTTTCAGCCGACTGCAAATTGAGAGACGCTCTCGCCGACACCCACTTCTCGCCATGAACAAACATCTCGACTCCATCGACCAGCAAATCGCCGGCAAACATCTGCTCACCCATCCGTTCTACCTTGCGTGGACGCGCGGCGAGTTGAGCAAGGAAGCGCTGACCGATTACGCGCAGCAGTATTATCATCACGTGGCCGCGTTCCCGACTTATCTCTCGGCCGTTCATTCGAAGTGCGACGACCAGCCGACGCGCAAAGAGATTCTCAACAACTTGATCGACGAAGAAGCGGGCGAGCCGAATCATCCGGAGCTTTGGTTGCAATTCGCCGAGTCGCTCGGCACCTCGCGCGAAGAGGTGCGCGCCGCGGCCCAGCAGCCGGAGACGACCGCGTTGATCGAGACTTTCCGTTCTGTCTGTGGAGAAGAGAAAACAGCCGACGGTCTCGCCGCGCTTTACGCCTACGAGAGCCAGATTCCCGCGGTCTCGGAATCGAAGATCGACGGCTTGAAGAAGCACTACGGTTTCGAAAATCCGAAGGGCTACGAGTATTTCAGCGTGCACGTGGAAGCTGATCGCGAACACGCCGCGGCCGAGCGTGAAATGCTCGAGACGCACGTGACGGACGAGAACGCGCCATCGGTGAGTGCCTCCGTGGATCGCGTTCTGACGGCGCTCTGGAATTTGCTTTCCGGGGTCTGCCAACGGCACGCGATCGCTTGCTAGGCGGTGCGGCGAGAAGGCTCCGGGGAGCGCACGCTTGCAGCGTGTTGGCGAGGTATTCTGCCGAGCGAACTTTCGTCGGCGTAATAATAGATTTGCGCGTTCTCCATTATTCCACGCGGACGAAAGTTCGCGTCGGCAGAATGCCGACACCAGCACGCTACAAGCGTGCGCTCCCCGGATTCTGCACCGCCGTTCCGTAGCTTCGGCCCTTCCAGCGCGCTGGCCGTTTGCTGAGGAACCGGAAAAGCCCCGCCCACTGAATCCCGAGCAGCGCCAGCACTGCCAACGGATGGAGAACTACGCTGCTGAGCGGTTGTGCAAATCTGCGTGATCCCAGCACGCGCGGCAGTAGTGCGAGACACGCAGCCATCACGACCAACGTCAGCTGCGGAGTAGAAAACCACGAGCTGCGAGCGAGCAAGATAAAGGGTAGAACCTGACCCGCGAGCAGGACGATCGTCACCGGCAGGATGCGCGCGGGTGCGCCCAGTCCCTCATGCGTATTTTTCGAAAGTCCGGCCCAGACCGCGAGGTCGCTGCGATACATTCGACAGGTGGCGAGCTGCGTCGCGTCGAAAAGATCGGTTTGAAATCCCGCCTCACGAAAACGACGCGGCAGCGCGAGGCCATCGTGAATCCGATCCCGGATGGCCGCGTGTCCGCCGACCGCTCGATAGGCGATCGCGTCTGCGATCGCGAGCTGTCCGCAGCCGGCGGCGTAGGCCGGATGGCGAGTGCGCCGCATGCGATCGATGGGCAGAAATCCGAGGAGAACAAAATGGATCAGCGGGATGAGCAGTCTCTCGGAAAACGTTTTGAGCAATTGTCGCGGCACTCCGCTTGCCAGTTGCGCCCCGCTCGCGCGCAACCACGCGGCCAGACTCGCGGCCGCCTCCGGAGCCAACCGCACATCGGCGTCGACGAAGAGCAGGAACGGCCGCGTCGCGGTGTCGGCTAATTGCGCGCAGGCCCAGTTCTTTCCGCACCAGCCGGCCGGCAACGGCGCGCCGTGGACCAAACGGAGTCGCGGTTCGCGGGCGGCGATCTCATGCACAAGCTCCTTCGTGAGATCAGTGGACCCATCGTCCAGCACCAATACTTCCGCGCCGGGATTGGCCAACGCTGCCTCGACCGCTTCACGAATATTCAGCTCTTCATCCCGCGCCGGGATGAGAATGGAAACGTCCCGGGCGTCTGCGCGCGAGAGAGCGGGCGGCGCGAAGAGGTGCAGGTTCCGGAGGAACAGAAGAGCCGGCCAGACGGCAAGAAAGAGCGCCGCGAAAACGAGCGCAGTCACAGATCAGAATGCGCCGAGTGGAACTTCTCGCCGCGAAAGCGCGCACGGGTTCGGCGCCAGGCGTCGTAGAAAACATTCGTTCCCGCACGACCGCGGCAAAGCGTTTCCCACTCGTCGCTTTCGCGCCGCGCGGAAGCATCCGCGAGATGATCCTGCACGCTGGTGAGCGCGGATTCGAAGAGGCTGGTGGCAGCGATCGGGCTCAAGGTTCGGTGGGCATCGAAGACGATTGGTTCGCCAAAGCCGACGAGAATTTCGGGCAGTCGTTCTTCCCAGAAAACGTATTGCAGCGCGAGCGGGACGAAGGCGACGCGTTCGACCTGTTTCGTCAGGTGACTCAGTCCACGCTGCAAGAGCACGGGCCGCGCATGGAAGTCGGCAAATTCTCCCTGAGGCGTGATCCAGAGC
Source organism: Chthoniobacterales bacterium (assembly GCA_039915555.1). GTDB lineage: Bacteria > Verrucomicrobiota > Verrucomicrobiia > Chthoniobacterales > UBA10450 > JACCTI01. Next base: position 72,685 of record JBDSNB010000126.1, on the reverse strand, counting down.
GCGCTGTCGGGTGTGCGCAAAATCGCGCCCGCGGTTTCGAGAAAGGCGCGCGCGCCCGCAGGTGATTTGTGGTCCACGCCGAAGAAGCCGAGACGCTCGAAGAACTTGTAACGCCCGAGCGCTGCGCCATCGATCGGACCATAGGAATTGCGCTTGGGGAAGAAGCGACGCGAGAGGAGCAGGCAAACCAACGGGTCCCACCACGCGGAGTGATTGAGAAAAACCACGAGCGGAAGCGCGTCGCTTGTTTTCGGTGCGCTGTTCTTTAGCAAACGCACCGTGTGGAAATGTCGGGTGAGGTAGGAATCGGAATAGTGACCGAAAAATTTTAGGAGGCCACGCGAGATTCTCGGCGCCACCGAAGCGGGCGAATGCCGGGCGGGCAAGCGCTCTCGTTGGCTAACGAGTGGTCGATTCATGCACTGACGCTTTCAGCGTTGGCTTGGCGGGCGGGCGTGTCTTGATCCAGCGCATCGGCTGCAATCCACCCGGACATTAAAACCATCGGCATCCCGGGACCAGGATGGGCCGCCCCGCCCGCGAGATAGAGCCCGCGAAGATCGCGACTGCGGTTGCCGGGTTTGAAGGCGCCGGTCCAGAGGCCGTGACTTGCGATTCCGTAGATGGCGCCATTCAGGACGCGATAGCGATCGTGGATATCCTGCGGGGTGAGCACGCTTTCGGTCACGATCTCGGGTTCGAGATCGAGGCCGGCGGTGCGGCGGAGTTTATCGAGAATCGTGCGCCGATAAGCGGGCAGCATTTTTTTCCAATCGTGATGCGCCCGGAGATACGGCGTGTGCACGAGGACGTAGAGCGCTTCGCCTCCGGGCGGCGCGACGTTTGGATCGGTCACGGCCGGCGCGCAAACGTAGCAAGTCGGGTCGGGCGCGGGTTCGCCTTTGCGATAGATAAAGTCGAATTCTTCGTGCGGGTCGGCGGAGAAAACGAAGTTGTGATGCAGCAGTTGGGGCTGTCGGCGTTTCAAACCGAGATAGAGAACGACGCCGGAACAGGCGGGCTCGTAACGGCGGCGACGTTCGAATTTTTTTACGCCGCCTAGGAGTTCGCGATGGGTGCGGACGGCGTCGGAGTTCGAAACGACGGCGTCGAGTTTGATTTGCTCGCCGTTTGCCAGTTGGACCCCGGTGACGCGAGCTTTTGTGGCCGTGATGCGCGTGACATCCGCGCCGAGTCGAATCTTCACGCCGAGATCTTCCGCCAGTTTCGAGAGCGCGGCGGGAATGGCGGCCGTGCCGCCGCGCGGATACCAGATGCCTTCCTGCGTTTGCATGTGCGCGATGCCGCAGAGTACAGCGGGCGAGGAGTCGGGCGCGGAGCCGACGTATTGCGTGAAGTGATCCACCATCTGCGCGACGCGCTTGTCGGGCACGAAGGACCGCACGGTGCTCGCCACGCTGCGGCCCATCCGCATCGCGAGAACGTCGGAGAGCGTGCCGGCTTTTGTCATATTGCCGGCATCGAACATGTCGCGCAGGCCGCCGATGGAACGCCAGAAAAACCAATTCTCGGAGATGCGATGGAGACGTTGGGAGCGTTCGATGAATTTTTCGTAGCCGACCGCGGTTCGTTCGTCGGCGTAGTCGGTGAGCGTGGCGCGCATTTGCGCCACATCGGAGACGAGATCGAGCGTGGTGCCGTCGTCGAAGAAGGAGCGCCATTGCGGATCGAGTGGGATGAGGTCGAGCGCGTCGTTTAGGTCGCGGCCGGCTTCAGCGAAGATGCGCTGCAGGACGCCGGGGACGGTCAGGATGGTCGGTCCCATGTCGAAGCGGAAACCGTTCTGCTCGAGGACGGCGGCTTTTCCGCCTAACCAATCGTTCTTCTCGAAAAGAGTGACCGAGTGTCCGCGTGCGGCGAGCGTGCAGGCGGCGGCGAGGCCGCCGAGACCACCACCGATGACTCCGACGCGTTTCACGACCTGGCTCCCCGGTTTCTGCTCAGGCGAATAAGCGAGCGTAGAGCGCGGAAGCGGGCGCCGAGTCCTCGCCCGTGCGCGGCGGCCACGAAGGCGCCGAACAAATCTTCATCGCCGGCTTTCGCTGGATTGAGGTGAGGGAGAAATCGGCCGCGGCGCGTGGCGACCGCTTGCGGGTAGGTCATTTCCAAAAGGCCTTCCGCGCCGCGCGTGGTGCCAAAACCACTGCCGCGGGTTCCGCCAAACGGAAAACGCGGATCCGCGGTTGGCACGATGATGTCGTTAATCGTGACGAAGCCGGTGTTGAGGCGGCGGGCGAAAGATTGCGCGGCGGCTTCGTCGCGTGAAAAGATGGAGGCGCCAAGTCCGTAGTCGTCGAGCGCAGCGACTTCGAGCGCCTGTGCGTCATCGCGAACGATGAAGAGTCCTTCGGTGGCAAGGCCGAGGGCCTCCAGCCTGTTGGATAATTCGGCGGCAACCGCTTCGTGGACGATGACGGAGGCGGGCGCCATGCAGGTGTCGCCCGCGTTCAAGCGCAATCCGAACGCGATCGCTTTGCTCGCCAGTTCGACGTCGGCATCGGCGCGGACGAAGACGGCGTCGGCTCCGGAAAGCTCCATCACGCTGGGTGTGTTTTGTTTCGCCAGCTCGGCGAGGAAATCGCGACCGTTTTCCGATGAACCGGTAAAGATGGCTTTGTCGATTCCGTAGCGCACGGCCTGGCGAGCGGCTTCCGGAGTCTCGGGCAGAATCTGCACGAGCTGCGATGGGATGCGGGATCGGGCGATGATTTGCCTAACGAAGTGTTCGATGGGCGGGCTGGCAGATTCGGCCGGTTTAATGAGGACGGCGTTGCCGGCGACGAGGGCGTGCAGCATTTGCACGGCGGGAAGGAAAAGCGGGTAGTTCGCAGGCGCGACGATGAGGACGACGCCAAACGGTTTGCGCTCCACGGTGAAAGAGTGGCCGCCGAGCCATAACGGGCGTCCGCGGCGCGCGTGTCGTTTGGTGCGCAGGAGGCGTGGAGCGTTCGTGTGCAGAAAGCGAATCGCTGCGAGAAGCGGCAGGATTTCCGATGTCATCTTCTCCGCGACGGGACGGTCGCGGAGAGCGGCCGTAATGCGCGCCATGCTGGTGGCTTGCTCGGCGAGGAGAGGACGAAGGGTGCCGATCAATTTGGCGCGGGCGCGGGTCGATTGTCGCGCCCAATCGATCTGGGCGCTGCGCGCGGAAGTGACGGCGGTGCGCACTTCCTCGGCGGCGGCCTCGAGCATTTTCTGCGGATCCAACAACGCGATCATACCATGGCGGGGAGGGAATCGCGCTGCTCTTCCGGGGGCGCGGATTCGGGCACGGCGACACCGAGGTCTTCGCAAAGGAGGCGTGAGGTGATGCGTGCGGATTCGAAGATAACCGGCAAACCGCTGCCCGGATGAGTGCCGCCGCCGACAAGGTAAAGGCCGGCGATATCTTCGAAACGATTGCGCGGTCGCAGGTGCAGGAGTTGGCCGAGATTGTGCGAGAGATTGAAGGTGGCGCCGAGGTGGATTTCGTATTGCTCGTCCCATTCGAGCGGAGTGATCATGCGCTCGAAACGGATGCGCGGTTCGACGGTGCCGAAACCGGCTTTTTCGATCTGGCGGAGCATGAGGGCGCGGAAGTTTTCCTTCTCGACGCGCCAATCTACATTCGCGTGCTGGTGCGTGACCGGCGCGAGAACATAGAGCGTGCTCATGCCTTCCGGCGCGAGCGTCGGATCGGTGACGGAGGCGTTCTGCACGTAGAACGAGGGATCGCGCGAGAGGACGTGGCGGTTCTCGATTTCGTCAAGGTTCCGGGCGTAGTCGCGGGCGATGTAGACGTTGTGATGCGGGAGATCGAAGCGGCCTTCGATGCCGAGATAGAGCATGAAGGTGGAGCAGGAGAATTTTTTGCGCGCGATCTTCTTCTCCGTCCAACGGCGGCGGCTGGTGTCGGGGACGAGGCGCGACATGGCGCGGGCGAAGTCGGCGTTCATGATCACGGCGTCGGCGCGATAATTTCCGCGTGCGGTGCGCACACCGACGGCGCGTTTGTTTTCGAGGAGAAGTTCTTCGACCGGTTCGTCGAGTTGGATCTCGACGCCGAGACGTTGCGCGACGCGCGCCATCGCGGCGGTGACGGCTCCGCAGCCGCCGATGGGATGGAAGACGCCATATTCGTACTCGAGGAAAGAGAGAATCGAGAAAAGGCTCGGGCAGCGGAAGGGCGACATGCCGAGGTATTTTGATTGGAAGGAGAACGCGAGGCGCGTGCGCTCGTCGGTGAAAAAGCGGCGGAGGTAGGCGTCGAGCGAGCGGTGGGGCTGGAGAGAGGGGAGGAGTTTGAGAAGGCGCGGGTCGAGGAGATCGCGCCAGCCGTGGAACGGGCTTTCGAGACACGGCTGCATGAGGTCGAGCTTGCGGCGGTTCTCGTGCATGAAGGCGGTGAAACCGCCAGCGTCGCTGGGCGCGAGCGCGCTGATCTGGCGTTCCATTTCCGCGACGTCGGGAGTGCAATCGAGCGTGCCGCCCGCGCCGAAGAGGAGGCGATATTGCGGGTCGAGACGGATCATCTCGACTTCTTTTTCGAGGGTCGTGCCGGCAGCGCGCATGATCTCGTTCAAGACGCGCGGATAGAGAAAAAACGTGGGGCCGAGATCGAAGCGGAAACCATCGGCTTGGATGGTCGAGGTGCGGCCGCCGACGATGGGCAGTCGTTCAATGATACGGACGCGTAGACCAGCAGCAGCAAGGAGGATCGCCGCCGCCAAACCGCCTGGGCCTGCGCCCACGATGATGACGGAATGATCCTCCGAGCTGCCGCTGTTAAGATGCTTGACCATATCCGGAGTTAGTTTCGCCTGCGGGCGCGAGATGGATTCATCGGCCCGTCCTAATCGATCCTATGAGAACCGATTAAGAGCGGGAAGACGAGCCTGATTACGGCAGGCGCCGCGGCGCGACCGGAGCTGGCACGGAAGCCGCGATCCGTTGGCGCTCGGCGGAAGCTGAGTATGGTGACGCGTTATGACGCAGCAACCTTTGGCAGGAAAAGTGGGCGTGGTTTTCGGGGTGGCGAATAAGCGCAGCATTGCGTGGGCGATCGCGCAGGCTTGGGCGGCGGCGGGGGCGAAATTGATCTTTAATTATCAGGGCGAGCGCTTGAAGGAGAACGTGGAGGATCTGGTGAGCGAGTTCGGCGCGGACACGCTTTTGCATCCTTGCGATGTGTCGAAGGATGAGGAAATCGCGGAGTTTTTTGGGAAGGTGCGCGGGCAGACGGAGCGGCTGGATTTGATGCTGCATTCGGTGGCGTTCGCGCCGAAGGAGGCGCTGGAGGGGGATTTCGTGAGCACGACGCGGGAGGCGTTTCGCACGGCGCATGATATCAGCGCGTATTCGCTGGTGGCGCTGGCGAGGGAGGCGGCGCCGCTGATGACGGACGGCGGGAGTATTGTCGCGATGAGTTATTACGGCGCGGAGAAGGTGGTGCCGCACTACAACGTGATGGGCGTGGCGAAGGCGAGTCTGGAGGCGTCGACTCGTTATCTAGCCTACGATCTGGGGCCGAAGAAGATTCGCGTGAATTGCATTTCGGCGGGGCCGATGAATACGCTCGCGGCGCGCGGGATCGCGGGGTTTACGCAGATGATGAAGCATTATCAGGAGCACGCGCCGTTGAAGCGGAGCTGCGAGGCTTCGGAGCTGGGCGCAACGGGCGTGTTTCTCGCGAGCGAGGGGGCGGCGTCGATTACCGGGCAGGTGCTTTACGTGGACGGCGGGTATCAGATCATGGGGATGTGAGGGGAATTGCGGATGGCTGATTGCTGATTGCTGATTTCGACATGAATGCGTCGAACGACTTGCGTGCGTTGTTAGGCGACGGCGTCGTGGCCGATGATGCGGAGACGCTGGCGGCACACGCGGGCGACAAGTGGTTCGCGGCGCAGGCGCCTGACGTGGTCGTCTTTGCGGAGTCGACGGAGCAGGTGAGCGCGCTCTTGCGTTTCGCTTCGGCGCATAAGATTCCGGTGACGGCGCGCGGGGCCGGCTATGGATATGTGGGCGGTTGTGTGCCGGTGCGCGGTGGGATTGCGCTGTCGCTGGCGCGGATGAATCGGATCAAGGAGATCAATTTTGGGGACGCGATCGCGATCGTGGAGCCGGGAGTGATCACGGGCGAATTGCAGGCGCAGGCGCGGGCGCAGCGTTTATTTTATCCGCCCGATCCAGCGAGCTTGAAGAGCTGCAGCATGGGCGGAAACGTGGCCACGAATGCGGGTGGACCGCGTTGTCTGAAGTACGGCGTGACGCGCAATTATGTGGTCGGGCTGGAGGTGGTGCTGGCAAGTGGGGAAGTGCTGCGGACCGGCGGGCGGGTGCATAAGAACAAGACCGGTTTCGATTTGATCGGCATTTTTGTGGGGTCGGAGGGAATGCTCGGCGTGGTGACTGAAATCACGGTGAAGCTGCTGCCGTTGCCGCCGGCGCGCGCGACGTTGTCGGCCGCGTTCGACAAGATGACGACTGCAGCCGCAGCGGTGCAGCAGATTTTCGCGGAGGGATTCCTGCCATCGTCGCTCGAGATCGCGGATCATTTCACGCTGGAGGCAGCGCGGCGGGATTTGGGGGCAGCGATCGTGGCGGAGGGGAACGCGCACTTGTTAGTCGATCTCGACGGGCAGGCGGAGTCGGTGCGGATGGAGATGGCGAAGCTGCGCGCGCTGGTGGAAGCGAAGGCGCCGACCGCGCTGGAAGTGGCGACGACGGAGACGGATTGCGAACGGCTTTGGTCTTTGCGGCGGGAGTTCAGTAATTCGCTGAAGGCGACGGGGCTGACGAAATTGAATCAGGACATTGTCGTGCCGCGCAGTCGGTTGGTCGATTTGATAGAGTTCGCGGAATCGTTGCAGAAGAAGCACGGCTTTCCGGTGGCGGCGTTTGGGCACGCGGGCGATGGGAACATTCACGTCAACATCATGGCGGAGCGTTACAATCGAGACGCGGAGGTGCGCGATCGGGTGGAAGCGGCGCTGGATGAACTCTTCGCGCAAGTGTTGGCGTGGGGCGGTGTGATTACCGGCGAACACGGCATTGGCCTGGCGAAGAAACGGTGGTGGCCGGAAGCGACGAGCGAGGTGGCGCGCGCGGTGCATCGACGCTTCAAGCAGGCGCTCGATCCGGACGGGATTTTGAATCCCGGGAAGTTTGTCGAGTAGAGGTCGGGGCGCCTAACGAGCGGTGGGCAGAAGGAACTCCGCCCGGATGGCGCGGTGATCGCTGGAAACGTCGGAAGTGAGAAGGGCCTCTGCCTTGAGCAAACGAGCGCCGAGGTAGTAGATGTGATCGAAGCAGGCGGCGGGGAAACGTTGGTCGGGCGGCAGGGTGACGCGGCGAGCGAGCGGGATTCCTTCCCAAGCCCAAAGGAGGCCGTTTTTGGTCAGAGTGGTGAGAGATTTTTCGGCCTGAAAACGCGGGTCATCGGGCGCGGTGTTGAAATCGCCGCCCACCATCCAGGTGAGCGTGCCGATTCTCTTATACGCGGCCTCCATCTCTTTCATATGCACGAGAAGCTGGCGGGTTGATTCCGCGCGGATGGCGATGTTCTCGACCAGTTCGCCGCGGTTGCTTTTCAAGTGCACGGCGTAGACGAGCAACATGTGGCCGGGCGAGACTTCGTAGGCGGCGAAGGCGAAGCCGCGGGGAGGCTTGATCGGGCCGCCCGCTTTCCATTCCTCGGCCCAGGCGCTCATCGGTTGCAAGCGACTGACGATGGCGACCTGCTGCGTGGTCCCTTGACCTTCGCGCGCGGGGAAGTTCGAGCAGACGTCGACCTTGAATCCTGGGAGGGGTTGGATGGCGAGCGCGGCGCTGTCCCGGTCGCGCACTTCTTCGAAGCCGATGATGTCTGCGGCGAGCATGGGGATCTCGGCATGGACGGATTTGATTTGCCGAACTTCTTCGCCTTTGTAGGCATTCGGCCGGCCGCCGGGGAACCATTTGATGTTCCAGAATCCTATCCGGAGCACCGGGCCGACGGCGCTCGCCGCGGCGGGACCGCCGGCAGCAGGGGAGGGCCCGGGCGCGCTCTGCGCGAGAAGGGTAGCGGCGAGGAGAAGAGAAAGAAGACCGAGAGCAAGAGGCCGCCGGGAGCGATTCATGCCGCATGCTTAGCGGAAAAGGCGCGGCGGCGGAATACCGATTTTTGCGCCGGGCGTTAGCCGCGGCTTACGATTTGCGCGAGCTGTGCGCGGACTGCGCGTTCGGCTGCGGCTTCGTCATGATAGCCGGCGGCCACGAGCTCGAGCATTTGCGTGCCGACATCGCGTTTGCCGCGGCGGACGGCGTCGAGGCGGCCAGCGGCGGTCCAATTCTCGTGATCCTGCGCGTCGGCGGCGGGCGGGCTGCCGTCCCAGTAGCAATAGTAAACGTGGAGCAGGGTGGGGCCGGTTTCGAAGACGTAGGCGCGGATGGGGAGGGTGACGCCGTTGACGGTGAAGCGTTTGTGCTGCACGCCGCCGCGCAAGGTTATGCCGCTGGCGGGCAGGCAGATATCGGGGCGGTGATTCTTAATGAAGAGACCGGCGGTGCGGCCGGGGAGCCACTTGAAGAAAAACATGGTCCACTGGTGGCCCTCGCCGTCGGCCCAGGAGCCGCCGCCGCCTTCGTTGTAGCGGAGGAGTTGCTCGGCCTGTTCGGCGATCGGCACCTCCTTCCAATCGCGCGCCTCCTTCGGCCACGCCACGTTCCAGGGCTCGACCTTGGCGGCGCGCGCTTCGTGGATTCCATACCAAAGTTGGGTGTAGGCTTCGGCCGAGAGGATGAGCGCGAGCAAGGCGACAAGGAAGATGCGCGAGATGCGAAACGCGCTGCGCTTATCCGCAGGAACGAGAACCGGCGCGGTCGCGCCACCCATCCACATGCTCACGCCCCACAAGCCGAAAAGGCAGGCCATGAGAATGGTGAGCCCGGCGGGATCGTGCCAGCTTTTGATAGCGTCCGTGCCGCGTGCTTCAGCGATGTAAACGAGGAGAAAAGTGCGGACTAGATTGCAGCCGAAGGCGAGAAGCGCACCGACGACGATGAGGATGACGCGGCGAAGGCGCGAGAAGGCGTAGAATTCGCCAAGAAAAAGCGAGAGCATGAACGTCGCCTGGAGCGATCGAACGCCGGTGCAGGCTTCGTCGATCCCGACAAACCCGGAGCCGACCTCGATGACGTTGCCCATTTGCACCGCGGCGATGCCGATGGCGTTGAGCACTTCCACGTTAATCGAAGCGACGGCGCGCATCAGGCCCTGGATGACGAGCTGTTCGAACTTCGTCGGCCAGGGAACCGCGACGAGAAAAAACAAGACCGGGAATGCGAAGTGCCGCACCCAACGGAGGCCACCGGCGAGATACAAACCGCCGAACGAGATGGCCACTCCGCAGAGCGCCATGATCCAGCTTAGAATTCGCCAGTCGGGATTCGATTCCTGCACGAGACGGACGGGGAGGAAGAGCGCGGCGGCCACGACGAAAACGGCGGGCCAGAAGGTGGTGGCGCGTTCGGAAGGAGCTGGCGCCGAAGCGAGCCGACGCCAAAAGATAAAGGCGGCCAGGAACGGAACCGTCCATCCGTAGGCGTATTGCGGATTGATCGACCACTCGAAGCGCAAGCGGGCGACGATCTCCAGCCAAAGCAGCCCGAAAGCGGCGAGAGCGAGCCAATCAAACGGAAGACGATGGGCCGCGCCGCGCGCAGGAAGGGCGGGAGAAACTGTGGCGGACATCGGCGAAGGAAAAGGAGGCCCTCAAGTTAGCAAATTACGAGCCTTCGGCACGAACCGTCTCGTGGTGGGCGCGAAACTGGCCTCGGACAGGCACTTGGAACTTGACTCTGGGCGATATCGTGGCCTAGTGGGAAGGAAAGAAACGCTCTCTGATTTGGCGCATCGCGCCGTGAGTTTGCCCAGCTAATTTCGGTCAAACGGCACGCAAAAAGTCGCCGAAATTCGAATCAGGAGCAGAGCCTTTAAGCACCGGCGCGAGTCGTGCTGCTCTATCCATTTCATGAAGCCAGGAACACTCATACACACTGCGGCAGTTTTACTGTCGTCGGTGACATCCATTTTTTCGCAATCCGTGCCGATCCAGGCGCCGTTCTCCAAAGCGAAGTTGAGCAAGAAAAGCGAAAAACCATCGGGGAGCAACGTTGCTGGCCCGTTGGTCTTCACGCCGACTTCTGGAATGATGCCGCCACCACGGGGGCCGGGTCATCAATTCGCTTGGAAGACGAATATCGTGACGACGACTTTTTGGATTGGCGAACTGCCGACGGCGAATAACCCGGTCCCGAATCGATCGAGTTCGTGGGACAAGGATTGGACGCAAAATTACGGCGGCTACGACAATCCCGATCCGGCGCAGCGGCGGAACTTGATCCCGGTGAAATTCACGCCGCGGCAGAATCCTTTCTATGTCGCGTTGCCTTACAACGACAAGGCGCGCGAAGGCCACCGTCCGGAAGCCGCGACGGTCGTGCCGTGGTTCAAGGAGGCTTACCAAGGACCCGCGGTTTCGACGTGCAAGGGCAGATGGATTGCGGTCCGCTATGGCAATCGCACGGTCTATGCGCAATGGGAGGACGCGGGTCCATTCCGCACCGACCACTGGCAATACGTCTTCGGCAATGAGCGGCCCAAGCCAAACCTGAATAAGGGCGCGGGGCTCGATGTTTCGCCCGCGGTGCGCGATTACCTCGGGATGCAGGACACGGATGTGACGGATTGGAAGTTTGTCGACTTCAAGGACGTGCCTGCCGGTCCTTGGGCGAAGTATGGGGACAACAACACGTTTGTCATGAATCAGCGCAAGAGCCGCACGCCGTATGTGCAAGCGACGCGGCCTTCGGCGGAAATCATCCCACAGTAAGGGCGGGTTTCGTCACTCTGGCGTTTGATCCAAACGCCCGAGCAAGGCGCGGGCACGCCCGGCAAGCCCGCCAGCTTAGAAGAGCTGCGGGTGGTCGTCTTCGCTCAGCGCTTTGCCGATGATGGCGCGGATGCGTTCCAGCATTTCCTTGAAATCGTAAGGCTTTTGCAGGGTATCGATCACGCCCGCTTTTAGAATTTCGGAACGGAGCGACGGTTCGAGATAACCGCTCGCGACAATCGCGCGCACATCTGGCCGGATCTCTTTCATCTTGAGGAAGGCATCGTAACCGCCCATGCGCGGCAGGCCGAGATCGCACACGACGAGACCCACGTCTTCGTGGTGGGCGGAGAACATTTCCACCGCTTCCACGCCATCGCGCGCGGCCATCACGCGATAGCCTTCGCCGGAGAGGATCTCCACGCCGAGTTCGCGCAACATGTCCTCGTCTTCGACGAGGAGAATCATTTGAGGTTGACCAGTTTTTTGCGGTCCTGAGGTAGTCAGGCGGTTGTTCTCCTCTGGAAAATCATGACTGGCCGGGAGGTAAACAGTAAAGAGGGTGCCGCTCCCCGGTTCGCTCTCCACTTGCACGAAGCCGTTGTGATTATTCACCACGCCGTAGACGACGGAGAGCCCGAGGCCGGTCCCTTTGGCCCGCTCTTTCGTGGTGTAGAACGGCTCGAAGATGTGCGACTTCACCTCAGGTGGCATGCCCACGCCATTATCCCGCACGCTGATGCAGGCGTAGCAGTCGGCGTCGGCGCCGGTGAAATCCCGACTGACCTCGTCGCCGGGAACGAGCGACGTCTTAAGGCAGATCGTGCCCCCGTTTGGCAGGGCGTCGCGGGCATTCACACAAAGGTTAAGCAGCACCTGGTGGAGCTGGCTGCGATCGGCGGTGACGAGCGGGAAATGCTCTTCGAGCTCGAGTTCGAAGCTGATCATCTTCGGGAAGGTGGCCTGTAACATCCGCTCCACTTCCTGAAGCATGGCGTTGAGATCCACCGAGGAAAGCCGGGCTTCCGTCTGCCGTGCGGAAGTGAGGAGCTGTTGCACGAGCGTGGCGCCGCGCTCGACGGCTTCCTTGATTACTCGCACCGAGATGGCCGTCTGCTCGGGCTTGGCATTGCGATCTTCGATTTGCGAGGCGTAACCGAGGATGATGTTAAGGATGTTATTGAAATCGTGCGCGATGCCGCCGGCCAGGGTCCCCAGCCCTTCCATCTTTTGTGCCTGGATGAGCTGATGCTCGAGCCGTTTGCGTTTCGTGTCGTTGAAAAGATAAACCTGGAGATCGCTCAGGTCGCCGTCTTCATCGAAACTGCCCACAAACCGCGACGCCACGTAGACGGGCTCGCCGTGCGGTTGCCGCATCTCCAATTCCAGTCGCTCGACCGAGCCGTCCTCGCGCACCTGCGCCAATATTTCCGTCCAATCTCTGCGATTCCGCAGGAGCGAGGGAAAGTTTTCCGCGAGAGCTTCCTCGGTGGAGCAAAAACCGAACGCGCTCACGAAGGCGGCGTTGCAGGTCAGGATCGAGCCATCCGGCCGCATCATGAGGTTGCCGGTGAGATCTTCGTCCACGAAACGGCGGTAGCGTTTCTCGCTGTGACGCAGCGCGCGCTCCGTCTTCCGCCGCGCTGTGATGTCGATGTTGAACCGCAGGCGGGGCGAATCGGAACTCGTGTCTTTTAGCGTCCAATGACTGGTGACCCAGAGGCGCGAGCCGTCGCGTCGCGTTTGTTGCAGCTCGCCTTCCCAACACGCCTGTTCCTGGAGCCGCGCCTCGATCGCGGGCAGTTTTTCGGGAAAGAGCGTCTGCAAAAGCTCGTCCACGTTGCGTCCGACGGCTTCCTCGCGCGTCCAACCGTAAATGCGTTCCGAACCGTGATTCCACGAGAGAACGGTGCCTTCGGCATCGATCACGATGATGCTGTCGCGGGCGCGATCGAGCAGTTCTCCTTGGGTGCTGAAATTTTCGGTCTGGATGTCGTGCACCTTTCTAGCGTCGCGCGATTTCTGGCCGCCGTCACCTTTTCCGGGGCGCGCCGCTGGGAGAATCGCGGCTTCTTTGGAGAAACGACCGGCTATTCCGGTGAAGCGGGTTCGGTTTGGTGAGCGTTTTCCGATTTCAACTCATTCATCCGCTCGGGTGAGAGGAAAATGAAATAGCCAGCCAGCGCGGCGATGATAATGAGGAAGAGGAAAAGGAAACTCAGCGCGCGCCAGGTGGTGCGCTGCGTTTTCGCCTGCTGCCAGCCGGCGCGCTTCTGCATCAGCTCGATTTCGAGCAGCTTTTCGATCTCCGCTGGATCCGGTGCAGGTGGATTGGAGTTGTCCTCAGGCGTCATTCAGAAGATGGGTGGTTCACCAACGTATGAATTCTGTATCGAACCCGGAGTGGCGAAGCAAGCTGGCAGCGTATGTGGTCCCGATGGTGGCCTTCCTTGTTTTGATGGCGCCGGTCTCGTTTCTGCAGAAAATGGGCGACGCGTTCTGGCTGCAATCGGCCGAACATTTGGTCTATCCCGTGCAGACGATTTTCTGCGCGGCGCTGCTCGTCTGGTATTGGCGGCACTACGAATTTCATCGGCTGGCGCGCATTTTCTTCTCCATCGCGGTGGCTGTTTTCGTCGTCGTCCTCTGGATTTCGCCCCAGGCTTTCTTCGGGGTGGCGGCGCGGACGGATGGATTTAATCCGGAAACGTTCGCGATCGGATCGATTGCCTATTGGGGAGCGCTCGGGATGCGTTTCCTGCGGCTCGTCATCGTCGTGCCGCTGGTGGAGGAGATTTTTTGGCGGGGGTTTCTGCTCCGCTATCTGATCGACGAGAAATTCGCCAGCGTGCCGTTTGGGAAATTCTCGTGGCTGTCGTTTGGCGTGGTCACGGTCGCATTCACGTTTGCGCATTCCTCGGCGGATTGGATGGCGGCGGCGGTCACCGGGGCGCTCTATAACTTTGTCGCCTACCGGACGCGCAGCCTCAGTTCTTGCGTGCTGGCCCACGCTGTCACCAATTTGCTGCTCGGGCTCTGGATCGTTTATACGAAGCAGTGGGGCTTTTGGTAGGCGGCTCTCCCAGAGACACGACGCCACGGCGGCCTCCCTCCATTGCGCGTCTCGGCGTTGCGATTATCCGAAGCCGGACGAGACCCATCTCTGGGGCTCTCGTGGCACCCTATCTGCTCGTAATTGTCGCCAAATGCACGCCACGTTCTTCCAGAAGGTCATCATCTGCGCGATTCTGGGATTTTTCGCGGCCTGTCTTTTGCAATGGGGGAAAGTCTTCGTGACCGGTGCGGATGAGGCGCTGAACGGTGGCTATAAGCATGCCGGTCAGGCGCAATTGAATCCCAACGGCAAATAGGGCGAAAGCAATTTGCCGCTCGCGGAGCCACGCATAACCTGCGTGAGCATGATGAAGATCGGCTGCGCGCAAATCAATCCTACGGTCGGCGACCTGGGCGGGAATGTGGAGAAGATCGCCGCGGCCTATGCCGAACTTTCGGCGGCCGGAGCGGAGTTGGTCATCACGCCCGAGCTGGCGATCGCGGGTTACCCGCCGCAGGATCTGGTCTTCAAATCGCGCTTCGTCCCGCAAAACTTGGAGATGCTCGAGCGGCTGCGCGGGATGGTGCATGAGCGGACGGCGTTGCTCGTGGGCTACGTGGATCGGAATGAAGGACGCGGGAAGCCATTTCATAACGCCGCTGCACTCCTCGCGCAGGGGAAGCCAGTGCAGAAAACGTTCAAGGCGCTCCTGCCGACCTACGATGTTTTTGACGAAGACCGTTACTTCGAGCCGGCGCGGAACGTCACGCCGCTGATGATCTCGGGCCGGAAGATCGGGGTCACGATTTGCGAGGATATTTGGACGGAGCCGTACCTGCCGCGGCCCTATTACGATCTTGACCCGCTGGGTTCGCTCGTCGAGCAAGGCTCCGAGTTCATCGTGAACCTGAGCGCTTCTCCTTTCAGTCTCGGGAAACCGGCGGTGCGACGCGAAATGGTGGCGGCGCTCGCGCGCTCCCATCGGCTGGCGATCTGCTATTGCAACGCGGTGGGCGGGAACGATCAATTGGTGTTTGACGGCAATTCATTTGCCGTGAATGAGCGCGGCGAGTTGATCGCGCAGCTTCCCGGGTTTCGCGAAGCGAACGCCGTGGTCGAGTTGGCGTCTGCTGCCGCGGTCACTCTCGAGAAGCGCCAGACTTCGGCGGATCTGCTCGACGCACTGTCGTTAGGCGTGCGCGATTACATGCGGAAATGCGGATTTCGTTCCGCGGTCTTGGGATTGAGCGGCGGAATTGATTCCGCCGTCGTGGCCGCGATTGCGGTGCATGCCTTGGGCGCGGAGAATGTCGTCGGCGTCTCAATGCCGAGCCCGTACTCGTCGCGCGGCAGCATTGACGACGCGCTCGCGCTCGCGCGTAACCTCGGCATCCAGTGCCTCCAGATTCCAATCGGAGATGCCTTTCGCAGCTTCAAGGCGCAATTCGCAGAAGTCTTCGCTGGCTTAGCGGAAGACACCACGGAGGAAAACATGCAGTCGCGCCTGCGCGGCATGATCCTGATGTCGCTCTCGAACAAGTTCGGCCACATCCTGCTCACCACCGGCAACAAGAGCGAGCTGGCGGTCGGTTATTGCACGATCTACGGCGACATGGCGGGCGGGCTGGCGGTGATCAGCGATGTGCCGAAGACGATGGTCTACGATCTCGCGCGCTGGATGAATCGAGAACGCGAACTCATTCCACGCGCCACGATCGAGAAACCGCCGAGCGCGGAATTGAAGCCGGATCAAGTCGATCAGGATACGTTGCCGCCGTACGAAATCCTGGATGAGATTCTGCGCCTCTACGTGGAGGAAAACTGGAGCGCGCGCGACATTGCCGCGCGCGGTTTTGCAGAGACGACGGTCCGCTGGGTGCAACGGCGCGTCGATCTCAACGAGTACAAACGCGCGCAAGCCGCGCCCGGAATTAAGGTCACAAGCCGCGCCTTCGGCATCGGGCGCCGGATGCCGATCGCGCAGCGCTACGTTAGCTAGCGCGAAGCCTTACTAAGCGATTGCTTTCACCCGCGCGATCTCGTGCCCTTGCTGGTGCAGCAAATGAGGGAAGCGTCCGGCGAAAAACCGCGGATCGTGAACGTGGGAGGCGGGCGCGAAAACGCGATATCGCTCGCACAACTGAGCGCGTGGTGCGCGGTCCGTTTTGGGAAGCACGACCGTGGCGACGGACCCGACGCCGCGCGCTTTCGATTTGCCGTGGATGGTGATGGATTCACGGCTGGCGGAACGGGTTTGGAATTGGCGACCCGCCATCAAACTCCCGGATATTCTTGAAGAGCTCGCCGTCCATGCGGAAGCCCATCCGAACTGGCTACGCACTTCCGCGCCGCTCTGACCGCCTTACTTGACGCGGCGGCGAAGGTTATACTTCAGAATTGCGTAGACCGCGCGGATGCCGTCCTGCCAGTGGATCTTTTTCCCTTCCGCGTAGGTCCGACCATTATAGGAAATGCCGACCTCAAAAATGCGGCAGCGCGCTCGCGCCAGTTTCGCGGTGATTTCAGGCTCAAAACCGAAACCGTCTTCCTCGATCGAAATCGTCTTCAAGATCGGAGCGCGGAACGCTTTGTAGCAAGCTTCCATGTCGGTCAGATTTAGATTCGTGAGCATATTGGAGAGCAGGGTGAGCAACTTGTTCCCAATCATGTGCCAGAAATAAACGACGCGATGCGGACGTCCGCTGATGAAACGCGAGCCGAAGACTGCATCCGCTTTCCCCGACGTAATTGGCTCAAGGAGGAGGGGGTATTCCTGGGGGTCGTATTCGAGGTCGGCGTCCTGCACGAGAATAATGTCGCCGGTGGCGACGCGAAATCCAGAGCGCAACGCCGCGCCCTTCCCTTGGTTCTTTTCGTGAAAAATCACCTGCCGCACCACTGTGGCGATCCGTTCTCTCAAGATCTGGGCGGTTCCGTCCGTCGAGCCATCGTCGACCACGATGATCTCCACATTAGGCACCGGCGCCTCGCGGACTGCCTGGATGACCGCATCGATCGTCCCCGCTTCGTTGAAGCAGGGGATTATCACAGAAAGTAGCACAAGGAGATAATTCGCTGTTTTTGGCTGAGCGGCGGCGCTGGTGGTCTTATCGCTTCACGACACGGAAGTGAAGTTCATACTCTTCGAACCCCCCCACCCAGAAACACCAAATTCGTGAGCAGAAGAGGAGACTGAGATTGGCGAAAAAATCGATGACAGCTCCCGCGATCCGGCCGCCCCAATACAGTGCTGCGGGCATGGCACCCCGCTTCATATAAGGCTGACCAAACCAGCGCAGTCTCTGGTATTGAAGCTCCATTTCGCAGCCCATATACCCCGGGCCAAAGGACCGGCGAAAGTAGTAAGGGAAAGTCACGTCGAAACATCGTTTGTGGTCGGCGTGCGTCATTCCCCGGCTGAAATGAGGGACCTTGATTCTGATCAGGGCGCCTTCCGAGCAAACTCGGTGGAGTTCTCGCATCATTCCAAACGGGTCGTGCAGGTGCTCCAGGACGTGATCTGCTCGAACTTCATCAAAAGATCCGCCGGCGAAAGGAAGGGGATATTGATCGAGGTCAATCAATTGATCGGGATCGGCCTCAGGCCAGGCATCCACGTTGTGATGGTCCGGGAGCTTAAACTGACCGCAGCCCAAGTTGAGTTTTCGGAGAATAGTTTGCATCTTGCGTCGTCCGCGAGAATCCTACCCGACCAATATGGGCTGCTGCTTGAACAGGCAAGGCCAGACCCTTTGAATCCAACGCGGGGCCAGTGTTTTCCATTTGTCATGAATGAACGAAACTGTTTCGAAAACTCCCGGCTCATCTATGTCTCCTTCTCTTCCTCCCCCTAAATGCGGGATTATCATTCCGGTCTTCAACGAAGCCGGATCGCTCGATCAACTTTGGCGTGAAATTCTTCAAGGAATTTCATCCCTGGATGTCTTGTGCGAAATCATTTTTGTGAACGACGGGAGCCACGACGCTTCCGGGGAAGTACTGGACACGATCGCGGCGAACGATCCGCGTGTGCAGGTGATTCATTTTCGAAGAAACTTTGGCCAAACCGCAGCGCTCATGGCAGGAATCGATGCGTCGTCGGCCGAAGTGGTCCTCGCATTGGATGCCGATCTACAGAATGACCCGGCCGATATTCCGCTTCTTTTGAGTAAGATCGACGAAGGATATGATGTCGTCTGTGGCTGGCGAGCTCGCCGGCAGGATGCCTTCTTTTCGCGGGTATTGATCAGTAAGTTCGCGAACAAGATTATCTCGTGGATCTCGGGCATTTACCTGCACGACTACGGCTGCACTTTGAAGGCGTATCGTCGCGAGCTTCTCGAAGGGGTTCGGCTCTACGGGGAAATGCACCGCTTCGTTCCGGTCTACGCCTTTTGGCAGGGTGCGCGCATTTGTGAGGTCCCGGTTAATCACCGTCCGCGAATCCACGGGAAATCGAATTACGGTTTGGAGCGTATCGTGAAAGTTATTCTGGACCTCGTGGTGGTGAAGTTCCTCCATGAATACAGCCTGAAGCCGATGTACGTGTTTGGTGGCTTCGCGCTTGTGAATATCGCCCTGGGATTCATGGCGGGCGCGCTGGCGCTCTATTTTAAACTGACAGGGGAAAAATCTTTTATCGAGACGCCTCTCCCGCTCCTTTTCGTCATGGGGTGCGTTACCGGCGTGATGTGCGCGCTGCTGGGCTTGCTCGCGGAACTCATCATTCGTACGTACTACGAGTCGCAGGGAAAACGTACCTACGCCGTGTCGCGCCGGAGCGGCCAAACGACCGGAGATATTTAGCACCGCTTATGTGCGGAATTGCGGGTTTCGTGGGATCAGGCGACGCGGAGGATCTCCGCCGAATGACAGACGCGATCAGCCATCGCGGTCCGGACGGTGCGGGCCTTTGGCATGAAGCGAACGTCTCCCTGGGACATCGCCGGCTGGCCATCATCGATCTGGAAGGCGGTGCGCAGCCGATGCACTCGCATGACGGCCGCTTCGTCACCGTCTTCAACGGGGAAATCTATAATTACGTTGAGCTACGGGAAGCTTTGCTCTCGCGCGGTGCCGTCTTTCAAACTGACCACTCCGACACGGAAGTTTTTTTGGAGGCATATCGCCATTGGGGCACGGAATTCCAGGCCCGGCTCAATGGCATGTGGGCGGCCGCGATCTACGATCGCAGGGAGCGCGTTCTTTTTCTGACGCGAGATCGGTTCGGCAAGAAGCCGCTCTACTATGCGCATGGGGAGGGTGGCCTCGCGTTCGCGTCGGAACTGCGGGCGCTCTGTTTACATCGGAGCGTGAAACGCGGGATTTCGCCGGAGGCGGTCCGAAAGTTCCTGGCCCACGGCTACATTCCAGCACCCGGAACGATTTTCTCAGGCGTGGCGAAGCTCCCGGGCGGATCTTGGCTGTTGTTGAATGCCGAGACGCTACGGGTTCGGTCTCAGCAGTATTGGCGATTCGATCTTCGCCCCGCGCCGGACATCGCACGGAAGGACGCTCCTGAGATCGGCAGGATGCTCCTGCAAAAGATCGAGGCCGCCACGGCGTTGCGCTTACGGGCCGACGTCCCGGTAGGCGTCTTTTTGAGCGGTGGGATCGACTCCACGACCATCGCGACCCTAGCCGCCCGTTCGACCAACAAGCTCTCTTCCTTCTCGATCGGATTCGAAGAAAAAACTTTTGATGAAACACCTTACGCTCTGGAGATGGCGAAGCGCTTAGACCTGGAGCATGAGCATGGCGAGATTTCGGCGGGCAAGTGCCGCGAACTACTGCCGGCGGTTCTTAGCCGCCTCGACGAACCGCTGGGGGATCCCTCGCTCATTCCAACGTTCCTGCTTTGCAGAATGGCGAGCCGTCGGGTCAAAGTCTGTTTGTCGGGAGATGGCTCCGACGAATTATTCGCCGGCTATGATCCCTTTCGAGCGATCCCGGCGGCGACGGCCTATCACTCTGCCGTTCCGCAGGGACTGCACCGGTTGCTCCGAGGCGGTGCCGACTTGCTCCCCGTGTCCTTCCGCAACATGAGTTTCGATTTCAAGCTCAAGCGGACCCTGCGCGGCCTTTCGCATCCGCCGGAGTTTTGGAATTCGATCTGGATGGCACCCTTTGATCTTCCGGAAATTCGTGCGTTAACCGGAGGCGGCGAGTTGGAAGAAATTTTCTCCGAGGCGCTCGTGTCCCAGCGCCAGGGCGAATCGCGCGGAGGTGTGGACCAAATGTTGCGCTACTATACCGATCTGTATCTGCGAGACGATATTCTGACCAAGGTCGATCGGGCCAGCATGATGAACGGCCTGGAAGTGCGTTGTCCTTTTTTGGATGTCGATCTGGTGGAGCTTGTGCGGAAGCTACCGGCGGCGTTTAAATTGCACGGTTTGACCACGAAATGGATTTTGAAAGAAGCAATTCGCGACATCGTGCCTTCGCACATTGTGCAGCGGAAGAAGAAAGGATTTGGGATGCCCATCGGAAAATGGTTTTACGACGGGGCACTGACGATGGATCTGGATAATTTAGCGGGGCTGGTTGACGTGGAGGTGGTGGAACGAATGCTGGCGCAACATCGGCAGAGGAAGGCCAATCATTCGTGGGGGCTCTGGTGTTTGTTCGTCTTGGGCCTGTGGGCCCGGGAGCAGCGGGGAACCAGCGCGGCGTCAGAGAGCGTGACAAAACGTAGTCTTTAATCGTGGCTGCTAAAACTGATCTGGATACCGCTAGCGCGTTTGCGACGTCGTGGAACACTCTTCCGGCAGGGTCGGTCTATACGACTGAGCAGTTTGAAGATTGGTTGTCACCGATTCGGCGGGAGGATGCGGAGGGCCGTTCGATTCTGGAGTTGGGCTGCGGAAATGGAAGTCTCCTGCTCCATTGCATTCGCTGGCATCCGTCCCGACTGGTGGGCGTGGATTTGGGAGCCTCCGTTTTGTCGGCGCGGCAGAATCTGGCTGAAACGGGCGCGGAAGGTTGGGAAATTATCCAAGCCGACCTCACCGCCTTCGAGAGTGGAGGCTTTGATGTGGTTTACTGCATCGGCGTCTTGCATCATCTCCAGGATCCGCAAGCGGGATTCGATGCGGTGGTGCGCAATACCAAGCCTGGGGGACGCTTCCACTGCTGGGTTTATGCCAGGGAAGGGAACACGCTGGTGGTCCTGTTGGTGGATCCTCTCCGGAAAGTGGCCTCCAAATTGCATTGGTGGTTTACAAAGTATTTTATCGCGTCACCCCTTGCCGCCATTTTTTACCTTTACGCCAAAGCAGTTCGGCTGCTGAGACGCGTCCCCGGGGTGGCGCATCTCCCGCTATACGCCTACAGTCTTTGGATTGCGGCTCGGGAGTATGCGTTCTTCCGTCACGTCGCGTTCGATCAGCTCGTCACTCCTGCCACCGTCTATCTCTCGAAAACGACTATACAGTCCTGGCTGGCCGCGCATCCCCGAGTCAATCAGGAACAAAGCTACGTGATAATGCGAAACGGAAATTCGTGGAAATTCGGTGGCGTCGTCGATTGAAGAGACTCATCCTCCGAGGCCTGATGAGCCGCTTCGAGGAAAAGCCGACGCAACAACCGCCCGAAGCCGAGCGACGGTCTGAGTTTTGGCGCAGTAGGAGAAAGACTAAGGGATTACTTAAGGGGCAAAGTGCGCCCCGGCACCCGTGAAATGGCAGCGAACCGTCCTGGCTGTATTTCCCGGGTTGCCAGCTGCTGGTGGAGGCCTTCCGGGAAGCCGGAAGCAAGATCGGCAACCCGGTTCGCCGTTGTGACACTCTCCAGATCCGGCCCGAATTGAATCAGTCGTGCCCCGTCGGGGACGAAAAGAAGTCTCGAACGACCTTCCTCCAAAACTACCGTCGTGATTTCTGCAATAAAAACGCTGGCGTACGGCCCGCTACGGATTGGATAGCTGACGAAGTAAAACCTCGCCTGCCTTCCGGGGGACGGTCCCGCCCGCTTCTCTGAAAGGAATTCCGGCAGGGTCATGAACTCTGCGGCGCGCTGGGTGTGACGATAAGCGAACGGCGTCCATTCCCACCGTTGGAGCCAGGTTCGATCAATCACGAAAACAATGGGCTCTGCACCCCCGATCTTAAGCATAGAGAGCGCGTCCGCGAGGTTGTTTCGAGGGAAATGCCACACCCGGTTTTGATATGCGACCGTTTGATGGTTCAACTCTAGGGTGGAGGCGTAAAGGCAAGCCAGGAGCACGGCGAACATCGGTTGAGCCAGAGTAAGGACACGGCCCCCAGCCTTCGAGCGGACCGCATTCTGGAACCACAGCCAGGCTGCGACCATAATAATAGCCAGACCCATGTACTGTATGAACACCTGCACATACGGCACTCCGTACGAGAGACTCTTTTGATACTTGGCACTAATGGAAGTCAAACTGGCAGACAGGACGACGAGAAGAAGACCGATGCTTGCAAGGGGGCGGCACGCCAGAACCCCACGTGTGCCCAGACGTTTTACAAACCAGAGGAAGGCGAAAGCGCTAAATCCCCAAAACAACCAGAAGGTCGGCGAGAAGATCATCCGGAGCAGCCAGTCTGCTCCGAAGATCGTCTGGCCCTCGGGCGTAAGCGGAAAGCTGCAAGGGAACGTTCCACTTATTTGTTTGAGCCACGTGGTGAGAATTAGGGCAGGCTCCATTCGACCGAAAGCGGCTCCCTCATACTGCCCCGGTTGCTTCGCAAGGAAGGTGGCGCCGACGTAAACAAGCGCACCTAAAACGAAAGGCGAACCCCACCAGAGTCCTTTTCTCCATCCTAATTGGAGGCAAAAAACAAAGACAACCAAGGCGAGGAAGATTAGGCCAAATTCCGAAGTCATGACGGCGATCGCGATCGAAATCAGGCTCCCACCCATGGCGCGGCGTCGGTGGGCGGGCTGCTCAAGCGCCATATAGGCTAATACGGCACCCAAGAATCCAAAGACCACCACTTGTTGGATGATCACTCCGTAGCTCACCAAGCTGCTGTGGAAGGAATTCGTGGAAAAAAGAGAAAGACAAACGGCCGCCGAAAAAAGAGCGGCCATCCAGTCTCTGCTGATCCGCTTTACACACCAGCTGAAGCTCGCCAGGGCCATTATAGTCCAGGCCCAGTGCCATGCCCGATAGAGCGGGAGATCGTCCCCGATGAGGACGAGAAATGGGGTGACTCCAAGCGCATAAGCGAGGGAACATCGCCCCTGCGAATTTACGAGGGCAGCGAACTGGCGAACAGAGTACGACCATGCCGTTTGGCCTCCGAGCTGCGCCTCAGCGGCGAAGTCGCTGGTGACCGAATCGTCGTGGTAAAACCCGGCATCGAAGATTTGCGTCCCCCAAAGGGCGGCTAATCCCACGCAAACGATGGTGGCCATCCATACCACGGCCTTTGCCTCGGGGTGTGGATCGCCTTGCAAGGGGACCTTGAGAGTTTGGTTCATTGGTCGTTCCGGATGGTCCATGAAGCGCTCTCGGTCTCCTGGCCTGCAGTCTTTCTCGATTTGCGACGGTTGTCTAATTTTCTCCTCTCGTATGGGGTAAGTCGGGGCCACCAAGCATCACCCGATTCATTGTTTCCCGATGTGCGCGGGGCCTATTTAGAGATATTAGGTGGCGCGTCCTTCGCTATCTTCCTTATTGCGTCGGCTGACGCGCTGAGCATTATCAAGGAGCGATGGCCGTAGTGATCGGGAGAAGCGCTGGCGAAAATGCCGAAGAGACCACGGAACCGAACGGTGATCTCCGCTCGGAGGCACTATGCGCGCGTCTGCGGTGCGAAATTGAGCGGCGGAAAAGGGTGCTTGATGAGGCGAGCGCCGACGGCTTGGCCGGGTCACAGGCAAGCGGCGAAAAAATGCCGCGGTTTCAGCGCGATAGAGGCGAACTTTGGAACGCTGCACGGGCCTCCGCGCAACGCGCTTTGGCAAAGAACAAAACCGGGTGGCCGCGCCCGCTTCATGGCCTCCGCCGCAATCAAACCGCAGTTAACACGTCACTCGCCCACGCGGTCCTGGCAATTCTAGACTGGACTCGTGAGAAGGTTCTCAGCTTCGAGGAGTATTTCTCCAGCCTTGAATCGCGCCAGAACGTCCATCAAAAGCGCCTGGCGCAAACGGAAGAGACGATACGGACATGGGAAAACTGGTTGGCGAGGCAAGACGGTAGGGTGACTGATCTGGAGAGACGCCTCTGGCTGCAAGAAAACCTGAGCCAAGAACATGATGCGCAACAAAAGTCACCTTGATATCTCCTGTGAGACAGGCGCTGATCGCTGAAACGCAACGCCTAGCCGTCGCTGTCGATTTAGTGCCGCTGCTGCCGGGCGGCGAAAATGGGGGATTGAAACCCGCAATATTTTCGCTCTTACGCGCCGTCCGCGCGGCGAAGCGCGACGAGTTGTTTTACATTTTTTTGACGAGTGCTGCGGCCCACGCAGAGGTGCGTGCTTTTGCGGAGCAAAAGGATGTTCTGATTTGCGTGGTCCAATCTCCCGCGGCTCCAGGAGCCGGGATGTCACCGCGTGCTGGGGAGTTCATCTGGGACGCGCCCCCCGCCGGTTTCTTGCGCGCGCTCCGGGCCGATATCCTCTATTGTCCTTTTGGCGCAGTGACTTTCCATAGCCCGGGCGTCCCCACGGTCGCGCTCATCGCCGACCTTTTGCACCGCGACTATCCAACGAGTCTGACGCTGCGGGAGCACGCGGAACGCGAAAAGTACATTCAGGAGACAGTCCGGCTTGCGACGCGGTTGCAGTGCATCAGTCGCTCCGGTCTGGAGCGGTTGGCCGCGTGTTACGAAGTCGCGCCTACGAAAGTTTTTTGGACGTATTTGCCAGTGCATCGCCGAATGGATGAGTTGCAGACCCCGCACGAACACGTCCTCCCACCTCCGCCGTTTTTCTTTTATCCAGCCAACCTTTGGCCCCACAAGAACCACGAACTGCTCTTGCGCAGTTATGCGCAATATCGCAAGTGTGCATGCCAGGATGCGTGGGATTTAGTTCTGACCTTTCACGAGCATCGGCGCGAGGGCGCACTTCGATCATTAGCGCAGGCGCTGGGGATCGCGCCGCACGTTTCGTTCGCGGGTTTCGTTGCCAACGGGACCCTGCGCGGGCTCTTCCAAACTGCCGGCGCGCTGGTGTTTCCTTCACTGCACGAGGGATTCGGCATCCCCCTCCTCGAAGCCATGCACTATGGCGTTCCAATTATCACGGGAACGGATTTTGCGCTGGGTGAAGTGGCGGGAGACGCGTGTTATGCGGTGAACGTGCGCGATGAAACTTCCGTGGCCACGGCGCTTCTGAAAGTGAGCAAGGACTCGCAGCTTCGCAATGATTTGATCAAACGCGGTCGCGAACGCCTCCAGCTCTTCGATCTCCAAGTCGCGGCAAAAACGCTCCTGGCCGTCTTTGATTCGCTCGCCCCCGGTGGTTCCAAGTTTCCTCGGCCTTCTCGTCGTTGGAGTGTGTCTGGCGTTCTCACCGTCGCGACGCCGGCGTCGCCGCGGCGCTGGCAGATAGAACTCTTGTTAAGCCCGACGGCGTGTGCGCGAGAAATTGCCGTCTACCTGGACGATGTTTTCTTCGGGAGTTGGGCGCGCGAATCGCTGGAGGAAACCGTCTTCTCGTTTTATTGCAAGCCACGGGGCAGACTTCTCCAGCTGCAGCCGGGATGGAACGAGCCGTCGGAAGGATCGAAGGATTCGCTCGGGATCGCCAGGATTATGGCGAGAAGCGATGGCGGAGAGCGCGTGTTGCTTTATGAGAAGGCAACGAATCAGTCGCGCGCATCATGAAGGTGAGCGTGGTTATTCCTTCCTATAATCAGGGGAGATTTTTGGAAGCGACGCTGGAGAGCGTCCTCGGTCAGGAAGGGGAGTCAGAAGTTCTCGTGCAGGATGGCGGGAGCACGGACGGGAGCGTTTCGATTTTGGAGCGCTATGCAGATCGGATCGATTACGTTTCCCGCCCGGATGGCGGCCAGTCGGATGCAATTAACCAAGGACTGCAGCGAGCTGGGGGAGATATCCTTGCGTACTTGAATTCCGACGACCTTTACTGGCCGAATGCGTTGCGGCACGTCGTGCAATATTTCGAGGCGCATCCCGATTGCCTGGCTCTTTATGGCGATGCCTGGCATCTGCATGAAGACGGTTCCATCATGGCGCCGTATCCGACGGAGCCGTGGTCCTACCCCCGTCTCCTGGAAGTCTGTTATCTCTGCCAGCCGGCGGTTTTCTGGCGGCGCGAAGTGATAGAACGGTTTGGTCTTTTTGATCCGACGCTCTTGTACGCCCTCGATTATGACTATTGGTTGCGGGCGGGCCATGAAATCGCATTTCACCACCTCGCGGGCGTGACGTTGGCCGGTTCACGCCTCCATCCAGAGACGAAAACCTTGAGCCGTCGGATCGAGGCGCATCACGAAATGCTGGAAGTCATCATGCGACATCTGGCGGAACCGCCGTATTTGTGGTTGAAGAAATGCGCCCTTGTTACCGTAGAATGCGCTCTGTCCGAGAATGAACCCGAAATGGCGAACGACCGCATGAGACAAGCTCTTTGGGTGCAAGCCGTGATGGAGATCGCAGATCAACATCGGATTCCGCTGAGTCTCGCGTTCCTCCGCGAGCTCGAGATGTCGATACCTGCTGTTTGAAGCGTTTTGTTCAATGACGGCTTATCCGCTGACAGAGTTGCGCGCAAGAATCGAGGAGGAGTTAACGGCCCATCCTCACCTCCAGGCGATCCGCGCCTACAATTGCGCGATGGTGGGAGAGCTGGGGAAGGCTTGCAATCTGCCGGGAGCGAAGATGCTCGATCTGGGAGCTTCCGTGCATGGCTACGCGCTGGAGGCCGCTCTCGGACAGGGCGTGCGTGCTTACGAAGGCATCGATTTGGACATCGGGCGGCACTGGTCGGTCGATGCGGTTGAATTTGCCCGTCCTGGAGGCGGCATCGGGCGATTGCGGGAGATGAACGCGGAAGGTCTGGAGTTTGAAAATGACACCTTCGATTGTCTTCTCTCCATCTCTACTTTCGAACACTTCCTGCGTCCCAAAGTGGTGCTCGCTGAGATGCATCGCGTCCTGCGCGGGGGTGGGGTAGCGCTCCTGAGCTTTGAACCGGTATGGACCTGCGCCTATGGCCATCATCTTCATCATTTTGGCGCGGTCAGCGAGCTGGTTCCTCCATGGAGCCACCTTTTTCTGGATGAAGCTCGCATGCGCGGAGTCCTCGAGCGGTCCGCCTGGCCCGCGGATGCCCCGCTCACGGTCGAAGACGCCTTGCGATGGATTTTTCACGAGAGTGGAATCAACCGCCTGGATCTTCGGCAGCTCCGGAACATTTGCGAGGAGAGCGCGTTTGAGGTTTCCTGGGTTTGCCCTCTTGCCGACGAGGCCGAAGAGAGGCGCGCTTTGGCCGACTACGTTTCCCGGCTGACGATCTATGATCCGCAAGAACTTCTCACCCGCGGTTTGTCGGTTCTGCTGCGCAAGCAATAAACCCGATGGGCAGGGCTGCGTCTGCCGTCCACACTCGTAGTTGCTGGCCATGTTAAAACCCACCCGCACCCGAGTGCATGGCTTCAATGTCCTCTTGAATGAGGGCGACATGTACCCCGCGATCGTGCAAAGATTTCCATTCTTCAATGCCCCCCTTGTTGAGTTGGTGCATCAAGTGCATCGCGTGCGTGCCCGCCCGCTCTGTTTTCTCGATCTCGGAGCGGCGGTCGGCGATACGGTTTTGCTTTTAGAGCAGCGTTGCCCGCAAGCGGTGGGGCGTTTCATCTGCGTCGAGGGCAACGAAGAATTCTTCGGGCTGCTGGAGGAAAATATGAAGCAGTTCGAGCACGTTACGCCCCAGCGGCATTTGCTGGCGCGGGCGAGTGGTCGGATCCCGGACCTGGTTCGGCACCATCCGGGCAGCGCCGCCGCCTCCGGGGAAGCGAGCGCCGAAGCGGTCGCGCTGGACGAGATTGAAACGCTCGCCGCGCACGAGTTTGATATTTTAAAGGTGGACGTGGACGGATCGGATGGGAACGTTTTGGAAGGAGGGCGACAACTTCTTCAACGCTCGCAGCCGGCAGTGATTTTCGAGTGGCACCCCCACTTGATTAAGCAAACGGGCGCGGACCCCGCCGCCGCTTTCGTGGCTTTGAGGGGCTGCGGTTATAAGCGCTTTCTCTGGTTCACCAATATTGGCGAGTTCAGCCATTTTGAGGAGGGTTTTTCTGAGCGGACGCTGGCGAAAATGTCCGAATACCTTCTGGCGATTAATCATCGCGCGGATGAACACTTTGATGTGATTGCACTGCTGCCCGCGCATTCTATCGATGAGGTTGCTCTCGCGACGATGGAGTTCGGGCGGCTGGCCAGCCAACAGGGTTGAAGAGCCGTCAACTTCGCCGGCCTTGGGTGCAGAGCAGGAGACGGCGAGTTTTTGTTTTGCCTTCCGGAGGAGAGTCGATAGATAGCTGAGCGAGTCCGCGTGCCTGATGTCCTCTCCTCCTGCCAGGCTTTTATTTGTCCGCCCTGATACTTATGGCGACCTGATTCTGTTCGAACCGGTGTTGCGCCTGATGCGAGCCGCCTGGCCTGAAACGGAGATCGGGGTCTTGCTCCGCGAGCCGTACCTGGATCTGGCTCCTCTCATTGGCGGAGATTCGGTGCGCTGGCTGACGACGACTTGTAACCCATACCGGAGCGGGCCCGGTAACGATCGTCCAGCGCTCGAGGCCCTTCGCGAGTCTGTCTTGGACTTCGCTCCAGATTGCCTGGTGGCCGCCTGTTTTGAAAAGACCTGGCTGGAAGCAGCGGTGGCTTCATTTTTGCCTGAGGCGCGTCAGATCATGCTCGGGGAACGGGAATTCGATCCTTTCACGCAGAGCGTTCTGGCGGCGGAATTGCCGGTGGATTGGAGGGCACTCTATCCTGAAAAGGTGCCCGTGGAAGCGGGTCACCTCGAGTGGGAAAAGAACCTCCGGCTCGCGGACGCGCTTAAACTCTGGCTAGGTCGGCCCGCGCCGCGCTCGAGCCGTACCGCCAAAACGCGTTCGCTGGCACAGATCGCGAAGAATCTCGGCCTGGAATGGGAAGGCGTGCAGAAAACGGCGGCGCGGAAGGGAAGCGTGCGCGATCGCTCGAGGAAGGGGAGCGAGGTGCCGCGATGGTGGCCGCAGGTCGTAGTCCCTGAGGCGGCACGCGACGAGGCCAGGGAAATTTTTGACGGATTGGGCGTGAAGGCTTCGGCCGCCGCGGTTTGTTGTCCAGCAGGCACGGCGAATGTCACAATCAAATCCTGGCCGACTGCGTTATTCGGGGAAATCTTGGCTTGGTTGGAACGCGAGCGCGGTGTCCGGGCCATCCTCTTAGGACATATCTCGGAGCGCGAAACGCTCGCAGCGGTGCAAAGCCATGCCCAGACGGCGGGCGCCAATCCTGTCCTATGGGAGGGGCGGGGCGGGGAAATGGCGCTGGTGGCTGGCCTGATCGCGGAAAGCCGATTCTATCTGGGGAACGATACAGGCGCTCTACACCTGGCGGCGGCACTTGGCCGTCCCGCAGTGTCCATTTTCGGAGGCGGACACTGGCCGCGCTTCAAACCGCTGGCGCGTCGTTCGGCGGTCGTAGTGCAACCCCTGCCATGTTTTGGTTGTGGCTGGAATTGCTTGTTTAAGGACGCCCCTTGCGTGCGCGAGATCCCGGTCGAAGCGGTGCAATCGGCGCTCGAATGGCTCTTGTCGGACGAGGGAAATGAGGAAAGTGAGGTCGTCGTCCGGGACGCGATTTCAAGCCAGGGGCTCGCTCTCATCGCTGGCGCGGTGGCGGCGTTGGGTTCGCCCTCTCCGGAGAGAAAAGAGGCGACGGCTTCTCCGGCGCAGGTAACCGAATTGTTGCAGAATCTTGATTTTTCTGAGAAAGACCGAGCCGCGCGACTACAAACGATCGAAGTCCAAGGCGAGGAGATCTCGCGTCTGCAGGCCGAGGTGGAGCGATGGTTGAAGGAATCAGGTCAGCTTTGGCCGAAATTGAACGAAGCCAAAAACGCGCGGGATGAACTGGCGATCGAGACCCAGAATTTGCGCCTCCTATTTGCCGGAAGCGAGGAGGACCGGGCCGCTCGTTTGCGGGTAATCGAGGAGCAATCCACTGAGATCGTTCGCTTGCAAAAAGAAACCGACCGGTGGCTACGTGAAGCCCAAGAACTCTGGCCAAAATTGGACTTGGCCAGGAATGAGCGCGCTCTCGTTGTGGCGCAGATGGAGGAGTTGCGGCGGCATTTTGCCCAAAGCGAAGCCGATCGCGCGGCACGGCTGGAGGTGATCGAAGCGCAATCACTGGAGATCGCCCGCCTCCACCAAGAAACGGACCGGTGGCTGGGCGAAGCGCAGGAACTCTGGCCGAAGCTGCAGGCGGCGACGAAGGATCGGGAGGTCGCGACCGCGGAACTGGCGGAGTTGCGGGAGCACTTTGCCAAAAGCGAGGCGGATCGTGCGGCGCGCCTGGAGGTCATCGAAGCGCAAGCGCGTGAGATTGCACGCCTCCACCAGGAAACGGACCGGTGGTTAGGCGAAGCGCAGCGGCAGGGTGAAGGAAACGCGCGGCTGCAAGCGGCGTATAGTTCGCTCGAAGCAGAGTTGAACCAACTTCAACGGGATTGCGCTGCGATTGAAAGCCATTGGAAGGCGCGCGCGCTGAAAACAGTCCACCTCTGGCCGAGGTGAAATAAAAGAGCGAGCAGAGCTGTTCCGAAAATGTTGCGCATCCTCGTCCTCACGACCGACCTGCCTTACTTCCCGGGTAAACATGGAGTCGATTTTTTCAATCTGCGCTATCTGGCCCGCGAAAATAACTTGGGCGTGGTGGGTCCCCTCCATCCCTTTTTCCCGGCCGAAGGTATCAAGAATCTGGAGAGCTTTCTGGTTGGCAGTTATTTTTGGCCGCGACCGGTGGAAGCTGTCACTTTGCCGCCGCACGAAAACTACCCGGGCCGACTCAGGCGATGGCTCCGAAATTGGAATGTGGCCCGACGTAAGAGCCTGTTGCTTCGTTTACTCAAGCTGGATGATCAACCAGACGACGCTTATTTACAGCTCGCGGTGTTGGCAAATTGCGCGCCGCATTTCCTAGCTGCACTCGCGGAACAGCCGTGGCAGGCGGCCGTTTTGATTCAATCGAACACCGCCCCATGGCTGCGATACCTGCCCGCCCACCTCCCAAAGACGGTTTACTTTCATGATGTGCGCACCCATTTCGCAGCTCGGCAGGCAGTGGTGCAGCGCAGCCGAGACGAGGCCGCGGCGGCCGCGCGACAGGAACGACAAGTGTGTCGGGAGGCAGATGTGGTCGGGTTCGTCTCGCGACTGGACGAGCAGCGTGCCGTGTCGCTCTTGCAGCCAACTGCTTACACTGGGGTGGCGCCCATTCCGATGGACACGGAATATTATCTTCCCGCGCCTCGCGGGTGGGAGCGCGATCCGCGTTCCGTCGTGCTCTTTACCGGACACCTCTCGCATCCTCCGAATGTCGACGCGGTGCTCTATTTTTTGAGGGAAATTTGGCCGCTGGTGCGGAAGCGATGCGCGGCGGCGTTCTTTCAGGTGGCCGGCGCTCTGCCCGCTCCTGCACTGGTGGAGGCGTGCGCCGCCGCGGGAACGTCAGTGGAGTTGCATCCGAATGTGCCGGATATCAGGCCGTTTTTTTGGAACGCGGCGGCTTACGTCGTGCCGATGCGTTTCGGCGGTGGGGTGCGGCAAAAGATTTTCGAATCCTGGCTCATGCGGGTTCCGCTGGTTTGCACTACGATGGCGGCGGAAGGTATCCTTGCGGAGCACGAACGTAATTGCTGGTTGGAAGATACGCCGGTGGCATTTGCCGACCGCGTCGCCGAGGTCCTCGAAGGCAAAGTTCCGCCGCATCTTCTGGAATGTGCCGCCGGCACTGTGCTCGCGAATAATACGGTCGAGATCGGAGGCCGCGGCTTCGAGCAACTCATCCAGCAGAGCGTCCATCTGAGACGCCGACGGCCTTTCAAGCTCTTATACGATCTGCGGTGGATGGAGATCGGAAAAGCCGGTGGGTTGGAACAGCTGGCCTACGAGCAACTGGATGCCATCTCCAAGGTGGATCGTGAAAACTCCTACCGTGCGCTCTGCCCCCGAAGCACCTATTCAGAATGGCGCTTCCCGAAAGGCTTTCGCTGTCGCGGGATTTTCCACGAAGCGAATGAGACGCGGGGCGAGGCGCTGCACGCTGCGGTGGTGAACGCGTTAGGGACCGGACTGCAGTGGCCGCCGGTGCTGAACCCTCAAATGCGCGCCATGCGCTTTTATAACCGACTCGACTTCGATCTTGTGCATTCGGTCAACAGCTACATCCACCCAGATCTCGCGAGCTTTCCTCAGATCCTGACCATGTGCGATTTGCAGCACATCCACTTCCCGGATTTTTTCAGCCCTGAGGATTGGAAGACCCGAGAGCATCTGTATCGCTCCTCAAGCGAATCGGCGCGCCACATTATCTGCATCTCGGAGTACACCCGGCAGGACTTGCACAAACAGTATAGGATCCCCTTAAACAAAATTACCACCGTTTGGGTCATCCCGAGCCGCTCGGCCTGGCTGCAACTCGATGCCGCCCGCTCGCGGCGCCTCTTGGGCAGAATGGGTTTAAACCCCAGCCGCTTTCTTTATTTCCCCGCGCATCCTTGGGCACATAAAAACCACCGTCGCCTGCTGGAGGCGTTCTCCTTGATTGTCGACGAGCTGCCACAGGACATCCGTCTCGTGCTTACGGGTAGCCCCTTCACACCCGATCACCCAGCGCGCGCTCTCCTCGCCGATGAACGTCTCCGGACCCGGGTCGTGCATCTGGGTTACCGATCGCCAGTCGAGGTGCGCGCTCTTTACGCCGGCGCCCTGGGCTTGGTCTTTCCTTCGTTATTCGAAGGCTTCGGCATGCCGGTGGCGGAGGCAATCATCGCGGGCTGCCCGGTCGCTTGTTCTAATACTACTTCGTTGCCTGAGATCGCAGGCGATGCGGCTCTCACATTTGATCCCGAAAGCGTGACTAAGATGGCGCGAGCCATCCTCCGACTCGCCACGGACCAGTCGACGCGAATTGATCTGGTCCGTGCGGGCGAGCGTCGCCGTCCGCTCTTTTCTTCGCGGTTGCCGGCGGTGAAAACGCTCGCGATTTATCGTCGCGTGTTTGATGAAATTTTTTCAGAGCAAGGAGATTGCGCATGAGCACACTGCCGCTTATTTCCATCGTCACGCCTTCTCTTAATCAGGGCCACTTTCTCGCAGAAACGCTCCAGAGCCTCCTCGATCAGAACTACCCGAATCTTGAAGTCATCATTCAAGATGGAGGTTCCACGGATGATTCCATCGCGGTCGCGGAGCGTTTTGTGGCGCGGGACGCGAAAACATTCCGTCTTTACGCGGAGAAGGATCGTGGACAGGCGCATGCGCTGAACCTTGGCTTTGCCAAAGCGCGTGGAGAAATTCTTGGCTTTCTCAATTCGGACGACACACTTTTTCCGGGCGCGCTGCATTCGGTGGCGCGCGCGATTGATCCAATGGCGGGCCGGTTTGTGGTCTTCGGGCGCTGTTTATTCACGGGCGAAGATTCCCCTTACGTCGGGGTCGAACATCCCTCCGAGTTCGAAAGTCGCTTTGAGCATCTCGCCATTTGGACCCGGGGGCATAACACGATCCCGCAGCCGTCCGTCTTCTGGCATCGGCGGGTTTGGGATTTGTGCGGCGGTCTCAACGAAGCGGAGACGCACGTCCTCGATTACGATCTCTTCTGCCGCTTTAGCCGACGCTTTCATTTCCACCGGGTGGATGAATTATGGTCCACCTACCGCATGCATTCGGTCTCGAAGTCCGCACAACGCACCGAAGCCGAAGTGCTGGAGATGAGCATCGCGGCCAGCCGGCGAAACTGGCCGCCGTTCTGGCATCCACTCCATTGGCGGTTGGCTCTTTCCTATTGGAATTATCAAAGGCACACCCATGAGCGCGCCCGCCATTCTGCTCGTCTGGCAGAAAAGGCCCGCGC
This sequence comes from Chthoniobacterales bacterium, assembly GCA_039915555.1. GTDB lineage: Bacteria > Verrucomicrobiota > Verrucomicrobiia > Chthoniobacterales > UBA10450 > JACCTI01. The sequence goes on along the minus strand of JBDSNB010000126.1, from coordinate 38,679 downwards.
GGAAGGCCGCCGGTGGCAGGCCGCAGTGCTCACCGGCCGGACCTTTGTTTACTCTCCCGCGATGGCCTGGCGGCGGTTACTGCTTCCCCCGCTAAGGGCGAGCGGTCTCGATTGGCTAGAGGCGCTCGTTTGGTCGACCAAAGGGAGCGCAGACACATTTGTCGGACGCTACCCGGACGGCTGGATCGGCCCGGTGTATCACGAGCGGATCTCAGTGGCGGCCGAGGCGCACACTTTGCGCGTTACACTCCGGCACGTCCGCGGAGCGGGCAGCCGCGGACGCAGCGTGTCGGTGGAGCTCTTTCTGAATGGGCGGAGGCGCGAGAAAAGAACCGTAGGTCTCGACGGCCCTTTCAAAATGGAGACCTCGCTGGGATCGCTTCGCGGGAAAAGCTGCCTGCTCGAATTGCGGGTGCGCCCGTACTTTGTGCCGAGCGACCGGGAGGGCGAGGATAACCGCAAACTCACGGTGCAGCTTGTGGGCGTGGAGGTAGTTGCCGCGTAACGCAGAAAGCAGGATTGCGGCGCGCGCACTGGGGTTTTTACCCTGCGGGGATTGACAGGCCGGATTGGCTCTGTTTCTCTTTTGCACTCATGAAAACACGTCTCCCGCTTTTCCTTCTCACTCTGGCAGTTTCCGGATTGGCCTTCGTCTCGTGCGAGAGGAAAGGGGAGACCACGATCGCGACCGCCACAGCAGAAAAAGACAGTTCGAACGAAGCTGTGGTCTATGGGGAGGGCTTTCACAAAGACGAGGTGACGCCGCAAGGGGTGCTGCGCTGGGTGCGCCAGGAAGCGGTCTTGACCATTAACGCTCCCGCCGCTGGTAAGTATCGCTTGGATTTTCGGCCCATCACCGTCTTCTCCCCGACCGCGGTCGCTATCGAGGTCAGCGTGAATGGGCAGCCCAGCGGGACGATCACGGCGGAAGGGTCCGATTTCGCACAAGCGCCCACCCGAAATATCGAGGCGGCCTTGCAAGCCGGAAGCAACAAAGTTTCGCTGAAGGCAAATCGCCCCGAGGTCAAGATGAGCGAGGCGGATTCACGCATGGCCTCCTTTGGCCTGATGTTGCCCGTGCAGGCCACCCCGCTTCCGTGATTTTTTGCACCGCGTTGGAATCGAACCAACAACCCGCTGATTAAGAGTCAGCTGCTCTGCCAATTGAGCTAGCGGTGCGTTAATCTTTCCGTTTGCCGGCTCGCGATTATCTCGAAAGCTTAGGGCGGGATCGAAGCCGAATCTCCGGCATCATCTCGGAATCGGCAATTCGAAATTCTTCCTGTGCGGCATTCCCTGCGTTTTTTCCATTGGCAGGTAGTGCGATATGCGGCGCGGCATCGCTTCCTCGCGCTTTTGAATGTGTTGAGCGTCGCGCTAGGGGTGGCGGTTTATCTCGCCATTCAAATTGCGAATCACAGCGCGAATCGCGCTTTCGCGGCCACGATCGATGTCGTGGCGGGGAAAGCGGAGCTGCAAATCACGCGGCCCGGCGGAGGTCTGCCGGATGATGTGTTGCCCGCGGTTGCGCGGCATCCCGGCATCGCCGCGGCCACGCCGGTGGTGCGTGGAGTTGTCACGCTCCCGGATTTGCCGGGCGAATATTTGCAGATTCTCTTCCTCGATATTTTCACGAATGAATCGTTTCGCACTTTCGAGTTGAACGATTTCGCCGCCGCCGAATTCGATGTGCAACGCTGGCTGGCGGGTCCGAACACGATCGGTGTGGCGGAGGAATTTGCGCGCCGGCATAATCTAAAACCGGGCGACACGCTCCGGGCGCAGTTGGATGGGGCCGACCGCTCGCTGATCGTCGGTTTTGTCTTGCGCGCGAGCGGCCCGACCGCGCTGGAGGAGCATTTCGCGGCGATGGATATCGGCTGGGCGCAGGAGCTTTTGGGACGACGCGGAAAGCTGAGCGCGATTCAATTGCAGCTCACGAATTCGCGTTAGAGCGATGCCGTCACCGCGAGCTTGCGCGCGCTTGTCCCACCCGACGCCACCATCGCGACGCCCGCGCAACGTGGCGCGCAGGTAGCCAACCTGCTCGGCGGTTTCCAGCTCAATCTCACGGCGATGAGCCTGGTTTCGCTGCTGGTCGGGATGTTCCTGATTTACAATACGGTGTCCCCTTCGGTCGTGCGGCGGCGCGAAACGAAATCCGCGCGCTCTTCCTGGGCGAGGCCGTTGCCTTGGGCGCGTTAGGCGTGTTAGCGGGACTGGTCTCCGTGGTCCTGACGGCCGCCGCCGCGAAAATGGATCCAGTGCGTGCGTTACGCACGGGGTCGATCATCGAGCAGGCGGCCAATCTTTCGCGCGCCGGAGATTTTTCCTCGGGGAACAGATGACGGAAGCGCCAGCAGCAGTGCTTTGACAGGAGGCCATTTCTCCGAGAGGCTGCGGCGCGCGTCAAGTTCGTTAGGCCGGTTTTCGGACCCTGTTCCTTCTTCGCGACCGCCTCGGAAGCAGGCGGGAGAAAAAGGAGTCAGCTGATGAATTCACGCGGAAATTTGTTGGTCCAATCAATGTTGCTGGGCCTGGTCCTCGCCGGTACCGTGACCGCTGCCCCGCCGGTGCCGGTTGATTCGCTCGCGGTGACGCGGTCGGTCGCCCAGCGAGCATATGATGCGCTGGCCGCCGTCGTGCGCACGGCCCCAAATGCCCCGGCCAGCCCCTTGTGGCAGCAGCAGCAGCGATTCGTGGCGCAAACCGGGGCGGCCGCCTACGACTATTTTGGCTGGTCCGTGGCGGTGAGCGGCAACCGCGCCATCGTCGGGGCGCTGGAAGATTATGCGCCGCAGAGTGGCAATCATCTGGGCGCCGCCTACATCTTTGTCCGGACTGGTTCGCAGTGGACCCAGCAGGCAAAGCTGGTGCCGCCGGCTGGGCTGGCTTTCGCCCGATTCGGCTGGTCGGTCGCGATCAGCGGCGATCTCGCCGTGGTCGGCGCGCCCTTTGGCGGGAATCAGCGTGGGGCAGCCTACGTCTATGCTTTCGACAGCGGCCAGTGGACGCTGCAAACGCAGTTCCTAGGCGAGATGGATAACGACCGTTTCGGCTACTCCGTGGCCGTGGGTGGCGACACCGCGGTCTTTGGTTCCTACCCGCTCGGGGCGGGGCGCACCCAGGGGCTGGCTTACGTGGGGACGCGGGCAGGTTCCACCTGGCCGACACTGACTGCGCTCAGTCCGATGGGGCAGGCAGCCAGCACGATCTTCGGTTTTTCGGTCGCCATCAGCGGCGACACCGCCGTGGTGGCGGCAGCCGGCAAAGACGGGGCGCTACACGTTTTCTTGCGGAATGACACCACCTGGTCGCAGCAGGGCCCGAAGCTCACGCGCTCGAGCAGCGCAGATAGCGATTTCTTCGGCGGCTCCGTCGGGCTCAGCGGGAACACCGCGGTCGTGCAATTCGAGAACACGCTCAACGTGGGCGGCGTACGCGGAGCCTACTTCTATTATCGGAACGGCTCTTCGTGGAGCGTTCCCCAATTCATCTCCGAGCCACGAGCCACCAGCAAACTCGGCAAGGTGGCGGTCAGCGGCGAGACCGCGATCGTCGGCACCTCCATCTTCAATCGAGTTAATGGAGGGTGGAGCGAGCAGATGAAGCTGAGCGTGGACGATCCGGCCGCGGGAAACAGCAGCTTCGGCCAGACCGGCGTCGGGATTAGCGGCGAAACCGCGCTCGTGGGAGCATACACCGCCACCATCGGGAGCAATGTGAACCAGGGCGCCGCCTACGTCTTCCTCCGGTCACCTGATAGCGATGGGGATGGTTTGCCGGATGATTGGGAAATCAACGGCGTCACCGTCGATGGAGCTTTCATCGACCTGCCGGCGATGGGCGCAAACTGGAGGCACAAGGACATTTTCGTGCATGCGGATTGGATGGGACAGGATCCGGGAAGACCGGAGGTCGTCCTGAAGCCCGACCCTCGAGCCATCAAAATCGTGGTCGACGCCTTCGCCACCGCGCCGGTCGAGAATCCGGACGGCTTCTCCGGGATCAATCTCCACGTCGACCTCGGGCCCACGAGTGCGCTCAATTACATCACGGGCGCGACGGGCACCTGGGGCGCGCTCTCCCGGGCGCACGAAGTCTCGTTTGAAACCACGATCGGTTCCGGTGGAGCCGGTAACTTTGATTGGAGCGCCGTCGATGCAGTCAAGGCGTTGCATTTCACGCCGGCGCGGCGGAACGCGGTCTTCCACTACGCGCTCTTCGCGAACGAATTCGACCTTGTGGGTCACAGCGGCCTCTCCCGCGGTTTAGACGCCGCGGACTTCATCGTGACGTTAGGCGATTGGCCCACTCCCGGCGGCACGCTTCTGCAGCAGGCCGGCACGTTCATGCACGAACTCGGGCACAATCTTGGCCTGCATCACGGCGGCAACGACGACATCAACAAGAAGCCCAATTACCTGAGCGTAATGAATTACGGCTTCACGAACGTCGGCATCTTCCAGCCTCCCGGCCGTGAGCGGATGTTCGATTTCTCCCGCACCGCGCTGCCCGATCTGAACGAGCGCGCGCTGGATGAATTCGCCGGCATTGGTGATCCCGACATGCACCTGACCTTGTGGAGCCGGCGGACACGACCGGACGTGCCGGCCGGGTCAAACGTCTGCATCTCCAATCCTTATTATTTCCGGCTCTTCTACCCCGATGATGCGCTGGATTGGGACTGCGACGGCAGCCGGTCGGTCGTCCCTGTGGTGGCCGACCTTAATGCCGACGGCGCTTGTGTGACGCTCAATTCCGCCTCCACGGTGCCGGCCGGCGATGATGTGGTCATTCTGAACCAGATTATGTCGGGAGCGAACCGGACCTGTGAAACGACGGCCACCGGCGATGATCTCCAGGAACAAGCGCCGGGTTTCGTGCAGCCCGATGTTCTGGTGGGTTTTGAAGACTGGAAGCTCACCACGGCGGGCGGACTATTCAGCTTCGACGGTGGCGGCCGGATCGGGGCGCTGGCCGGCCGACCTCCGGATGTGATGGTGACGGCCATTAACGAGCCAACCAGGCGGCAGCTGCTGGACGCGGCTCCGGCCGAGGTGCGCGCCGAGGAAATCGGGGCGCCGCTCGATGTTGTGACGATCTCGATCCAGGAAGGAAGCGCGCCGTTGCTGGTGAATTTCAACGGCACCGCCTCCACCGCGGTGAATGCCACGATCGTGAGCTGGTCGTGGACTTTTGGCGACGGCGCCACCGGCTCCGGCAGCAGCGCGACCCATACCTACACCGTGCCGGGGGCGTATTTCGCCAGCCTCTCCGTGACCGACAGCCAGAGCCGCGTGAACCTGGTGCCGCTGCGCTACCTCATCATGGTTACGAACGGCCCCGCTCCCACGCCGACGCCGACCGCGACCCCCAGTCCGACGTCGACACCGGTTCCGACCCCGACGCCTTCTCCCAGTGGCACACCTGGTCCAACGCCTGTCCAAGGCCGCTACACTTTCACCAAAGTGGTCGACAGCACACAGGCGTTCGCCGGCCGCCGCTACACTTTCCGGCAACAACCGCCGCAAATCAGCGGCACCTCGCGAACGCTCGCCTTCGCTTCCCAAGTCGAGGACCTGAATCATAATTTGCTAGATTTCGGCTACTACAAGATGACTGAGGGCGGCGCGCCCAGCACCATCGCGAGCTACGTCGGTGGATACGTGAGCGCTTCGCAATTCGGCGGCTACCCATTCATTAATGGCAGCGGCGTCGTCTCTTTCACCGCGCTGCACGGACCGAGCGCCAGCACCGATTTCGGCATCTTCGTCGGCAGCGGCGGCGCCGTGACCACGATCGCCAGTAACGCCACCGGCCAGCCGTTCCTCGATTTTCAAAACGCCGCCACCTGGATCAACGGCAGCGGCAACGTGGCGTTCCGAGCCGCGCTGCGCTCCGGCGGTTTGGGCATCTTTCTTGGTAACGGCGGTCCCACTACTACGATCGCGCACCCCGACGACTTCTCCAGCATCGGTCAGCCGGCCATGAATGAAGCCGGTGCCGTGGCCTTCGCGGGCTATAGGAACGACGACGTCAGAGGAATTTTCGTCGTCAGCGGTGGGGTCACTACGATGGTGTCGGATAACACCGGGGAGTTCTCTTCTTTCGGCGATCCCACGATCAACGCGGCCGGGACGGTGACGTTCCAAGCCTTCCGTGATAATGGCACTTCCGGTATCTTCCGGGTCAGCGGCGGCCTCATCACGGCCGTGGCCGACGACAGCGGACCCTATGAGCAATTCTCGCAAGCGGCGTCGATCAACGACCAGGGCACCGTGGTGTTCAAGGCTCTGCTGCGGGGCGGCGATGAAGGCATCTTCACCGGCCCCGACCCGGCGCTCAACAAGGTCATCGCCATCGGCGACTCGCTCTTCGGCGGCACCGTCACAAATCTCGCGTTCTATCGCGGGCTGAATAACAACAACGACATCGCCTTCGTTTACCGTTTGGACACCAGGGTGGACGGGATTTTTGTCGAAGGTCTCGCCCTGGCTGCGCCACGCACTGTGCTCGCGAATATTTCCACCCGGGCGCAGATCGAGACGGGCGACAATGTTGCCATTGGCGGCTTCATCATCACCGGGACCCAGCCGAAAAAGATCATCGTCCGTGGAATTGGGCCTTCTCTGCCGGTCGCGGGGCGGCTCCTCGATCCGATCCTCGAGCTGCGCGACGGGACAGGGGCCTTGCTCGCTGCCAACGACAATTGGATCGACGCGCCCAACCGGGCCGAGATCGTCGGGAGTACGATTCCACCAAACGACGAGAAGGAATCGGCCATCCTCCGCACCGTCGCGCCCGGCGATACACCGCCATCCTCCGTGGGGTAAACCAGACGACCGGCCTTGGGTTGATCGAGGTCTATGATCTCGATCTCACCGTCGACTCGCAGTTGGCGAACATCTCCACCCGTTCTCGCGTCCAAACCGGCGACGCCGTCATGATCGGCGGATTCATCATCTCCGGCTCGGCCTCGCAAAAGTTGATCGTGCGCGCGATGGGGCCGTCGCTGCCGCTGGCCGGCAAACTGCAGGATCCTAGGCTCGACTTCTACAACGGGCAGGGCGACGTCATCGGCTCCAACGACAATTGGCGCAGCGATCAGGAGATGGAGATTATCGCCACGACTATTCCGCCCGGCGATGATCAGGAGGCGGCGATCGTGCGGACCCTGACACCGGGAAATTACACCGCCATCGTTCGCGGGGTGAACAACTCCACCGGCGTCGGGTTGGTGGAGATCTACACCCTCCGGCCTTAGCCGAATGCGTCGCCTCCGGTGCCGTAATCGCAGGCCGGTTTTGCCGGAAGGCCGGAAGTCGTTTCCATTCTCCGGGTGACGTCGCAATACCTGCGCCTCTTTCAGTGGCATGCGCTGCGTTACATCGCGCGGCATCGCTTGCTCGCGTTGCTCAATGTCCTCAGCGTTGCGCTCGGCGTCGCGGTTTACTTGGCGATTCAGATCGCCAATCAGAGCGCGAACGGCGCCTTCGGGGCCAGCATCGATCTGGTCGCGGGGAAGGCGACTCTGCAGGTTTCCGAGCCTGCCCGTGATTTGCCCGACACGATCTTTCCGGTCGTGGCGCAGCACCCTGGGATCACGGCCGCGACGCCGCTCGTGCGCGGGATCGTGACCCTGCCGGATTGGCCCGGGGAATATTTGCAGGTGCTCGGCCTCGATATTTTTACGAACGAGCCGTTCCGCACCTTCGAGCTGCGCGACTTCGCCGCCGCGGAGGAATTCGATGTGCAGGCGTGGTTGCGGGAGTCGAATATGATCGCGGTAGCGGAGGCCTTCGCGCGGGAGCATCGGCTGCAGCCAGGCGATCGCCTGCGCGCGCAGGTGAATGGAGTCGAACACGAGCTGCGGATCGGTTTTCTGCTCCGTGCGAGCGGCGCGCTGGAGGTCGATTCGCACTTTGCCGCCATGGATATCGGCTGGGCGCAGGAGCTCTTAGCCAAGCGGGGGTGGCTCAGTTCCATTCAGCTGCAACTGGCGGATCCGCGGCAAAGTGCGGCGGTGGCGGAGAGTTTGCGCGGCATCCTCCCACCCGAGGCAGTCGTGGCGACGCCAGCGCAACGCGGGGAGCAGGTAGCGAACATGCTGGCCGGTTTTCAGCTCAACCTGACCGCGATGAGCCTGGTCTCGCTTCTGGTCGGGATGTTCCTGATTTACAATACGGTGTCCGCTTCGGTCGTGCGCCGGCGGAACGAAATCGGCATCCTGCGTTCGTTAGGCGTGACGCGGAATGAAATCCGCGCGCTCTTTCTCGGTGAGGCGCTCGCGCTCGGCGCGGGCGGCGTGCTCGTTGGCTTGTTGGGCGGCGTGCTTTTAGCGCGTCTGCTGGTAGGTCCCGTCTCGCAAACGATCTCGTCGCTCTACGTTTTGCTGAGCGTGAAGGAGGTGGTGGTGACACCGTGGATGTTGGGATCGGCCGCCATCCTGGGACTCTTTTCCGTGATTCTCGCGGCCTGGTTGCCGGCGGCGGCGGCGGCGAAGATGGATCCGGTGCGTGCCTTGCACGCGGGCTCGATCATCGAACAATCGAAAGACCTTTCGCCCGCGTGGTTTTGGTCTGGTTTGCTGGCGGTTTGTTTGGCGGCTGCGCTGTCGGTGCTCGCGTTGACGAGCGGTCCGCCGTGGCTCGGCTTTGGTGCGGCGTTTTTCGTTCTCACCGGTTTTTCGTTTCTCGTTCCGCGCGTCACGCTCGGGTTTAGCGCGCTGGCTGGTCGCTTCCTGCGCGGACCGGTGGAAGCCCAGTTGGCCGCAGCCAATGTCTCTCGCGCGCTGGTGCGGAATGCGGTCACGATCGCGGCGCTCGCGGCCGCGGTCGCAATGGCGATTGGTGTGAGCGTGATGGTTTTTTCGTTCCGCCGCACGGTGGAATCGTGGATTGATCAGACGCTCGTAGCCGATCTTTTCATCGCTCCGGCTTCGAATGAAATCGTGGGGCCGTCCTCGTTCATTCCGCCGGCGGCGATTGAATTTTTCCGCAGTCACCCGGCAGTGGCGGAGATCGACACTTTTCGCGATATCAGTTTGCCGATGGGCAACAAGAACGTGGCCGTGGCGGTCATCCGCGGCACGGAGCGACGGCGGCTGCGTTTTCTGCGCGGCGATGGGGCGGAAATCCTGCGTCGTTTTGGAAACGAGGAAGGCGTCCTCGTTTCCGAAAGCTTCGCCCGGCGCAATGGCGTTCGGGCCGGGAAGGCGATCGAATTGACCACGCCGCAAGGCCCGCGCGCTTTTCCGGTGCTGGGAGTTTTCTACGATTACACGCGTGACCAGGGTGTCGTGTTCATGAATGTGAAAACTTACGTGCGTCTTTGGAACGACGAGCGCGTGAACAGCGTGGCCGTTTATTTGCGGCCGGACGCGAGCGCGGATGCATTGACCACGGAGTTCCGTGCGCGGTTTAGCCGCACGGGACAGTTCATGATTTTGTCGAACGGCGATTTGCGGAAACGCGTTTTGGAAATTTTCGATCAGACGTTTGCGGTCACCTATGTGTTGCGGACGATTGCGGTGTTGGTCGCGATTGTTGGGATCGCGCTCACGCTCACGACGCTGATCGCGGAACGCTCGCGCGAGCTGGGTTTGCTGCGCGCGATTGGCGGCAGTGTGGCGCAATTGCGCAAACTGCTGCTGTGGGAATCGGCGATGATTGGATTTTTGGCGGCGTTCGTTGGGCTCGTTTCCGGCCTGGCTTTGTCGGTCGTGCTTACGGGCGTGATTAATCGCGCGTTTTTCGGCTGGACGATTCAGCTCGCGTTTCCGTGGGGGACACTGGCGCTGACGCCGCTTTGGATTGTGGCGGCGGCGTTACTGGCCGGGGTGTTGCCGGCCTGGCGCGTGGGCCGGCTCGTGATCGCGGAGGCGTTGCGTGAAGAATAAACTTCTTCTCCTCCTCCTCGCGGTCGGCTGCCTGGCCGCTGATTGGAAAATCGCGGAGCCCGGCTGGCGTTACGAGTTTCCGCGCGATCATCACGCGCATCCCGAGTTCAAGACGGAGTGGTGGTATTTCACGGGCAACCTCGCGGACGCGTCTGGCCGACGGTTTGGCTTTCAACTCACGTTTTTCCGACAGGGCATCATTCCACTGGCCGAGCGTGTGCCGGAACGATCCCGTTTCGTGGTGAACGATCTGAAGTTCGCGCATTTTACGATCACGGACGTGGCGGGACGGAAGTTTCACTTCGAGCAAAAGACGAGTCGCGGAGCGTTCGGGGAGGCGGGGTTTGATGAAGGCGAACGTCTCGGCTGGCTGGACTCCTGGGAGTTGCGAATGGATAACGCGGGAGCGTTTCGTTTGCGCGCGGAGGGGAAGGAGATGGCGCTCGATCTGCGGCTGGCGTCGCGCAAGCCGCCGGTGATTCATGGCGCGGATGGCATTAGCCAGAAAGCCGCGGGCGAGGGGCACGCCTCCCACTATTACTCGCTCACGCGCTTGGCGACGGAAGGCACCGTGCGGATAGGTGGCGAGAGTTTTCAGACGACGGGCGAGAGCTGGTTCGATCACGAATGGGCGACCAATCAGCTCGCGCCGGAGCAGGTCGGTTGGGATTGGCTCTCCGTGCATCTGGATAATGGAACTGAGTTGATGCTCTACCGGATGCGACTGGCGAATGGCGCGGCTGATCCCACTTCCAGCGGGACATTCGTGGAAGCCGACGGGGCCACGCGGCATCTACAAAGCGAAGATTTCCAAATGACGCCGGAGCGTTTCTGGCAGAGCGAAAAATCGCCAGCGAAATATCCCATCGGCTGGCAGGTGGCGGTGCCGGGATTGGAGTTGAAGTTTGAAGCGCGAGCGGCGCTCGAGAATCAGGAGCTCGCGCTCTTGCCGCTCGCGTATTGGGAGGGCGCGGTCGAGATCTCCGGCACGCGCGACGGGAAACCGATCAAGGGGCGCGGGTATCTGGAGTTGACCGGTTATGCCGGTCCGCTGCGCGAATTGCAGCGTTAGATCCTGCTCTTGATTGTGATCATAATCTTGATCCTTCGGGGATCGATTAGGATCAGGATTATGAGCAGGATTATGAGCAGGAGGAATTACTGCTGGGGGGCGCGGGTATCTGGAGTTAACCGGCTATGCCGGTTCGCTGCGGGAATTGCAGCGTTAGATCCTGCTCTTGATCGTGATCATAATCTTAATCCTTCGGGATCGATTAGGATCAGGATCAGGATTATGAGCAGGAGGAATTACTGCTGGGTGTGACGCGCATACTGCACGTCGGCGCCCTTCGGCAGGAGGCGCTTGCGGCCACGCTGGCGGCGCCGTGCGAGGCAGGCGCGCCCGGCCTTGGTGCTCATCCGCGCACGAAAACCGTGCTGATTTTTCCGGGTGCGTTTCGAGCGTTGTAAGGTGCGTTTCATAGGACAAAAGCCGCCACCGCGGCGGGCGAAGAGCGGCTACCTTAGGGACGAGCCCAGTTTTGTCAAACCTGGTGCCGGCAGAAGCGTCATTGCCAGCTTCCCGCCTTTATGGAATAACCCAAGCCAGATGAGCGAAGAAGTCGTAATTGAGCCCGCCACCTTCGAGGACCTGGACGAATTGTCGGGTCTCCTGGCCGAGCTCTTTAGCGAGGAAAGCGACTTCCGGCCGGACAAAGCGAAGCAATTGCGCGGTTTGCGCCTCATTTTCGAGCAACCGAATCGCGGCCGCGTTTTTGTCATCCGGCAGGACCGCACCATCGTGGGCATGATCAATTTGCTCTTCACCATCAGCACGGCGGAAGGCGGCTTCGTGATGGTGCTGGAGGATCTCGTGATCCACAAAGATTTCCAAGGCAAAGGCTACGGCGCGAAGCTGCTGGATTACGCGATCGAGTTTGCGAAGCAGAAGAACTTTCTGCGCATTACGCTCTTAACCGACCGACCGGAGCTGCGGTCGCAGGCTTTTTTCAAGAAGCACGGCTTCTACGAGTCGTCGATGATGCCGATGCGCCTGCTCTTGCCGCCGAACGAGGGCAAGGCCGAGATCACGCTCTAAACGGGCGGAGCGGAATGCCGGTGGCGCGAACGGCGCGCAGAGCCGACTGTGCGCGACATCATGCAAGGCGGCTCGATACGTTTATTCAAGATCTGGGGCATCGCGGTGTTCCTGCACTTCTCGTGGTTCATCGTGGCCGCGTACCAAATGAGCATGCGGCGTCACGTTTATACCTCGCCGATTTTTGCCCTCTACGAGTACCTCGCGCTTTTCGTCATCGTCTTGATGCATGAATTCGGACACGCGCTGGCGTGTCGGCAGACGGGCGGGATTGCCAACCGCATCATGCTTTGGCCGCTGGGGGGAATCGCGTTTGTGCAGCCGCCGCAACGGGCAGGCGCGCAGCTTTGGGCCATCGCGGCGGGGCCGCTCGTAAATGTGGCACTCATTCCGGTTCTCTTCGTCTTGCAGATGGTGATGGTGCGGTTGCCGGGCGCGACGCCGGACACGTTCCGACTTTTCGGCACCATCGCGCTGATCAACTACGCTTTGCTGTTCTTCAATCTCCTCCCCATCTACCCGCTCGATGGCGGGCAGATCCTGCGCTCGTTGCTTTGGTTTCCGTTCGGTCCCATCCGCAGTCTGCAAGTGGCGAGCGCGATCGGCTTCGTCGGCAGCGCGGTCGCTGGAGTTGCGGCGGTTTTTTATTGGCAATCGATCTGGATCGGCGTCCTCGCTTTCTTTCTTATCAGCCAGGCTGTGGCTGGCTGGCGGCATGCGCAGGCGCTCGCCGCCGAGCAGAGGGATGCGCGGCTCCGGCCGGAAGTGGAACTCGAACGCCCGCCCGTTCTTTGACGCGCGGATTGCTGCTCAGTCGCGCGGTTTGCCGTCCGGGCCCCACTCGCTGATCTGCGCAGCGAGCCGTTTCTTGAACTCGGCGCGATAGCCAATCTCATCGACCGCTTTCTCGATCGGCTTCGCGGATGCGGGCGGTAATTTTTCTTTGCCGTAGGCCCGCAGCTCCGCGACCCGCGCCGGATCGGCGAAGAAATTAAAGAGGCTGGGCGCGTAACTGTTCACGCCGAGGGCGTCCGCTTTGGCAAGCAGCTCCTGCATGTGCGCCTGCGCGAACTTCCAGGCCAGCTCGGGGTGTCCGCTGTCTCGCGCGACGGTCGGTACGATGTAAACGGCGCGGCTCGTCGGCAGTTCGTCGGTCAGCGCGATTTGCAGGGCGCGCTCCGCCAGCTTCGGATCGGACGCGGCGGTGAGGGCGTCGTAGAAATTTTGCTTTTCCTCCAGGCTCTTCGCGCCCCTTGCGAGATCGTGCAGCTGATTCCAGGTCTTCTCGTCCGCGTAGTGGCCGGTGACTTTCAAAACCGGTCCGCGCAGATCGGGGTCGAGCGATTTCCGATCGGAAACATATTTAGCGAAACGTTCCCGGGCGCCTGCGATGATTTCTTCGTCGCCCAAACTTCCGAGTGCGCTCACCAGACTGGCGCGCAGGGTTGCGTCGCGGCTCGATTCGCCCTTTTTCTTGTCCCAGCCCAATTCCCCGAAGCTGGGACGCAGAATCGAGATGGCGTATTTCTGGAAAGGCGCGGCCTGCGCTTCGCCCGCGAGCAAGCCCGTGATGTGCGCGAAGGCGGTCATGACTTGTTCGCGCTCCGCCAGCTCGGTTTTGCCCGGCAGTTTCTCGACCAACTCGAGATAATGCGAAAGCGGTTCGCGCCTGGCCTGCACCAGAGCCCACGCGTCGCCTAACAAATTGACGCGATCCGGCACGCTCATGCGCGGCAGTTCGGCGAGGAGCAATTTCCACGAGGCGTCGTCGTATTGGACGCGGTAATTGCCTGCGCCCTCGACGTTGAATTTCACCGCGCGATCCGCCGGAAGATCGGCGATTTCCGATGTCTCCGCGTCCATCAGCCGACTGACCGGTGTCTCGGAACCAGCGACCGTGTAGGTGAGGGGAATCGGCCAACGCAAAGCCGGCGCATCCGGGAAATTAATCGTGAAGCGCTCCTGCTTGAGGTTGATTTTGCCGTCGGCATCGCGCGTCACCATCACAATGGGGAAGCCGGGCTGCTGGGTCCAATTGGCGGCAATCTCCGCGACCGGCTTGCCGGAGGCTTCACCGAGTGCGTTCCAAAGGTCCGTCGTGGTGGTGTTCGAAAACTTGTGGCGCGCGATGTACTTGCGAATGCCATCGCGGAATGCTTCTTCGCCGAGAAAGCTCTCGAGCATGCGAATGAAGGACTGGCCTTTCTTGTAAGTGATTTCGTCGAACGCGCTGCCTGCTTCCGCTTCGGTAGTGACCGGCTGTTGAATCGGGTGCGTCGTCGAGCGGGCATCGCTTTCCATCGCGGTCTCCTTGGAAATGCCCACACGGCGGGTGGGATCGCGCGGCACATTGCGCTCGAGCCAGACTTCCCAATCGGGATTGAACTTCGCGGTCGCCTTGCTCCCCATCCACGAAGCGAAGCCTTCGTTGAGCCACAGATTATCCCACCACGCCATCGTGACGAGATTGCCGAACCATTGGTGCGCGATCTCGTGCGCGACGACCGAGTAGATGCCCTGCTTCGTTTCCGACGAAGACTCTTCCGGATCGTAGAGCAGGCGTGATTCGAAATAGGTGATGCCGCCCCAGTTTTCCATCGCGCCGCCGAAGCCGCCGGGCACCGCAATTTCGTCCAGCTTCGGCAACGGATACGGCGTGCCGAAGTAGTCGTTAAAGTACTCCGTGACCTGCGCGGAGCTATCCAGTGCGTAGCGACCGTTCTCGGCTTTGCCGCGCGTCGCGATCACGCGATGCAAGACGCCGCCGCTTTTCTTTTCGATCGCGTCGAGCTCGCCGACACAAAGCACGTTCAAATAGCTGGCCATCGACGGGGTGGCTGCGAAGTGCACTTCTTTTCCGGCCGGCGTTTTGGCTCCGCGTTCGACGGGCATGTTCGAAACCGCGAGCATGTTTTCGGGGATGACGGCGGTGATCTGGAAACGCGCGCGGAAGATCGGCTCGTCCCAACACGGGAACATGCGGCGCGCATCGGTGGCTTCGAATTGCGTGCCGAGCATGACCTTCTTTGCGCCGTCCGCGTCCTGGTACGGCGCGCGATAAAGGCCCTGGCCCTGCTGGTTGATCTTGCCGCTGAAAACGAGCGCCAAGGTGTGCGTGCCCGGGGTCAGCTCCGCCGGCAGCGAGATGGTGAGCGTCTGTTCTTTTGCGTCGAGTTTGATCGCGGATTTCGCGACCGGTTTGTCGTCTAACGAAGCACCGGCGACTTCGATTTCGAGAGCGTTGAGGACGATCTCGCGCACTGCTTTGCGGACATCGAGCTTGATCGTCTCAGAGCCGGCGAAGGTGAACTTCTTGAAGTCCGGCGTGATGCGGATGGAGTATTCCACCGGCACGACGTGCTTGGGGAGTTTGCCGGGGGTGCTGTTAAAATCGAAAGGCTTTTCCGCGCTCATGTTGGCAAGGAAAGTAACCGAGAGGGCGAGGAAGGACAGGACGGAGCGGAAACGCATCCGCTGAATGAAGCGCGCTACTCCACCACCAGCAAGAGCACGAGCTGACCGGCACCGATCTGCGGGCCTTTAATGACGAGCGGGCTGCGCTTGCTTAGCTTGGCTTCTGTTTCGAGCAGAAGCTTTTTTTCCTGGAAGAGCTGCAAGTTCAGAAGGTAGGACGATGATCCCTTCGTGCCTTTGGAATCGACGTGGAGGGAGAAATATTTGCTCGTCGCGAGCCAGTCTTCTTCGCCGCTCTTCAAGGTCTTACGCGATTGACCGATGACCTGGAATTGGTTGTAGCCGAAGAGCTGCTTGAGCGTTCCTTCGAGCCCGGTCAGCTCCGCGGGAATCGGGGTCGGCTGCGGCACATTATTCGCCATCACCAGGCCGCTCCAGACCGTTTCCGCTTTCGCCCCCATGGCGATGCCGAGCACGCACAGAAGCGCGAGCAGCACGGAGAGAAGACGGCGGTGCATGGGAAAATTACTTCGCGGCGTATTCGGAAGGAAGCGATTGCAAACCGTCCACCCACACCACCGTGACCCTGTCTTCTTTGGTTTCAAAAATCGAGATGGTGGCGTTCGGACTGACGGCGGGATCGACCCGCGCATTGATGATTTGGGTGAGGTAGGTGGATTGCCCGCCCACATTGGAATCTCGCAGGACGAAGAAGCTCAGCACGGCGAAAACGGCGAGCGATGCCGCCCCCGTCCAGGCGAGGCGTCCGATCGACCACCAGGTTTCGCGGACCTTCGTTTCCGGACGAGCCAGGGGCGCTGTTTCCCGCGCATCCTGCTCGATCGCAGTGCGAAGTTGATGATGGAAAAACTCCTCGTTCGTCATCGCGCGAACGCCGATTTTCTCGCGGAGAAGGTTGCCCAACTTGAGCGAATCCTCTCTTTCAAGCTCGGCGGTCGCCAGGTCAGGCAGCGCGGCCTTGAACTCCTCGAGCTCCTCGCCGGTCAACTGCCCATCGACCCAAGCGGTCCACTTTTCCTCAAACGTTTTCATAAACATCCCTCAAAATATTTTGCAGTTTCTTGCGCGCATAGAAAAGCCGCGACATGACCGTGCCGATGGAGCAACCGAGTGTCTCCGCGATCTCGTGATATTGCATGTCTTCCAGCTCCTTCATGATGATGACGGCCCGATGGTCGGGCGAAAGTTGTTCGATCGCGGCATCGATGCGTGCGCGGATTTCCTTGTCCTGCATCCGCTCGTGCGGAAGCGCGCCGGCTTTCGGAGCGGTTCGCGAGGCGGGATCGATTTCCTTCAACTGGATGGCATCATCAAACTCCGCACCGGTGCCTTTGACCTGTTTCTTGCGCAGCCAATCGATCGTCACATTCATCACGATGCGATAGACCCAGGTGTAGAAAGAGGATTGGCCACGGAAGCGACCGATCGACTTCCACGCCTTTAGGAAACTGTCCTGGGCCAAATCCCAAGCGTCCTGTTCGCTGTGCACCATGTTGTAAATCATACCGAAAACTCGCGTCCGATAGCGACCGACCAACTGGTCGAATGCGGCGGTTTCACCCGCCTGACATTGCTGGACCAGATCCGCGTCCGATATTTCGGCCGGGGCCGGAGTCGCTTCCGTAGGCATTAAATAAGACGGACGGGCGTGGGATTCATTCAACGGCTGGCCCCCTAGAGGCTGCCGAAGCGCCGCAGCCACTCGCCGCGGTATTCGCCCATTAGGGTGATGATGCCGTCGCGCACCTGGAAAAGGCGTTGCTCGAGGACGGAATGTTCGCGCGAGGTGACGAGCCGCTCGGCGAGCATGGCGCGGCCAGCTTCCATGGAGACGGTGATGGCTTTCAGGGCGCGCTTTAAATACGCGATCGTCATCCCGATTTCGTCCACATCGTCGTCGCTCAACGCGGCAGCCAGCTTCGCGCTGGCGAGCGCAGAATGGGTGGCCAGCTTTACGGCCGAGGGCTCGTTTTGGAGAGTGGGATTTCCGTCGAAGAGATGATCGATGCGCACGGTCAGGGCGAAGGCGGCGCGGTAGAGACTGTGATCCTCGAAGCCGTCGAGCGTGCCTTCAGGTTTTTCGGATTCGTCGATCTCGTCTGTGACGCCATCGGAGCTGGCTTCGTCGGCGAGGAGCGCGTCGACTTCATCGGTCCATTCGTCGCCTTGCAGAAGTTGGGTCCAACCCATCTCGCGCGCGATGATCTGGTCGCGCTCCGGATGATCGAGATACTTCTCGAGCAACTCCATATACTTCTCGGTTTTGTGATCCTGCTGCTGGAGAAAACGCTCCCACTCGTACTCATCCCAAGCGCGATTTGGCTCGTGATCGTAGCCCGGCATGACTTTCTTTTAAGGCAGCTTCGTTAGCCGTGCAAAAAAGTTTTGCGCCAGATAAAAGTGCGCCCAGCGCTGTCATCCCGAGCCGCGGAGCCGGCCGAGGGATCTCTCGGTCGTAGTGCGGGCTTGCTTGTACCGGACAACGTCCGGTCGGTGGCACTGCGTTCTGGCTCGTGTCATCGGAGAGCGGCGGGGAGATCCTGCGACCGTGGGCACGGCTCAGGAGGACAAGCGCGTGGGCGCCACCGTGAGGTTGGACTCGTTAGCCGTTTCGCGTTTCACCTGTAAACGGAGTTGGCCGCAAGCGGCATCGATGTCGTGGCCCTTTTCGAGTCGCAAGGTGGAGCCGATGCCGTGCTCCCGCAGGATGGAATGGAATCGTTCCTGCCGCGCGCGCGACGGACGCGACCACGTCAAACCTTGGACCGTGTTGTAGGGGATGAGATTCACTTTGGCGGAGAGACGGCGCGCGTGTTTCGCGAGCTGATGCGCCTGTTCGTCGGTGTCATTTACATCCGCGATCAGGATGTATTCGAAGAGCATGCGCCGCTTTCGCGCCACGTAGTAGTCGCAGGCTTCCAGCAGCACATCGAGTGGATACTTCCGGTTGACCGGCATGATTTGGCTGCGCACTTCGTCGGTCGCACCGTGCAAGGAAAGCGCGAGGCGGAATTGCGTGGGCACGGCGGCCAGCTCGCGAATCTGCGGCGCCAGGCCGCTGGTCGAAACACTGATATGCCGCGCGCCGATCTCGAGCCCCCATGGCGCATTGATGATGCGGATGGCGCGAAGGAGATTCTGCAGGTTGGCGAGCGGCTC
The DNA here is from genome assembly GCA_039915555.1 of Chthoniobacterales bacterium. Taxonomy (GTDB): domain Bacteria; phylum Verrucomicrobiota; class Verrucomicrobiia; order Chthoniobacterales; family UBA10450; genus JACCTI01. Next base: position 20,086 of record JBDSNB010000126.1, on the reverse strand, counting down.
GCCCATTCCCATGAAGACAACGTTGTCGATTCGTTCGCCCGTTTCCGCTTCGACCGCGAGCAACTGCGCCACGATTTCGCCCGCATCCAGATTGCGCGTCCATCCATCGAGTCCGCTCGCGCAAAATTTGCAACCGTAAGCGCAGCCGACCTGACTGGAAACGCAGATCGTGCGCCGGTCCGACCGTTCGCCGGAAGCGCCGAGCGTCGCTGGAATGAGGACTGACTCGATTAGGTTCCCATCCCGCAAACGGAAGAGGAACTTCTGCGTGGTATCTTTCGCGCCGAGCACGCGCACCACTTCGGGCCGGTGCAGATCGAACTCAGCCGCGAGCTGATCGCGCAGAGCTTGCGGTAAATCAGTCATCTCGTCGTACGACGCGACGCGCTTCTTGTAGAGCCAATCGGTGATCTGCTTCGCGCGATAAGGACGATGCCCGTGGGCCGCGAGTTGCGCGGAGAGATCCTCTAGGACGATTGAATGAATGGGAGGTTTGCCGACGGTGGCCACGTTTGATCCTACCACAAGACGCGTCCGACGAATATTTGCTTCGACAATCTCGTGACAGCGTCTTCCTTGCTCCGCGCCTCATGAGGACTCACGAAATTTTCAAACGCATGTCGCCCGCTCTCGCGGCCGAAATCTTCACCTTTCTCCAGCGCGAGCAAAAGCCTGTCTACAAGGCCGCGATCCAGGGGCTGGCAAATCAGCGGAATCTGCGTGGCGTTTTCATCGAGCGGAAACCGCCGGTCGAGCGTCATCCGTGGATGCAGAACGCGCTCAGCCGGCCGTTAAGCGACGCGCTGGGGAGTCATCTTTTGCAAGGCTGGCTACTCGCGGCGCAGAAGCCGATGTTGAACGATTTCCTCGATGCGCTCGAGATCGCGCATGAGGACGACGGGACGGTGGAAGAGTTGCCGCCTTGCCCGCCGAAGGAAAAGATCGCGGCGGCGGTGGCGAAGTTAATCGAAAAATATCCGGCCGAGAGCGTGGCGGTTTATCTGCACGCTTTCCGCGACATGGACAGCGCGGTGCAATGGCCGGCGCTGGATGAGATCTTGAGCGAAGACGCGAAGCTGCGCTTACAGGAAGTGCCGTAGCGCTTCGCGCACGCCCGCTCCGCAGGCACTGCCCGCGACGTAGCCGTCCGCTTTGCGCACGGCTTCCTTCACTTCTTCGATCGCGTTTGCCGGACAGGCCGGGTATTGCGCGAACCGACCGTCGAGCATCGAGACGTCGTTGAAGTGATCGCCAGCGGCGAAAGTTTGTTCGCGCGGGATTTTGATCAAGCGCTGGAGTTCCGCGAGCGCGGCGCCTTTGTGATAATCGGCGTGGCAAAAGCGGAGGTAGATTGTGTTGTGCTGGTAGTGAAACTTAGGATGCGCGGACCGCGCTTCGTCGATGAATTGGATGATGCGCGCCATCTCGGCTTCGTCCTGCGCGATCAAACCCTCGGGGCCGTGCACATCGTGCACGACGCGCGCGCCCGTCTTTTGCTGCACGAAATCGAGCACGTCCGCGAAGATGGAGGAAGCGGAATGCTGCAGCTCCGCGTGATCGCGCGCCACGCGTTTATTCCAGTCGCCGAACGCTTCCCAGCGGCGGCCGTTCCTGGTGGGCCGGAAGACGTCGCGCTCACTCGTTAGGATAAAATCGGGCCGCACCGGAAAATCAAAATCGACCAGGCCGGATTCGAGCAAATCGCGCGAGCGTCCGGTGTTGATGGCCCAGATGGCGCCGTCTTTTTGTAACTGCTCAATGAGTTCCATGCAGCCGGGGTCGAGCACGGGATCGTTATGATGCGCGACGAGTGTGCCATCGAAATCGGTGCTGAGGAGTCGGATCGGCGCAGACATGGAATCGGCAACCTACGGATTTGATTTCGTCCGGCAACGGGCCACGGTCTGGCAGGATGAAATCGGCATACGAACTGGCGATGGAGCGTTTAGAAAAAGCCGCGCCCAGTGTGTCATTAACGGATGAGCAGAAAGCGCAGATCGCGGAGATCGAGTCCAGCTATCGGGCCAAGATCGCGGAGAAGGAATTGTTTCTGAACGATCAGATCAAGAACGCGACCAGTCTGGACGAAGTGAACTCGCTCAAACAACAGCTCGGGGTCGAGGTGCGCCGCTTGCAGGAAGATTGCGAAAAGAAAAAAGAGAAGCTGCGCGCTGATTTTGCGGAGTAGCCTCGCGAGCTTTTTTATCGGTGGCGTTTTGCTCGCGCAAGGGGCAGGCGCCGGACCCGCTCCGGAGGCGATCAACGCACTCGGGGTCGATCTTTATCAAGAGCTGGCGAAAGAGGAGGGGAACCTTTGCTTGTCGCCGTATTCGATCAGCATGGCGCTGGCGATCACGCTGGCGGGTGCGGACGGAGAGACGCGCACGGAGATGGCGCGGGTGCTGCACGTGAGCGGGATCAGCGATGCGGACGCGGCCTTTTCTGCGCTTCGGAAATCCTTCGCGGAGTCCGTCGCGAAAACGGTGAAGAACCCTCCATCGTCGCAGAAAACGGACGACGCCACTGCGCCGATCACCCTGCTAGTCGCCAACCGACTTTTCCTCCAAGAAAGCGTAGCGCTGCAACCGACTTTCTTGAAGCAGGTGGCAGAGTATCCCAATGCGCTGCCCGAGCCGCTGGATTTTCGAAGCGATGGCGCGGGTGCGACGAACCGGATCAATCAATGCGTGGCACACGAGACGCGCGCTCGGATTCGCGATTTGATTCCGCTGCCGCTCAACGGCGCGCGGTTGGTGCTGGTGAATGCGCTTTACCTGAAAGCGCGGTGGGCAAGCGAGTTTTCTGTGGCGCAGATCAAGCCAGAGCCATTTCAAGTGCGCGGAAAAGCGGTGGCGGATGTAACGACTATGCAGAAAACCTCGTCGTTCGGTTACGCGAAGAAGGACGGCTATCGTGTGGTCGGCCTGCCGTATAGCGGCGGGGATTTGCAATTCGTGGTCTTGCTTCCGGATGCCGTTGATGGCCTGGCGGGTTTGGAGAAACGCCTTACGCCGAACGTGCTGAAGCATGTGCGAAGCTGAGGAGCGTGGAAATAAATCTCCACCTGCCCAAATTCAGATGGGAGCCCCTCACCATCCCTTTGGCGGAGACGTTGCAAACGCTTGGGATGAAATCCGCTTTCGATATTCCGGCGGGGACCGCGAATTTTGAACGCATGGCATTGCTGGGCCCGGACGAGTACGTCGCGATCTCACATGTCTTTCAGAAGACGTTTATTGCGCTGGATGAGGAGGGAACGGAAGCGGCTGCTGCGACGGCGCTCCCCGTTACGGTCTATTCGGCTGCTGTGATCGGGAAACCGAAACCAATTGAGGTGAAAGTGGATCGGCCGTTTTTCTACGCGATCCAGCATGTGCCGAGTGGGGCGTGTTTGTTTATCGGCCGCGTGATCGATCCGCGTTGATGTTGTAGCCGGGATCGCCGATCCCGGCCCACGCGAGACTGGCGCGACTCTCGGCCGGGGACGTCGCTTCTTCGCGGGGGGCGAGCGCGGTGCGTTCCGGTAAATCTGGATCGAGGAAGCCGAGGATGTGGGCATGCTCGATGACTCGGACGCCTTCCGCTTTCTGGAGGTCGGCGATTTTTTCGTGGAAGGCTTCCATTTTTGTCCAGTGCACCTTCGGGCGGAAGTGATGCTCGGCGTGGTAGCCGTTGTAGAAAAAGAGCCAGTTGTAGATTTTTCCGTAGCTGCTCACGCCCCAGGCGATTGGCTTGTCGGGATCGGCGCCGTAGTGGCGGAAGTAGCCGTTCAGGTAGCTGAAGCAATGGCCGAGATAGAAGAAGGGGAGGAAGAAGAAGATCACGTAGCGCCAGTGGAAGAGGAACATGATGAGGAGCGTGGTGGCGAAAGCGGCGAGCTCGAGGTTGCCCCAGATCAGCTCGGTACGCCCACGTTTCCGCAGATCGCGCGCGATGGCCGCCGGATTGTCGCGGAAGAAGCTGAGGAAGACGTAGCTCCAGGGATTTTCGGGTTCGTCATCGTCGCCGTGCCGGTAAATGGAGAGCCAGTCGACGGTTTCGCCGTTCTCGTCTTTGCGATCGGAATTGCCCTTGTGATGCTGCATGTGGACGGCGTCGTAGTAGGTCTGTGAAAAGCAGCAGGCGATCGATTGCGTGATGCCGAAAAGCCGGTTCAGGAGCGGTGCTCGGAAGAAGGGGTTGTGGATGAAGTTGTGCCCGACGCCGTTGATGTTCGCGTTTACCATGAGGGAGTAGGTGAAGCCCATGATCAGCATGATCCCGAGCGGGACATGCGGGTAGAGGAAAAACATCGCGAAGAAGAATGCGAGGTGGAAAAGACCGGCGAGCATGGGCAACGCATCCCAGCGGGTATGGGCGAAAACCCTCGAGTTCGTCGTGACGCGGTCGATTCGGATCGTTTCTGGGGTCATACAGATATCCAGCCAGCGAATTTGTCGCTCGGCCGGAGTGAAGGTCAAATGCGGTTTTCGGCGGGCCGGAGTGAGAAGGGCAGGTGCGGAGGCACCTGGATCGCGAGGTGAGCCTAGATCAGTCGTCTTGTTTTGCGCGGAGAGGAGGCGGAGAAGCAATAGGCGGAATCAAGCTGAAGGGGACCGCGTAGGCCCGGATGACCGGGCGCTCCTAGACGCGGAAATCGCCGAAACAGCGAATTCTCACTCGTCGGCACGCGGGCTGCAGAGCCGTTTGGCGAGTTTTAGACCGAAAAATCGCGTGCCTCGGAGCGAGAAGATTTTGCGCCGCGGACTATTATTATCCTTGCCATCCGGGCACGGCACCCTCTAGAAACAGTGGCAGACACAAAAAAAGATACCGGGCATGCAAATTGTTGTGGAAGATGAGAATCAATTATGATAATTATCGAATTCATCAGCAATCGATAGTCAATCTACTCAAACATAAATCATGAAGATTCGTCCGATCCTCAGCACCCTGCTCGCCCTCGCGGCCTTGTTGCCTTCCGCCCGTGCCACCGTTCTCGACCTCGAAACCAACGGCAGCGGCTTCATCAATGGCGCCTACTTTGCCGTGAACAGCCAGAACCCCACGGGCACCGGGGTCTACAACCCGTTCCTCACGCTTCAGGGCAATCCGATGGAACAGGGCTACAACAGCTCCACGGGCAACTTCGACACCACTCGCGAGCCGCAGTGGAACCACGAAATTCGGTTCTCCGACCTGCAAATCACCACCCTGAACGGGATCCAATACTTCGGCTTCCAGGTGGACGTGAACGAGCCCAACGGCGGCTCGCAAGCCACGATCTCACTGGACGCCTTGAGTATTTACACCTCCGCCACGATCCAGAACAGCACCTCCACGAATAGCCAAGGGTACTTCAATGGCAGTCTGGGAACCCTTCGCTACGACCTCGGCGCCAATACCGTGCTCTACAACGATCAGATGAGCGGCAGCGGCGCGGGCGACATCAATATCTACATCCCGGTTTCCGCCTTCGCCGGCACCCAGGCTAACGATTACGTCTACATGTATCAGCGCTGGGGCAGCACTGATTCCAGCCAAGGCGGCTTCGAGGAAACCTCCCTCATTCGCGGAATCACCCCGATTCCCGAACTCGGCACCTTCTTCCCGCTGATCGGTCTGCTCGTGGCGGTGGGTTCCACTCACGTCCTGCGCCGGCGCCGGGCTTCGAAAATGTCAGTTTAGTCTGTTTGTTGCGTTTCTTGTTTGGCGGAGGCGACAGTGATCCTGTCGCCTCCGTTTTTTGTACTCAAAGCCTTCGGGCCGACTGCCGAGCGGCGGTCGGTCGCAGTGGAACGAATTAGCGGGGATTCGCGATTGCCAATGCGCCGCACGCGCGCCTAAGTTGACGGCCCCTTACGGCCCACTCTCTCTGCCTATGACCTACGCGCTTCAACCCGAGATGAAAATCTTCAGCGGCTCTGCCAACCGCGATCTTGCGCAGAAGATTTGCGACGCCATTGGCGCGCCGCTGGGGCTCGCGACCATCAGTTCGTTTCCGGACACGGAGACCTACGTGAAATTCGAGGAGAATATCCGCGGACGCGATGTCTTCATCGTGCAGCCGACCTGTCCGCCGACCAACCAGCACATCATGGAATTGCTCATCATGGTGGACGCGGCGCGACGCGCCAGCGCCTACCGGATCACAGCGGTAATTCCGTTTTTTGGCTACGCGCGACAGGACCGCAAGGACAAGCCGCGGGTGCCGATCACGGCGAAGCTGGTGGCGAATCTTCTCTATGCCGCCGGGGTCAATCGCGTGCTGACGATGGATCTGCACGCGCAGCAGGTGCAGGGTTTTTTCGATATCCCGGTGGATCACCTTTATTCCATGCCGGTGCTGATCAAATACCTCCGCACAAAATTGACTGGGAAAACCGTGGTGGTTTCCCCAGATGTCGGCGGTCTGAAGATGGCGTCCGCCTATTCGCAGACCCTGGGGGTGAATCTCGCGATCGTGGCCAAGCAACGCAAAAGCGCCACGGAAACGAAAGTGCAATACGTGATCGGCGAGGTCGAGGGCTGCGACGTCCTTCTGGTGGACGACCTCACGGAAACAGCTGGCACTCTTTGCTCGGCGGCCAAAGTTCTGAAAGAGCACGGCGCCAAGAAAATCTACGCCGCCGTTTCGCACGCCGTTCTGGTCGATCTCGCGATTCCCCGGTTGCAAAATTCCCAGATTGAGGAATTAATCACGACCAACAGCACGCCGGTGCGCCCGGTGGAAGGATTTAAAACCACCGTGCTTTGCATTTCCGAGCTTCTCGGAGAGGGCATCAAGCGGATTCATAATGACGAGTCCGTCTCGTCGCTGTTCAAGATCGAGAACGAGAAAGAGTAGGAATAATTCATCATGGCCAAACAAGTAAAACTGACCGCAGAACCACGGAGCGGTCTGGGACGCAGCGCAGTGAAGAAGTTGAAAGCGCTCGGCGCCGTGCCCGCGATCATTTATGGGGCGAAGGATAAACCCGAACCACTCCAGGTTTCGCGTCGCGAGATCAACGCCATGCTCAGCCACGCCTCCGGCGAGAACATTCTCGTCGAACTCGAAATCAAAGGCGGCGCCAATCGTCTCGCGCTCGTGCAGGAAGTGCAGCACGCCCCGGTGAGCGGCGATGTTTTGCACATCGATTTCCACGCGGTCTCGATGGATGAGATGATCGAAGCGGACGTTCCGCTCGAACCGACCGGGACTGCCAACGGCGTGAAGAACTTCGGTGGTCTGCTCGAGCAGAGCCTGCGTTCCCTTTCGATCGAGTGTATGCCGCGCGATTTGCCGGATGTGATCACGATCGACGTCTCCGAGTTGAACGTCGGCGACGCGATTCACGTGAAGGAGATCAAACTCCCGGACGGTGTGACCACGCGCGTCTCTCCGGATTTGACTGTTATTTCCATCCTCGCTCCGACTGTGGAAGAAGAGCCGACCGCCGCCGCTGAGGCCCCGTCCGCTCCGGAAGTCATCAAGGAGAAGAAAGAAGATCCCGAAGCTGCGGCCGCCGCGGCGAAGGACAAGAAATAAGCGCGGACTCGCTCCGCGCCTGAGATCGCGTGCCGCCCGACGCTGCCGGTATCCGTTTGATCGTCGGTCTCGGAAATCCGGGACCGGAGTACGAACGCACCCGGCACAATATCGGGTTTATGGTGCTCGACCGGCTCGCAGCCGATTGGCGGGTGAACTGGGAACGCTCTGCGAAATGGGGCGCCTACTGGGCAAAGGCCGAGCGGGCGATTCTCGTCAAACCAATGACGTATATGAATCGGAGTGGCGCGCCGTTGCTCGCGGTCTCGCAGTTCTACAAAATCGCGCCGGAAGAAACGCTTGCGGTCTTCGATGATCTCGATCTGCCGCTCGGGCGTTTACGTATCCGGCTCGAGGGCGGCACCGGCGGACATAACGGCATCGACTCCATCATGACCACGCTGGGCAACGATAAAATCCCGCGTTTGCGTGTCGGAATCGGCGCAGCGCCCGAGGCTGGCGCAGTCGATTATGTGCTCGGTCGTTTCTTCGAAGAAGAGCAGCCGCTGGTCGACAAAACCGTCGCGCGCGCGGTCGAAGCGCTGAAATGCTCGATTGACAAAGGCGTCGTTTCCGCGATGAACACGTTCAACAAAATTCCCGAATCATGAAGAACCGTTACGAAGCCCTGCTCGTCCTGAATGCGACAGGCAAAGAAGACACCGTCAAAGACATCGTCGACCGTCTGGAGTCCGAATTTCAAAAAGAAGGCGCCGAGATCGAGCAGGTGCAAAAGATGGATAAACGCCAGTTTGCCTATCAAGCGGGCGAGCTCGAGGCCGGGCATTTTGTGAACTTCATTTTCCACGCGGACTCGCAGCTCATCACGAAGCTGCGTTCTAAGTTCAAGCTCGATGCGGAAGTCTACCGCCAGCACTACCAGCGCCTGCGGCCGAAAACTGCCAAGAGCACGAAAAAAGTCGCGGAAGAGAAGTAATCTCGCTACAACGGGCGGATGGCCAACTTCAACAAAGTCATCCTGCTCGGGAATCTGACGCGCGATCCCGAGGTGCGTTACACGCCCAAAGGCACCGCAGTCGCCGAAGTGGGTCTCGCGATCAATCGTTTCATCCCCGCCAGTGACGGCGGAGAGAAACGCGAAGAAACCACCTTCGTCGATGTCACCCTCTGGGGTCGCACCGCGGAAATCGCCGGCGAATATTTGAAAAAAGGCCGGCCTGTCCTGATCGAAGGCCGACTCCAGCTCGACACTTGGGACGACAAGACCTCCGGTCAAAAACGGAGCAAACTCAAGGTCGTGGGCGAGAGCATGCAACTGCTCGGCGGCAAACCCGGCGGCGGTGGCGGCGGCGGCGATTTCGATGAAGGTGGCGGCGGCGAACGTGCCAGCAACAGCCGACCCGCGCGCTCCAGCGCGCCACCTCCCCGTCCCGCCGCGTCCGAACCGGACGACGACGAGATTCCGTTTTAACGCGTCGCCGTCAGTGTCATCCTGCGCCGCGCAGACGGTCGAAGGATCTCTCCCATGCAGTCCTGGCCTCCCATCTTGATTCGGAGTCCGATCACGGATCGACGCCGTAGAGCATGACCTCGACCGAAGCCTGCATCGCGCTGAACATGCTCCCGAAAATGGGGCCGGTGCGTTTGCGCAATCTGCTTCAAGTTTTCGGCTCGCCCGAGCAGATTCTCACCGCCCGCGGGCCCGCCTTGCGAGCGGTGCAGGGAATTGGCGCGGAAGTCGTGGAACAGATCCTTAAGTGGGAGGAAATGGTCGACCTGCCTGCGGAGTTGGAACGCGTCCGCGAGTTCGGCGCGTCGGTCATCACGGCGGAATCGCCTAACTACTCGCGGCAACTGCGCGAGATTCACGCGCCACCGATCGTCCTTTACGTTTGGGGCGAATTGCAGGACCGCGATCAGCATGCGATCGGCGTCATCGGCTCGCGCCGCACGACTCACTACGGCACCGAGTCGGCGAAGAAGCTCTCATATCAACTCGCGTATGCCGGGCTTACCGTGATCAGCGGACTGGCGCGCGGGATCGACACCGCGGCGCATCAAGGCGCGCTCGCCGCGAAAGGCCGCACCATCGCGGTCATCGGTTCCGGTTTAAACAAACTCTACCCGCCGGAAAACGCCGCTTTGGCCGAGAAAATTGCGAGCGGCAACGGCGCGGTTATCTCCGAGTTCTCGATGGAGGTGGAGCCGGACCGTCAGACGTTCCCGATGCGCAACCGCATCATCAGCGGTTGGAGTCACGGCATTCTTGTGGTGGAAGCTGGATTGAATAGCGGAGCTCTGATCACGGCGTCGCAAGCGCTGGAACAGGGGCGTTCGGTTTACGCGGTCCCCGGCCACATTAATGCGCCGAGCGCGATGGGTTCCAACCGCCTCATCCAGCAGGGGGCCAAACTCGTGATGGATGCGAACGATCTGCTCGACGACCTCAGCATCCTCCTGCCGGAAGCGAAACCTTCACCGGAAGCGGCGGTGCGCGCTTTGCCGGAGTTGACCGCTGACGAGCGCCGCGTTTATGACGCGATTCGCGCCACGGAGACATCGATCGATGACATCGCGACCGGCGCGGACCTGGCGGCGGGCAGCGTCTCCTCCATTCTCTTGCGCCTCGAATTGAAGCGAGTAGTGAAGCAGTTGCCGGGAAACTACTTCGTGAAGGTGTCATGAAGGCGATTCGCCTCCATCAATACGGCTCGCCTCTCGTCGAGCAGGAAGTCCCAATCCCGAACGTCGGCCCGCACGCTGTGCTGGTTCGCGTGGCGGCGGCGGGGATTTGCCATTCCGATGCGCACTATCGCGCAGGTGTTTCGCGGCTGAAATCGCTCCCGCTGACGCTCGGCCACGAGATCGCTGGTGTGGTGGAGAAGATCGGAGCAGAGGTGCGCACGTGTCGCGCCGGTGATCGCGTTTGCGTGCACTACCTCGCCACCTGTGGCCGCTGCGCCTATTGTCGCGCGGGGACCGAACAGTTTTGCACGGAAGTCGAGATGGTGGGCAATCGGCGCGACGGCGGCTATGCGGAGTTTGTGCTCGTTCCGGCGCGGAGCGTGATTCATCTGCCGGCCGAGATTCCTTTCGAACAAGGCGCCATCTTGATGTGCTCGTCGGCCACTTCTCTCCACGCGCTGCGGAAGGCGCGGCTGCATTCCGGCGAGACGGTGGCGATCTATGGGATCGGCGGTCTCGGCATTTCGGCGCTGCAGCTCGCGCAAAACCTCGGCGCGTCGCGGGTCTTTGCGGTCGATATTAATCCACACAAACTCGAGCGCGCGCAGAGCTACGGAGCGATTCCGATTGATCCCGCCGCCGGAGATCCCGTCGCGCAAATCCTCGATCAAACGGACGGGCGCGGCGTGGACGTTGCGCTGGAGTTGATCGGCTTGCCGTTAACCATGCGGCAGGCGGTGCAATCGCTCGCCGTCCTCGGTCGCGCCGCGCTCGCGGGTTTGATGCAGGGCACTTTCGAGATCGCGCCTTACGCCGAGCTCTTGAACAAGGAAGCGGAAGTCATCGGCGTTTCCGATCACCTCGCGAGCGAGCTGCCCGGCCTCCTGGAGCTGGCTCGCACCGGAGCGCTTGACCTTTCAGGCGACATCATTCGCACCGTTCCGCTCGAAGCCGGCGCAGTGAATGGGGTGCTCGATCGTCTCGAAAAATTTGGGGACGACGTGCGCGTGGTGATCAAGCCGTAACCGCGTGGCGCCGCCGCGAGAAAAGAGCGAACAAGCCTGACAACTCGCGCGCGACTTGCTGGTTAAGACTTGCAAACCTCCGCCGCGAGGTCTACTTCGCATCCCTTCATGTCCAAGTCCCTCGTCATCGCGGAGAAGCCCAGTGTCGCGGCCGACATCGCGCGCGTCCTCGGCAAGATCCCCAAGAAAGGGGACCACTACGAGAACGACCGCTACGTCGTCGCCTCCGCCATCGGCCACGTGGTCGAGCTCCTCATGCCGGAAGATATCGACAAGAAGAAGTATGGGTTTTGGCGGCTCGAAACGCTGCCCATCATTCCCGAACAATTCGAGCTCAAACCGAGCGAGCAATCGAAGGACCGCTTCGCGCAATTAAAGAAGCTGATCGCGCGCAAGGACATCGACGAAGTGATCAACGCCTGCGACGCCGGCCGCGAAGGCGAACTCATTTTCACCTACCTGACGCAGCTCGCGAAAAACAAGCACCCGGTGAAGCGACTCTGGCTGCAATCCATGACCCCGCAGGCGATTCGCAACGGCTTTCAACATCTGCGCGATGGCGCGGAGATGAAACCGTTTGCCGACGCCGCGCGTTCCCGGAGCGAGAGCGACTGGCTAATTGGGATCAACGGCACCCGCGCGATCACGAAACGCATGTTCGGTTCGCGCGCGGGGAATGTGGCTTCCGTCGGCCGGGTGCAAACGCCCACGCTCGCGATGGTTTACGCGCGGGAGTTGGAGATTCGGAATTTCAAGCCGCGCGACTACTGGCGCGTAACGGCGAAGTTCGCGATCGCGCAAGGCGAGTACGAAGGCGTTTATCAGCGTCCCGATTTCAAACGGAACGAGGACGAGCACGATCGGATCGATCGAATCTGGGATCAGTCCACGGCGGAAGCCGTCGTCGGCGCCTGCCAGGGCCAGCCTCCCGCCGAAGTCTCCGAGGAAAAGAAAGCCAGTTCGCAAATCGCGCCGCGGCTTTATGATCTGACGACGTTGCAACGCGAAGCGAACGGGCGCTTCGGGTTCTCCGCCAAGCGCACCCTGCAAATCGCGCAGGCGCTTTACGAGAAGCACAAAATGCTCACCTATCCGCGCACGGATTCGCGCGCCTTGCCCGAGGATTACCAGCCGGTGGTGAAGGAAACGCTCGGCAATCTCGGTGGCGCCCTCGGCCCACATGCCCAGAAAGTGCTCGCGCAAAATTGGGTCCGGCCTAACAAGCGCATTTTCAACAACGCACAAATCAGCGATCACTTTGCCATCATCCCGACCGCGTCCGAGGCGAAGAGTCTGGATGAAGCAGAAGCGAAGATTTATGACATGGTGGCGCGGCGTTTCGTGGCCGTCTTTTTCCCGAACGCCGAATTCGATATCACGACGCGCCACAGCCAGATCGGTGCGCACAAGTTCAAGACCGAAGGCAAGGTTCTCACGGCGGCAGGTTGGCTGGAAGTTTACGGCAAAAGCACGGTCGACGACGACTCGGGCAAGGCGCTCCCGGCCTTGAGCCCAGCTGACAACAACCAGGCGAAAACTTTGGAGGCCGTCCTGCATGGTGAGGCGACCAAGCCACCGCCGCGTTACACGGAAGCGACGCTGCTTTCCGCGATGGAGACGGCCGGAAAGTTAGTCGAAGACGAAGACGCCGCGGAAGCGATGAAAGAGCGCGGGCTCGGCACGCCGGCCACGCGCGCGGATACAATCGACGGCTTGATCTACCAAAAATACATGGATCGGCAGCAGCGCGAGTTGGTGCCGACCGCGAAAGCCGAGCAGCTCATCCAATTTCTCGAAGCGGTGAAGGCCACCGACATCACGAGCCCGGCGATGACGGGCGAATGGGAGCATCAGCTCCGGCTCATGGAACACGGGAAATTCCCGCGCGAAAAATTCATGGCCGCGATCGTCGCCGAGACAAAGGGCATCGTGGAGCGGGTGAAGGGATTCGAAGAAGACGACTCCGTCGCGCGGGAGACGGATATTCTCTCACCCACCGACCAGAAATCGCTGCGCGAAACGTTGCGCGGTTACAAATCGCAGGACGGCGAGTTCATGATCTACAAGGTCATCGGCGGCCGCAAAATGGAGGAGAGCGAAATCCGCGAGTTGGTCGAGAAAGGTGTGGCCGGGCCGTTCGATGGCTTCATCTCGGCAAAGACACGAAACAGTTTCGCGGCCACGCTGAAACTGGCGAAAGACGAGAAGACCGGGAAGTGGAAAGCGGAGTACGATTTCGGCGACAAGGTCGATCTCGGCTCCGTCGAATCGTTTTGGACCGACGCGGCAACCGGCGCGGAGTTATGCGAAGTCGGGTCGAACTACGTCCTGCGCGAAAAGGATAACGGCGAATGGAAACAAGCGTTCCGTCTCCCGCGCTTGATGTGCAAAAAGGAAATCCCGCGCGAGCAGGCGATCAAGTTGATCGAGCAGGGCAAGACGGATCTTATCCAGGCCTTCACGTCCAAGAAGGGACGGCCGTTCGACGCTTTTCTAGTTCGAGCCGCCGAGAAGATTCGCTGGGAGTTCCCGCCGCGCGCTGCGAAGACGGACAAGGACGGCAAACCGATCGAGCGCAAAGCACGCGCGAAGGCCGACCTCTCGAAGGCCAAGGTGATTGGCGAAAGCAAAATGCACGGCGGCGAGTTGGTGGAACTGGACGGCGCCTACTACGTGCGCAAGGCCGACCAGGACAACCGCCAGGTCTTTAAGCTCACCAAGACGCTCTGCGAACACGAGATCACCCCCGAAGAAGTGAAAGCGCTCGTGACCGACGGACGCTCTCCGATGATCGAAGACTTCGTCAGCAAGCGCGGCAACAAATTCGCCGCGCACCTTGTCCTTTCGCAGAAGAAGGACAAGGCCGATTTCGAGTTCGCGCCGCGCTAAGGACGCCAGACAAACGACTCGTCATGACCGCGGTCAGAACGCGGCGCCGGTCAACGTGTAGGTGATCGGAGAGCGCACCGTCGCGCGTGTGCCGGGACGAAAACGCCAGCGGCGCAGGCCGGAGATGGCGGCGTTGTCGAGGACGGCGCTGCCGGTGCTTTGCGCCATCGTTACGGATGTGACCTGGCCGCTCGCGGGATCGATCGAGAGGAGCGCCACGCCGTTGCCGGTGATTCTTGCGCGGCGCGCTTCGTAGGGATACGCCGGAAGCGGGGCGTGCAAGGCGAGCGCTCGTGCTGATGTGTTCCCTTTGTTAGTGGGATATTGCGATCGCTCTTTTCGAATCGGCCCATGCGAAATCGTGGCGGGCTGGCGTGGCGTCGGCGGGGTCGCATCGGTGAAGAGTGGTGGATCATCCGGGATTGGCGGCGGGGGGAGATCGGGAATCTCCCTCGGTGGCGCGGACGTGGGAGGTTCGGCCGGTTCGAGAAAGACGATCGGTCCGTCGTTGCCACTCGTAATGTCAGCGCTTGGTGCCGGGTGATGCAGAGTGGCGAGCGCCACCGCGGCGCCATGAAGCAGTGCCGAAGCGACGAGGGCGAGTCCGAGACGAAATCTCGGGCGCGATTGCGAGAGAAGCGGTGCGGTCATCGTGTATTCCTCCTGATTGATCTTCAGGAGTGAGACACGCGAGAGAGTGAAAACTTAGTCGTCGATTGGCTCGAAGCCGGCGAACATTTCCTTCGCTTCGGCGAGATCATAGAGCGGGATGCAATCGCAGAGGGCGAAGAATTTATCCCACATCGCGAGGACGGTCGGATTCTGATGCGCGGCGTCGATCGCTGCGCGGGATTTCCATTCGGAAACTTCGACGATGGTGCCGTCGCGGGCGCGCATGAGGATGGGGGAGCGGTCGGTAACGAGTCCTTCGGCGCGCAAGGTGGGAACGCGACCGCGGACGAGCGCGAGGAGCTCGGTTTCCTGGCCCGGCTTTGGCCGGTAGGCCACGATGACGCAGACGCCGAGCATGAGATGAGGCTAACGAAACGCGCGGCCGTCTTCAAATCGGAAAAACTGCGAACGATCAGGCGGATTCCCAGCGGCCGTAGCGGCCGCGGACGCCACTGTAGATGCCATAGGCGGCAAGGCCGAGGCCGACAATGGCGAAGAGCCAGCGACCGTAGGGTTGGGTCTGGAGTGCTTCCAACGCGCCAGTCAGGCCGCGGGCTTTTTGTGGGTTCGACTGCAGGCCGGCCTGGAACAGGAAAGCGCCGACGATGACGAAGACGACGCCGCGCGCGCTCAGGCCAAAGACGCAAATACGGAGAATCCACTTTCGGGCGCGGGCCGAGAGTTCGCCGAGCTGGAGCTTCTTTTCGAACTTCCCGGAGTATGCGCGCCAGATTTTGTAGAGGCCGCCGGCGATAATGGCCGCGCCGATGAGGACGACGAGCGTGGCGCCGAATGGTTGCGCCATGGCGCGAGCGGTCCAGTCACGCGCGGCTCCGTCGCCGCCACCCCGAGACGAGGCGCCGAGCAGGGTCTTGATCGCGCCGAGCGTGAGGCCGCCGTAAATGAAGGCGACCACGAGGGAACGCGCGCGCAGGGCGATGCCTTTCGCGTCGCGTCCGCGATGTTCGACGTCGAAAAAGACTTCGAGCAGGCGCCAGAGTATGTAGCAGATCAAGCCGCCGATGAGCACGACGAGGAGTGCGCGGCCGAAGGGCTGTTCGGCGATGGCGCGCATGGCGCCGCGAGATCCGCGTGCTTGCCCGTGCCCGGCCCAGGCGACTTCCGCGGCAAGCAGACCGATGGAGATGTAAACGAGCCCTTTTGCGAACTGACCGAGGCGGCCAAGGTAGGTGATCCAGGCGGGAAGTGGGGCGGACACGAGTGGGCAAGATGCGCCACATGATTGTCCGTGTCAGTCTCAGAATTGAGCGAAGAGGTTTTTGCTTTCCGGTGGGAGCGCAGAATAGAATCGGGCCATGAAAAATGTTCTCCTCGTTCCCCTTGTTTTTATCGGGTCAGCCGTGGCTCCGATTTACGGTCAGACGTCGCCGCTCCCCGCCGCTCCCGAAACCACGACGGCTGCTGCCGGAAACTTGACGGATGCCGAACGTAATCGCGCCATCGGCTATTTGAAGGAAACGCAGAAGGATTTTCTCGCGGCCACGGAAGGATTGTCGGAGACGCAATGGAGATTCAAAGCGGCGCCGGATCGCTGGTCGATCGCGGAGACCGCTGAGCACATCGCGACCGCGGAGAATATGATCTGGCATTTGGTGAGCGAGGAAATGGCGAAGTCGCCCGCGACACCGGAAAAAAAGGTGGCGGTGAAGGGAAAGGACGAAATGATTCTCGCGAAGGTGCCTGATCGATCGCGCAAGGCGCAGGCGCCGGAGTCGTTGAAGCCGACAGGAAAATGGGCAACGCGCGCGGCGTTGGTGCAGGATTTTGAGAAGACGCGCGGCGCGGAGATCGAGTATGCCCGGACGACGAACGAGGATTTGCGTAGCCATTTCGACGAGCATCCCGCGTTCGGCACGATGGACGCGTATCAATGGCTGCTCTTCAATGGCGCGCATTGCAAACGGCACACGGCGCAGATTCTGGAAGTGAAAGCGGACCCGAAATTTCCGAAGAGTTAGGCCGGAAGACGCGCCGGTTTTCAGCGATAGATCAGCAACAAGAGCGCGGGCAGTGCCACGCCGCCGAGCAGGCAAAGCAATGGCGCAATTACGCCGGTGGAGAAGCGGAACGCCATCACAATCCCGAGGAGCGTGGTCGTAATAAGACCCAAGCCGGCAAGCAGCGCGAAGATGTGCAGGGGGGTGCGCTGGCTGGCTTTGCCGCCGGGGAGGTGCTGGTTGATATGAATGGCGGAGAGCGTTTTCAAGACGGCGGGCGGGGTGTAGCTGCCGTCTTTTGCGGTGTCCTGGAGGCGGAAAATTTGCCACGAGCCGCTGATCGCGAAGAAGAGGAGCGCCGGGGCGAAAAGACAGCCGAGATAGAGATGGAGGAGTCGAAGGCGGCGCATGGTTCTTAATTACCAGCGAACCCGCCCGTCTGCCAGCCAAGGCTTCCAAATCGTGTTTGTCCGGAACTCTACGCGTTCAATCACGTAATCATTCTTGAGGCTTGCGAGCACCTCCTCGCGAGAAGCATGAGATCTCCGTTCCGACCTTGCTTTCCTCGCGGTCGCTTGCGGTGGGCCGCCCTTTTATCTCGGCGGAGGGCGGTGCGCGCGCTCGGTGTTCTTGCGGTCGCGCTCGTGTTCGGCGCGTGCTCTACTATTCCGACTTACGATCAGACCGCTTACGAGAAGGTCACGGCCGCCAAAGTGGAAGCGCTCTTCTTGATGGATCGTGGGACGGAATCCTAAACCTCGCACCAACTTGAAGCGGAAGCCGTCGCGCTGACGATGAAGAAGGCGTATCAATACGACCGCGGTCGGGGGCTGAACGTGCGCACCTGGCCAAAAAATGTGAAGACGATTAGCAGCGAGACGGCCTTGAGCGATCCCAGCAAGCTGCGACCGGGCATGGTCTTTGTGATCTCGACAGGCGGCGGCAGTGGCCACACCGGTTTGGTCTCGCGGGTGGTGGGCAACCGGCTGGAAACGATCGAGGGCAACACGAATGACGGCGGCCCACGGGAAGACATCGGAGTTTTCCGCCGCGCGGGACGGACGATTGATCGCATCAATCGTGGGTTTATTGATTTCGCCGCTTAGTGGTTCGTGATGCCTGATTTGATCGCGGGAAGGTGCGCGATCAAGACGATTGGCTGCTGGAGGGACGGGACGCCACGGCGATTTTACCCAATCGGCCACTGATGCGCGTTTCCAGACGATCGTTGCTGGAGTAGATGTGCCGTGATGCCATCCAACACCTCCTGCTTCTTTTCCCGGCGCGAGGGACAACTGTGAGCCGCGACTTCGAAGAGCTCGACTATCAGAAGACCGCGCTCGGGGAGTTGACGCTGCGGCGGCGGGTGATGCATTCGTTAGACGACCTCACCGTTTATGAGGTGAAACTGGGCGACGCGTTTTTGATGTCGAGTTTGTTCCACGAGGTGGAAGTGGCGCTATCGCATTTGGGGCTCGGCGAATTGCGAGGGAGGGATTGGGATGTGGTGGTGGGCGGTCTGGGATTGGGCTACACCGCGGTGGCGGCTTTGGAACATCCGGAAGTGCGCGCGCTACGGGTGGTGGATGCGCTCGCGCCGGTCATCGGCTGGCATCAACGCGGCCTGGTGCCGCTCGGTCCGCAGCTGGCAGGGGATACACGTTGCCAGTTGGTGGAGGGAGATTTTTTTGCGCTCGCCGCTTCTGCGGAAGGGTTTGATGAAGGACAACCCGGCCGGCGTTTCGATGCGATTCTCTTGGATATCGATCACTCGCCGCGAGATCTGCTGCACCCGCGGAACGCGACCTTCTACACGCCCGCGGGACTGGCGGCGCTGGCCGCGCATCTACTTCCCGACGGCGTCTTCGCGATGTGGTCGGACGAAGCGCCGGATGAGGAGTTCATGCAGGTGATCTCTTCCGCTTTTATTTCGGTGCGGGCGCACGTGGTGACTTTCGCGAATCCACTCCTGGATTCCCAATCGGCCAGCACGGTTTACGTGGCGCAGAAGGCGGACGCGGGATGAGGAGCGGCTGCTCGGATAGTGTTGGCTGACCCAAGCTTCACGGTGAACGCCGTCCCCGAGCTGGCGACCGTGAGCCTGCTGGTCATGGCTGGTGCAGTCCTGGGGGGCGTCGCCTGGAAGAAGCGACGGCGCGGGCAAGTCCGGTAGGGGCGCAGAGGCCCCGGGGAATCCGGAGAGGGCTTGGGGCAAATTTCCCGCAGCCACGGCACGAGAGTTGCATCAGAAACGGGCAACCATTCGTCTGGCGCGCCGTGGGGCAAGCCGGTGCGGACCTCAGTAAATACCGAATATGAAATCGCTCCTCGCTCTCCTTTCCAGCAGCCTGCTCCTGTGCTCGTGCGCCGACATGTATGTCTACAAGACCGATGTCGCCACCGCCGGGGGCGTTTCCACGGCGGCCATCGATGCCAAAGATTACGCCTCCGTCGGGGTCCGCATGACGACGTGCGGGGTCGGCGCTTACAATCCGAAGGCGATTTACATTCGCCCGTTCTGCATCGACAACGCGACCTTCATCGGCGACCAAGCCGCGTCCGAAGGCGAGATGCCGCTGCGTAAAGCGCTCGTCCCGATTTCTTTTGCCGGTTCGCTCAAGGAGTCGCTCGAGAAAATGGCTCCCGCCCGGATTTTGCAGGATGACGAAACGCCGCGCACCGGCTGGCTGGTGGAAGGTGAATTTCAGATCGTGGACGGTGGCAGCCCAGTCGGTCGCTTCTTCGCCGGTCATTTTGGCGCGGGACGTTCCTTCCTTTCCTTGCACGTGAAGATTACCGACGTGGATAAAGGCGTGGTGATTTATGAATTTGACGTGGCGGGCGGGAGCCGGCTGCAAGGTCCGGCGGGCACCATCCGCGCGAGCGGCCTGGGCAAGGCCACTCCTTTCGATCTCGAGAACGCGGCGGAACGCATCTACCTCGCGCTCTCGCCGAACGTGCATCGCTACGGAGTGCGCTCGAGCATCGCGCTGCGCTAAACCGCACGGGAGCGGCGGCCTAAGGCCGCCCGAAGGGGGCGCGTTTTACGAAAAAAGCTCGCCTTTGCTTCGGCCGATTTCGGCGGTCGCAGACCGCCGCTCCAAGGTTTGCCGGGTTGCCAAGCAAAGCTCGGCGTTTAAGGTGCAGCGGTTTTCAAAAATTGTGACTGCTTCCATTCGTCTCTCCGTTTTTTCCCTTGTTTTCGCTCTCGTGTGCGGAGCCGCCACCGCGGCTCGGGCCGCCCAGGCGTTCATGATCATCGATTCGAAAACGGGCTACGTTTTCCAGGAGCGCGACTCGAAGAAGAAGCTCCAGATCGCGAGCCTCACGAAAGTGGCGACGGCGATGGTGGTGCTCGATTGGGCGGAAAAGAGCGGGGGCGATCT
>JBDSNB010000143.1:0-6144 GCA_039915555.1 Chthoniobacterales bacterium | reverse complement strand
TCGGCTGGATGCTGATCATCGCTGCGGCCTCCACGGATATGATGTCGGCGCAGCACACGTCGCGTTTCATCGGGCCGTTGCTGCGCTGGCTGGCGCCGGATATTTCGCCGGCGACGATCGCGGGCGTGCAGTTGTTCATTCGGAAGTGCGCCCACCTGACCGAGTATGCGATCCTGGGGATTCTTCTGGCGCGCGCTTTTTTTCGGGGCGAGGGAAAAGCGACAGCCCGCTATGCGGTTTTGATCTGGTTGACCGCGCTGGTTTGGGCCGGGCTGGACGAATTCCATCAATCGTTCGTCGCGTCCCGCACGGGTTCGCCCATCGATGTGATGATTGATGCCACGGGCGCGCTCGTCGGGTTGGGAATTTATTGGCTGTGCACGTCCCGCGCGCGGCTGGCCGCGCGAGCCATGACGTGAGGGAGTGGGCCTGACTGGGCTCGAACCAGTGACCCTGCGCTTATCAAGCGCATGCTCTAACCAACTGAGCTACAGGCCCGGATGTTTCACCGGCGAGGAGCCGTGCGAAACCGGAGGAGACAATTAACATGGTCGTCTCTGCGCGCAACGCGAAATCCAAGCCAACCGATCGGATGTTTGCGCGGCACGGCAGTTGCGCTTGACGGGGAGGAGGGAATGATCGGAAAATCCTTCACAACCATGTTTCCCCCCCGGACGCCGCTGCTCGCCGCCGCCTTTTTGGCTGGGGCGTGGTTTTTGCATCCCACGCGGCTGGCGCCGGTACGGGAGGCGCGTACGCAATTGCCGCCCGAGGCGATCAGCCGTGCGGTGGCGACGAGCGATCCGGCGCTCCTCGATTTTGCGCTCGCACAGGGAGTGAGCGTAGACGCGGTGGATGCCGAGGGGCGCACGGCTTTGTCCGTGGCGGTGACGCAGCGGGACCGGCCCATGATTCAGCGTCTTTTGGCCTTCAATGCCAACGTCGACCTGGCGGACAAAACCGGCCGCACGCCTTTGATGACGGCCGCGATGCAAGGCGATCTCGAAACGCTGGAAGCGCTTCTCGCCCGCTCGCAACATCCAGAAGCGACCGATGCGGAAGGCCGTTCCGCCGCGCACCATGCGATCGCGGCGGGGCAATATGGTTCCTTCGATCTTCTTCTGCCGCGTTTGCCCGAGTTGGACGAACCGGCGGCGGACGGCCGGGATTTGCTCGCGTTCGCTTTCGATACCGGCAATGCGCGGATGATGAAAGCAGTGCTGAGCCGGCTCCCTGATGACCTGGAGTGGACGACCCGCACGCGCAGCGCGCTCCGCTTCGCACTGGAATCAGACGACGCGGATCTGGCTCGCATACTCCTGTGCAAAAATCGTGGCGCGCCCACCGTGGAAGGCACCACCGTTCCGCTCCTGGCCGATGCGATTTTGGGAGCCGATACGGAAACCTTCCGCAGTCTGCTTGCCGCCGGAGCCGATGCCAATACCGCGCTGCCGAAGCCGAGCGAGCCGGCGTTTGTGAAGCGGCTGCCGACGGAACTGCTGCGCAGTTACGTGAAGGGCGATGAAGGCGTGACCGTCCTGATGCTGGCGGCGGGCCTCGGGAAGAGTGAATACGTGCGCGCCCTTCTCGAAGCTGGAGCTTCGCGCAACGTGCAAACCAAGCGTTACAAAATGCTCGCGCTCTATTTCGCCGCGCGCGCTCGCGAAACTAAATCCTTGCAGATCCTGCTCGGGCGCGGGCCGACGCGCGATGAGTTGCGTGTGGAAATTTCTCTCGCCACGCAAAAGGCGTCCGTGATCAAGGACGGCGTCGCCATTCTCCAGACCTCCGTCTCGACCGGAAGGAAGGGATTCGATACTCCGCCTGGCGAATACGTCGTGACGGATAAGAACCGCAGCCATGTTTCCTCGCTCTACCGCGTGGAGATGCCGTTCTTCATGCGGTTGAACTGTCTCGATTTCGGCCTGCACGCGGGCAACGTTCCGAACTATCCGGCGTCCCACGGTTGCATCCGGCTCCCGGCCGATGTCGCGCAAAAACTCTTCAGCGAGATTCCGGTCGGCACGGTGGTGACAATTAACTAACCGCCGAGAGCGGAAACCGGCGCCGCCGCTGAGAGTCGTTCTCGGTCCAGCCGACCGGGCGGCGGCTAACGAGTGAGCTTTCCGACCCGGAGCCGCAGAAATTCGTCCGCGCGGGCGCAGGGAAAGCTTGCGCCGCGCGGGGGAGCGGGGTTGAAATGCGCGGATGGAGGAAACGCCGCGCCGGATTGAAATTTTTGCGCCCTTCGAGGCGGCGCTGGAGGTCACGAAGCGGATTCTGTTTCAGCCGTTCGAATTGGGGAAGTGGTGTGCGATCGGGTTCGCGGCTTTCCTGGCCAGCTTCGGCAGCGGGAGCAGCACGGGCCATGTTCCGACAAATTGGGGGAACAAGAGCTGGGATTTCCGTTCGGCGACGCGCGATGTGACCGGTGGAAGCGTGGAGGCGTGGCCGAGCTGGATGATCCCTCTGCTCGTGGGGGTGGGGCTGGCCATCGTGGTCCTCGTGGTCGTGCTCATGTGGCTCGGGGCGCGAGGACAATTCATGTTTGCCGACTGCGTGGTGCGGAACCGTGGAGCGATCGTGGCCCCGTGGAACGAATACAAGCGCGAGGGGAACAGCTTGTTTCTCTTTCGCCTGACGGTGGCGTTCCTTTCTCTGCTGGTGGTCGGTCTGGCGGCGATTCCGCTCTGGCTGCCGCTCGTGTCGCAGGGAAGGAAGCCGGAGGGTGCGGGCTTGGTCGTTGGCTTGATTCTGGTGGGTGGGGTGGTTCTCGTCGTAGGGCTGGGGCTGGCGTTGGCCTCTTATTTCATGGTGCCCATCATGTACCGGCGGCGCTGTGGAGCGGTGCAGGGATTTCGGGAGTCGGCCGGCGTTCTGATGTCGGAACCGGGACCCGTGATCCTTTTTTTCCTCTTCAAAATCGTGCTCGCGGTGGCGGTGGCGCTGGTCGCGTGCGCGCTTACTTGCATGACGTGTTGCATCGCGGCCATCCCGTACGTGGGGACGGTAATTATGCTGCCGCTTTTTGTTTTCGCGCTCAATTACCAGCTGCTTTTTCTGCGTCAGTTCGGGCCGGAATACGATGTGTGGGCGGGCTTGGCGCCGGCGGTGCCGTTGGCGCCTCCAGTGCAGGAAGTGCCGCCGCCCACAGAGCCGCCGACTTTACCGTAAGGCGGAGTCGCCCACGCAGTGGCGGATCCTTAGAGCGCGGTGGCCGCCCAAAACTTTTGGAAGGCCGCCGGCCAACTGCGCTCGACCACGCTCTGGCGCGCCTCTTGGCCCATGCGGGCGCGCAACTCGGGATCGGCCGCGAGTTTCTTGATCGCGGCGGCGAACGATTCGGCGTTGTGCGCTTTGGTCACGAATCCGTTCACGCCGTCCGTCACTAACTCCGCCGGGCCGCCCAGGTCGGAGACCACGGTCGGCAAACCGCAGGCCTGCGCTTCGATGATGACATTGCCGAAGGTGTCGGTGGTGCTGGGAAAAACGAAGATGTCCGCCGAAGCGTAAGCGGTGGCGAGCGCTTCGCCCGCGAGGTAACCAGCGAAGACGGCGTCGGGGAGCAATTTCTGCAGTGCTTTGGTGTGCGGACCGATGCCGACAAGGAACAGGCGGACGGGCACCTTTTCTTCACGTAACTGCCGATAGGCCGTGGCGAGCACGTCGAGATCTTTCTCGCGCGAAATGCGCCCCACATAAAGAAGGCGCACTTCGTGACTCACGGTGCCGGGACGTTCCCAGAATTTTTCGAGGCGATGGTTGGGATGGAAGAGTTCGGTGTCGAGGCCGCGCGGGAGGATTTGGATTTTCTCGGCTTCGATCCCGCGCTCGATCCAACTGCGCCGGTACTGCTCGGAGTTCACATAAACGGTGTCCTGCTGTCCATAGAGCCAGCGCATGTAAGTCCAGGCCAGGCTTTCGAGAAAGCGGTCGTCGGTCAGGATCCGGATGTACTCGGGGAAGTCGGTGTGGTAGATGCCGCTGGTCTGGAGATTGAGCATCTTGGCGGCGAGGAGACCGGTGAGGCCGACGGGGCCGGGCGTGCTGATGATGATCTCGGTGAATTGCTCGCGCTGGATGTAATCCAGGATTTGCAGGATGGGCGGGAAGCTGAGCTTTTGCAGTTCGTACTCGGGCAGCTCGAAATCGCCGATCGGGCGGAAATTTTTCACCGGGATGTCGTCGACCGTGAGTTCGCCTAACGAGGTGATGACGATCAACTCTTCGCCCGCGGCGGCGGCCGCCGCCGTCATCTTGCGGATGGTGGTGGAGACGCCGTTGACGTCTTCCAGGGTGTCGGTAAACCAGGCGCGTTTCCGGTTTTGCAGAACCGGTGGGATGGCGCCGGTGAGTTGCTGGCAAATCTGGCGGAGCGAAACGCGCGACGGCGCCTGGCTGTGGAATCCGTAGATGTAGGGCGCGAGGATCACGAGGATCGGCGCGATGCCGCTCAGCGCTTGAATGCTCTCGATGACGTTGCCGCTGTTGAGCTGCTTGACGAATTTCTCGAAAAGGCGGAAGGCGAGCTGTTCGCAGACGAGATTCGCCATCAGGAAAGTGCGGCGCTCCGGAGCCGCCACGCCCGCCGCGCCTTCGGCGAGAAGCGCTTTCACTTCCGGTTCTGCGAAATAGCTGGAGAGCTCTTTCCAGAGCGAAACATTTCCGCGTTTCGCGAGGTCGAAGATTTTCCCCGAGAGCACGCCTTGCGCGACGAAGCTGGCTTTTTCGCGGAGCGTGAACTCGGTCGGATCGCGCCCTTCCATGAAGCGCGAAAACATCGTCTCGAGCAACGGCGCGGCCGCCCCGAGACGTTCGTGGAAGCGATCCTGGATGAAGCAGGAGAGCGTGTTGTAAAAACCGTGCGAGAGCGCGAGCGGAGTCCCGCCTTCGCCGTGTGCAGTGCAATAGCCGGTGCGGAGGTGCGCGAGAAAATCGGCGGCCGTCTTCGCCCGCGGCGTTTCCGTCCACGCAGTGGCGAGGAACTTTCCGCCGTGGTCGTCGGAACCGCCGACGAGGACTTTCTTCCACGGTTCAGCGTGAGTGGGAGCGAGGTTATGGCGGTGGGCGAGCTCTTCGATTTTTTCCGGCGTGAGGCCGGAGAGAATCGGGCGGATGAGGTCGCTCAGGAGCGCGTCGCGCAAGCCGTTGATGCCTTCGAAATGTTTAAAGAGCAGGATGAGGCGTTCGAGGTGGCTGGCCTCGAGTTTGCCGTTAATGCTGTAGAGCGGGTGGGCGACGGCGTGCGCCAGATCTTCCTCTTGCAGGTAGCCTTGCAGGTCGAAGATATTATCGCGCAGCGCGGAAATTTCGCGGTGTTGCGCTTCATTCAGTCCCCAAACCAGGAGGTGGAGCTTGCAGGGATCCTGTGGGAAAAAAGTCGTGACCTGCTCGCTCAGAAAAACGCGAGGCTGGTCGGCGATTTCCAGTCCGCCGTCGACTGTGTCGTGATCGGTCAGGGTCACGAAATCCATCCCGGCTTTCCGCAATTGCGCGTAAAGCTCCACCGGATCGCTGCAGCTATCGGGTAAATCGAAGCGGCGAAAGAGCCATTCTTCCGAGCGCGCGCTGGCGCGGGAATGGACGTGGAGATCGCAGCGGCTCATTCGGTTTCGGATCGACGTTCTGCCAGCCAATCGCGGTAGGTGGTGGGCGTGCGTGCTTCCGCGAAGCTGTCGGCTAAGCGGAGGATCTGCGACCAGATTTCCGAGTGCGTGATATCAGGCGGATGAATCCCGAGCCGGACGAGCGGATGCGTGGATTGGATCTGCGCCTGCGCGGCGTTCCACGCCAGGCTGGCCTTGCGTCGCCATGCGCTGCGCGTGCTGTAAACGAGCGAGCGCGCGCGGAAGACGCCGCGCGTGCGGAGATCGATGATCGTCGTGAGGCGGGTAGTGTATTCCATCTCGGCATCGGTGGCGGCGCGTTCGGCTTCCGCGCCGAGTAACCACGCCGGCGCGATGAAACCGCGTGGCGTCAGGCCGGCAGCGATAAATTCGTCTCGTGCACGGACGATCCGCCGGAGCGCTTCTTCGTAATCGAGATCGTAAAATTCCCCTTCGCCGCTCGTGTAGGATTGGGTGAGCAAACGTTCGCGCAATGATTCGTCAGCGCGCGCGGGCCGCTCGTGGAAATAGCCGTGGA
>JBDSNB010000019.1:0-7226 GCA_039915555.1 Chthoniobacterales bacterium | reverse complement strand
CATCTGCTGCACTTGATCGGCGCGCATCATGGCGAACCGCAGTTTGGTTCGCCCGTGAGTCCGAAAACGCCGGAAGCGATGGCGCTCAATTACATCGATAATCTGGACGCGCGGCTGGAGATGTTCGCGGCCGGTTATTTGGTGGCGAAGCCGATCGCGGAACGAATTTTCGATCGCGTGCGACCGTTGCCGGGAAATCTGGTAAAGCCGCTGGCGAAGTTCGCCGCGAGCGCGCCAGAGAACGCGCCGTAGCGCCCCGCTGCGTCGGCGCGCTTCCGCCCGGCTCACGGTTATTCTTGCCGCAACTTGGCGGAAACGGCATCCTGAGAGGCGTCGCCGGCCCCCGCCCGCGGCTGAACCCTCCCACCCCCATTTGCGCTTATGTATCTCAAACGCTTCTTCGTCGAAGGTCTCGCCCACGCCTCATATCTCTTCGGCTCCGACGGCCAGGCCGCGGTGGTCGATCCAAAACGCGACGTCGATGATTACCTCACTGACGCCGAGCGCGAAGGGCTGCGCATCGTCGCCATCTTTAACAGCCATCCGCACGCCGACTTTGCCTCCGGATTTCGGGAACTGTCCGAGCGCACCGGCGCGAAAGTTTACGTGTCGCATCTCGCGCCGGCAAAATATGAGCACGTCGCAGCTCGTGACGGCGACAAGGTAAAACTCGGCTCGATCGAGGTCGAGTTACTCGAAACGCCCGGCCACTCGCCGGACAGCCTCTCGTTTCTCGTGCGCGAACGCGATCAGCCGGTCGCCATCTTTACCGGCGACCTGCTGTTTGTGAACGACGTCGGACGCCCGGATCTGCGCGATGCGGATGAAGATCCCGGTGCGCTCGCGGGCAAGATGTACGACTCGCTCCACGAAAAAATTCTCACCCTGCCGGATGACGTGAAAGTCTATCCCTCCCACGGTGCCGGCTCGCTCTGCGGGCGGGCCATTTCCGATGCACCGTTCTCGCTCGTCGGTCAGGAGCGAAAGATGAATTGGGCGCTGCAGATCCCGGAGCGCGCGGAGTTCATCAACGAAATGACGGCCAACCTGCCGGATCGTCCCGCCTATTTTTCCTATGACGTGGACGTGAACCTGGAGGGCGCGAAGCCGCTCGGCTCCTTGCCACCGTTGCAGCCGCTGAGCGAAGAGGAACTGAGCGCCGCGCAAAAGCGGGGCGCGTCGGTCATCGATGCCCGTCCGGCGGTGGCCTTTGGTGCCGGACATTTCCCGGGCAGTCTCAACATCGGCCTGGGCAGTCCGTCGTTCTCCACCTGGACCGGGTTCTTGGTTCCCGGCGCCAAGCCGATCGCGCTGGTCGTCGAATCCGCCGAGGAGGCGAAGAAGGCGCGCCTGGAATTGGCGCGGATCGGTTTCGATCACATCGCGGGCTATCTCACCGCTGACGCGCTCACTCGAAAAGAGACGCTCGCGCAAATCAGCGTCTCTGATTTGAAAGCAAAACTGCAGACGCCCGAGGCCCCGCTGCTGATTGATGTGCGCACGCCGACGGAATGGAAGCGCCACCACATCGACGATGCGCGACACCTCGCTCTCTCGACTTTTGCCCAGACTGCGAGCGGCTTGCCTAACGACCGGCCGATCGCCATCATTTGCGGGAGCGGCTACCGCAGTTCCATCGCGAGCAGCCTGCTCCAGTCGCGCGGTTACACCGACGTCACGAACATCACCGGCGGGATGACGGCGTACGAGGAAGCGGAGAAGTAAGCGTCCCTGTTATTTGGAGACACGGCGCCTCGCCTCCTCGAGATAGACCTCATCAATCTCGAAGCCGATAAACTTCGGCACGCCACATTCCTGCGCGGCGACCGCGGAGTTTCCAATCCCGAGGAACGGATCGAGCATCGTCTGCACGCGCGAGAGGCCATACAGTTTGATGCAGTTTACCGCGAGCTGGACGGGAAACGTCGCGGGATGCGGCCGCTCTTTATCACGGCTCTTGATCGTTTGATACGGCACGAACCAGGTGTTGCCGCGGCAACGTTTATCCTTTCCGCTCGTGTGCTGCCAGCGCGCGATATTGCTCTTGTCCTGATACGGCACGCCGAGCGCGAGCCGGTCGATCGGAGTTCGACCTTCCGACGTGAGATGGAAGACGAATTCGTGGCAATCGTTGAGATAGCGCGGCGAATTGATCGGTTTGAAATGTCCACGCGATTCATCGTCGATCGTGATCGCTTTGATCCAGTGGATGGTGTTTTGCAGGACGAAGTACTTTTGCAGGCGCAGCACCAACTCGTACGGCAGCAGCGGATTCGAGGGCGCGGCGCCGACGTTGAGAAAAAGCGAACCATCTGGTTTCAGCGCCCGGCGTGCGGCCGCGGCCCACTCTTCGCACCAATCCAGATAACTGCCGCGCTCCGCGCGATCGGAATATTTTCCGTAGGCGATTCCGAGATTGTAAGGTGGCGAGGTGACGATGAGATCGACCGAGGCTTCCGCGAGAAGTGCCATGCCGGTAACGCAGTCGCCAGGGCGCAGATCGAACGTGGGCACGCGGCAGCGTATCCCGAGACGGCACGGGTACAAACCCATTGTCAGGCGTTTCTGCGAAAGGCTGGACGTCGGGCACAGACGCCCTACAAGCGCGCGTACTTTGTGGTAGCGTTTCCTCATGTCCGATAAGCCCGCGAAATTGAAAATCGCCGACCGCGAATTCGCGTCGCGTTTGCTCTTGGGCACGGGCAAGTTCGCTTCGAATGATTTGATGCGCGACGCCCTCGCCGCCAGCGGGACCGAGATCGTCACGGTCGCTTTGCGCCGCGCCGATCTCTCGGGAAAAAAAGATCCGTTCGCGAACATCCTCGATTTCATCGATCCGAAACGCTTCCTCCTCCTGCCGAACACGAGCGGCGCGCGCACTGCCGAGGAAGCGGTGCGGCTCGCGCGGATTGCCGTGACGGCCGGCCTGCCGAATTGGGTGAAGCTCGAGATTCACCCGGACCCGCGTTATCTCTTGCCGGATGGCGTGGAGACGCTGGCCGCGGCGGAAATTCTGGTGAAGGAGGGATTCATCGTATTGCCCTATATCAACGCCGACCCAGTCCTGGCGAAGCGTCTGCAGGATGTCGGCACCGCCACGGTGATGCCGCTTGGTTCGCCGATCGGGAGCAATCGCGGGATCGAAACACGGGCGCAGATCGAAATCATTATCGAACAAGCCACCGTCCCGGTGGTGGTGGACGCGGGTCTGGGCGCGCCGAGCCAGGCGGCCGAAGCGCTGGAAATGGGAGCGGATGCCGTCCTTGTGAATACCGCGATCGCGATTGCCAGCGACCCCAGCCGGATGGCGCAGGCGTTTCGGAAAGCGGTCGAGGCCGGCCGCGAAGCCTACGAGATCGGACTCGCGGAAGCGCGCTCGACCGCGAGTGCGACCAGCCCTTTGACGGGTTTCTTTTCCGAAAGCGCGGCGGCGCAGAGCGGAGATTGCTAAGGGGCTTTCCCCAGCGCCCTCGGCGGTTGCCGCCGCTCCCTGGCAGACGGCGCGCGGCGAGCGGGATTTTGAGACTGTCGGGATCTTGAGGCTTGACTCCAAATCCCCGTTCCTAAAGCCTTTGAACAGGAAGGCTCTCTCCTTTTTTATGAAAAAATCCCTCACCGTGCCGGCGTCTCCGCGCACCCTGTACCCACTCCTCAGCCTTGGCGTTTTCGCCATTCTGGCGTGCACCTTTTGGTTCTCGACGGTGGCCCTCGCCACCAATCCGCAATGCACGGTCTGTCACATGAACCGATTCACCCTCACGTTACCGTGTCAGGCCGTGGGCGGCCATCTTGGCCATGGCGACACGATCGGCCCCTGCGCGGTCACGCCAACTCAAAATCCGTAACGAAGAGGGCAGCCCTCGCGGCGAAGCGCGCGTGAGGAAAGTGCATTCCCCTGCGTGACGACCACGCCTTTTCGCCGCCTCGGGGGTTTCGGCGCCGCGTCCTTGCTCGCGGCGAGCCTGGTGCTCATCCAGGTCCTGATCGGCGGCCGCCGCCTCATCTACGCCTTCCCCGCCTACGCGCTGCTCGTGGCGGCCGCGGCTCTCGCCTTCGTCGCGTGCGCGCGCGCGCGCACCAAGGCCGACGCTCGTTGCCTAGGCGCGACCGCCATTTTTTTCGCCTACATCCTGGTGCGGAATTTACTTTCGCCCGCGCCCTATTTCGCTCGGGAGGATCTCTACAGTGTGCTCGCGGCGCTTCTCGTTTACGGGATCGTCGCGACTCAACTCACGAGCGCGGCACAGCGTCTCACGCTTATCGTCATGCTGCTTGGCGCCGCGCTGGGGCATGTCGCGATCGGGTTCGCGCAATTTTCGCGCGGCGATAACTTGATGCTGATCTCGTTTCTCCAGCGAGTCGATTACGGCCAGCGCGCGAGCGGGTTTTACGTTTGCCCCAATCATCTCGCCGGCTTGCTCGAGGTCGTCGGAATTTTCGGAGTCAGCCTGACCTGCTGGAGTCGGTGGCCGGTGTGGGCAAAATTGCTCACCGGCTACGCGACGGTGGTCTGTTATGTGGGTCTCGCATTAACCGGCAGCCGCGGCGGTTACGTGAGCGTGGTGGCGAGCCTTCTGGTGTTTGGCGCGAGCAGCCTTTTCCTGCTGCGCGCGGCGCGGCCGGCGCGTTGGTTGAAGGTGGGCGCGTGGGGGGCGGGCGGGCTGGCGGCGATCGCGCTCGTGGCGGCGGCCCTCATTCATCAGAACGGTTTTCTCAAGCAACGCGCCGGCAACATCATCGACACAAAAAACATGCGGCTCGATCTCTGGCGGGCGGCGGTGACGCAGTGGCAATTGCAACCGGTCTTCGGGACCGGCAGCGGGACCTACCGTTTCTACGGGCGACAATTTCGCACCAAACAAGTGCAGAACGATCCGATCGACGTGCACAACGATTATCTGCATTTGCTCTGCGAGTATGGCCTGCTCGGACTCGCCGGATTCGCGCTCTTCCTTTTCGCGCACTTGCGGCGCGGTTGGGCGGGGTTGCGACGTTTCGCCGGGCGAATGGCCAGCGGGCACGGCGCGCTCTCGGGCAATCGCCTGGCGCTGAACCTCGGCGCGCTCGGCGCGCTGGCCGCCTACGTGGTCCATTCCGCGTTCGACTTTAACCTGCACATTCCCGCGAACGCGCTCCTGCTCGCGTTCGTCTTCGGCATACTGGCGAATCCGGGAGACTCGAACCACCCCGCCCCGTCGGGCGGCGCGCTCGCGCGTGTCCCGCAAATCGCGCTCGCAGCTTTGGCCGCAGTTCTTTTGCTCCAAAGCGTGCGGCTGCTTCCGGCCGAATATTACGCCGAGCACGCGCGCACCGCGCTCCGCGATGAAGATCCGACCGCGTCGCTCCTCTACGCGGACCAGGCGTTGCAATCCGAGCGCGCGAATCCTTATCTGCATTTCTACCGCGGCCGCGCTTTCGGCGCGCTCGCTCTCGCGGAGGGAGACGACGGTGCGCGGACGCGTTTGCTGGAACGCGCGCTGGCCTCATTTCAAGAGGCCCATCGTCTCGCCCCCTTGGATGGAAATGGCGTGCTCGACCTCGCGCTGACCTTCGATCAGATGGGGCGCTTCGAGGAAGCGGACGCCGCCTACGCGCTCGCGCGCCAGCGCGATCCGCACGCCGAGGCAGTCGCGCAGTTTTACCAATATCATCTGGACCAACGGGCAGCGGCGCGGTGAGCGGGCGGTTGGTCGCGCGTGGCGGAAAAGGCGTTATTCTGGCCGCGGTCGGCTGATTCTTTTGCCGACGGCAAATGAGCAACCGACATCCAGAACGCGCGCCGAAAGTTTCGGTCTGCATCGACTCGTTTAACTACGGACGCTTTCTGCCGGAAGCGATCGAGTCGGTGCTGCGACAGAGCTTCCAGGATTTCGAGATCATCATCTCCGACGATCGCTCGACGGACGATTCGTTTGCGATCGCGCAGCGTTACGCGCAGCAGGATCCGCGAATCGTCGCGCTGCAAAACGCGCGCAATCTCGGGATGGTAAAAAATCGCAACGCGGGTCTCGCGCACGCGCGGGGTGAGTATGTGAAGACGTTGCACGCGGACGATTTTCTCTGTTCCGACCAGGCGCTGGAAAAGATGGTCGCGGCGCTGGAGAGCAATCGCGCGATCTGTCTGGTGGCCGCAGCGCGGCGGATCGTGGATGAAAAATCGGAGCCGTTGGAAACGTGGTCGAGCTTCGAAGAAAAAGCGCGGCCGCTCGCGGGCACGAGCGTGATTACGCGTTGCCTTTTCGAGCAGCGCAATCTGATCGGCGGGCCGAGCGCGGTGATGTTTCGCCGCTCGTTAGCCGGCCGCGGTTTTGACGAAGCGTTTTTCGTCATGGCGGATATGGAGATGTGGTTCCATCTCCTCGAGCAGGGCTGCTTTTATTATCTCGCGGAACCGCTCTGCGCGTTTCGCCAGCACGGTCGGCAGCAAACGGAGAAGGATCGCTCAGCGCTCGCGCCGGCTCTGGAAAATCGCGCCTTGCTCCAGCGTTATCTGCACCAGCGCTATGTGCGGCTGCGGCGTTGGATCTGGAAATATCTCGAATACGACGCGGTGCGTCGGATCGTTCGGCGGAGCCGGAAATTAGGGGCAGGCATGGAGCAGGCGGAAGCGGCGGTGCGCGAGTTTGGCGGCTGGCGCAAGTTTCAAGCGAAGGCGCCGCGCGCGCTTTATCACGAGAAGCTCTTAAAGGTGCGTCGGCTCTACGAGCGACATCTGCGCCGGCCTTTACGCGTAGATGCGGGCCCGCGGCCGGCGGGCGTGAATATGGCGGGCTTTATGCAAAGTGAGTTTGGGATTGGCGAATCCTCCCGCGCGATGTGGCGCGCGGTGCAGGCCTCGGGATTGCCGAGTGTACTCTGCAGCGTCCGGAGCACGATGCATCGGAATCGCGACGCGAGTTTCGATCAATTCTCGCAAGCGAATCCGTATCGCGTGAACTTGATGACGTTCTCGTTCGATTACGCGCGCCGCTTTGCGCGCGACATCGGGCCGCGCTTTTTCGCGGGCCGGCACAACATCGGGCTTTGGTATTGGGAACAGGAACACTTCCCGATGCGCTGGCATTCGGCCTTCGATTACTACGACGAGATTTGGGTGCCCTCCGATTTTACGCGCGACTCCATCGCGGCCGTGTCGCCGATTCCGGTGCGCAAGATTACGTACCCGTTTTATCTCAATGAAGCGGAAGCGGTTTCGGATCGAAAGCGTTTCGGGCTGCCGGAGGACG
>JBDSNB010000115.1:0-3427 GCA_039915555.1 Chthoniobacterales bacterium | reverse complement strand
CAAATTATGCTTCAACGTCTTCTCCCTCTTCTCGTCGTCTGCGCGGCTTTCCCTTCGTTGGCCAGCGCGCAGGAACCCAAGGAAATGACCGTCGACCAGTTGGTCGCGAAAAACATCGAGGCGAAGGGCGGCATCGAGGCGTTGCGCGCGCTCACGTCCGTGAAGGTGACGGGCAAGATGTTGGTGAACGAGGGCAAGATCGAATTCGGCTATGCTCAGACGCGCAAACGGCCGGGCGCGGTGCGGACGGAGGCCAGCCTGCAAGGAATGACCATGGTGCAGGCTTATGATGGCGAGGAAGGCTGGAAGATTTCGCCGTTCCAAGGCCGGAAGGATCCGGAAAAGATGTCGGCTGACGATGCGAAGGCGTTGATCGAAGAGGCGGAGATCGATGGGCCGTTGATCGATTGGAAGGAAAAAGGGAGCAAGGTCGAATCGCTCGGACGCGAGGATGTGGACGGGACGCTCGCTTACAAGCTCAAGGTCACGCGCAAGAACGGCGACATTAATTATGTCTATCTCGATCCGGACCATTTTCTCGAAATCCGGATCGTCTCGCAGCGCATCGAGCGCGGCTCGCAGGTCGAGACCGAAACGGATTTGGGCGACTATGAAAAGGTCAACGGCGTCTTCCTCCCGCTATCGATGGAGTCCGGTCCGAAGGGCGTATCGGACAAGCAGAAGTTGATTCTCGATCAGGTGGAGGGCAATCCGCCAGTCGATGACAGCGTTTTTAAATTCCCCGTCGCTCCCGCCAAATAATTTTCCAGGAACCCAATCTTATGCGCTTCATTTTTCTTCTCCTTCCCGCCACTTTGGCACTCGTTAGCCTGACGGAGGCTGCAGAGCAGGCACCGTTTAATTCCTCCACCATCTCCGGCCTCGGCGCGCGCAACATTGGCTCCGCCGCCATGAGCGGTCGCGTCTCTTCATTCGCGGCGCACCGCGAGCCCTCGGGCAAAATCACCATCTTCGTCGGCGCGGCCAGCGGCGGCGTTTGGAAATCGGAAGACGGTGGGACAATTTACAAACCGGTTTTCGATGACCAGCCGGTGCAATCGATCGGCGCGGTCGCGCTCGATCCAAAAAATTCGAAGAACGTCTGGGTTGGCACGGGCGAGCCGTGGACGCGTAACAGCGTCTCGATTGGCAACGGCATGTATCGCTCGACCGATGGTGGCGAAACCTGGACGCGGATCGGTTTGCCGAACTCCGAGCGCATTTCGCAAATCATCGTGAGCCCTGAGAATAGCGAGACCGCTTACGTCGCGGTGCCCGGCCCGCTTTGGAGCGACTCGCCGGATCGCGGCCTTTATAAGACGACTGACGGTGGCCGCACTTGGAATCAAATTTTGAAGGGCGGCAATCTTTCGACCGGTTGCTCGACGATTGCGATGGACCCGACGAATCCGAACGTCTTGTTAGCCGGGATGTGGGATTTTCGGCGCAAAGGCTGGACCTTCCGCTCCGGTGGCGACGGCCCGGAAGCGCCGTCTGCGAGTGGGATGTTCCGCTCGATGGATGGTGGCGGGACGTGGACCGAAGTGACCCCGGAAAATAGCAAAGGCTTCCCGAAAAAACCTTACGGTCGTCTCGCGATTGCGATCGCGCCCTCGAATGCGCAACGCGTTTACTGCTTTGTCGAATCCACTGACAGCGCGCTCTTCGTTTCCGATGATGGCGGCGCGACTTGGGATCGGCGCGATAAGAGCACCTGGATGGTCTGGCGTCCGTTTTACTTCGCGAACCTGATCGTCGATCCGAAGAACCCCGATCGTCTGTTCAAGACGGACGGCGCTCTCATCATGAGCGAGGACGCGGGCAAGAGCT
Source organism: Chthoniobacterales bacterium (assembly GCA_039915555.1). Classification (GTDB taxonomy): domain Bacteria; phylum Verrucomicrobiota; class Verrucomicrobiia; order Chthoniobacterales; family UBA10450; genus JACCTI01. The sequence continues at coordinate 1,597 of JBDSNB010000115.1, read as the reverse complement.
TCTCGACCGTGGGCGGATTCACGGGCGCGCATGGCGACGTGCATGCGGTTTGGATCGATCCGACCAATCCGCAAACTGTCATCGCGGGCGACGACGGCGGGATGTGGTATTCGCAGAACGGCGGCACGAAATGGTGGAAAGGCGAGAACCTCCCCATCTCGCAGTTCTATCACGTGAGCGTGGATGATGCGGACCCGTATCAGGTTTACGGCGGCTTGCAGGATAATGGTTCGTGGGTCGGCCAATCGCGTTATCCCGGCGGGATTGGGAATGCGCAGTGGGAAGCTTTCTACGGCGGCGATGGTTTTTGGATGTTCTCCGATCCGGCGGACCCCGATTATCTTTACGCGGAAGCGCAGGGCGGCTTCATCGGTCGCGTGAATCGCAAAACGCACGAAGGCCGCGACATTCAGCCCAAGCCAAATTACAAAGAGAAGCTGCGCTGGAATTGGAACGCGCCCATCGCCCTCTCGCCTAACGAGAAGGGCACGATCTATATCGGCGCGCAGTTCCTTTTCCGCTCGCGTAATCAAGGCCAGAGCTGGGACCGCATTTCGCCCGACCTGACCACGAATGATCCGGAGAAGCAGAAGCAGGAACAATCCGGCGGCGTCACGATCGACAACTCTGCGGCCGAAATGCACACCACGATTTACTCGATCAGTGAATCGCCGAAGGACAAAAACGTGATCTGGGTCGGAACCGATGACGGCAATGTGCAGGTCACGAAAGACGCTGGGAAAACGTGGACCAATGTGGTCGATAATATCGCCGGCCTGCCGAAAAATTCCTGGGTGAGCTGGGTGCAGGCGAGCAACTTCGAAGCCGGCACCGCTTACGCCACTTTCGATCGCCACACCTTTGGCGACATGACGGCTTATCTCTACAAGACGACCGATCTCGGCAAGACCTGGACGCCGCTCATTACGCCGCAGGAGCTTTCCGGAGTGCAAGGCTACGCGCACGTGGTGAAAGAAGATCTGGTGAATCCAAATCTGCTCTTCCTCGGGACGGAATTCGGCCTCTACGTTTCCGTTGATGGCGGCAAAGGCTGGGCGCAATACAAAGGCAACCGCTTTCCCGCGGTGGCCGTGCATGACATCGTCATCCATCCGCGCGATCACGAGCTCGTGCTCGCCACGCACGGCCGCGGCATCTGGATCGTGGACGACATCACGCCGCTGCGTGCGCTCTCGCCGGAGTTGCTCAGCCAGGAGGTCGCTTTTGTTCCGGCGAAGCCGGTGCAACAGCGCATCGATAGCAACGGTGGCGGGCCCGATGGTGCGGCTACGTTTGTCGGCGAGAATCCGCCTGACGCGGCGGTCATCACTTACTATCAGCGGACCCGGCATTTGTTCGGAAAACTCAAGATCGAAGTGCTCGATGCCGCCGGGCGCGTGATCGATGAATTACCCGCCAGCAAGCGTCCCGGTTTGAATCGCGTGATGTGGGGCATGCGCGAAAAACCGCCGCGCGTTCCGCCCGCCGCGCAGCTCGCCTTTTCCGGCACGCGCGGCCCGTGTGTCCTGCCCGGCGATTACACCATTCGCATGACGAAAGACGGCAAAGTTTCTGAAACGAAACTCAACGTCGGGCT
>JBDSNB010000066.1:0-5164 GCA_039915555.1 Chthoniobacterales bacterium | reverse complement strand
CGGGATCGCTGGGCGATACCGGTCGAGCCGGCGTTGCATTCGCGTGACGAGCAACTGCCGGGTATGCGGCAACCCGGCGACAATGGTGAGCGGGTAACAGACGACGGAAGTGGTGTGGAAGGTTTGCCAGCGCCGTTCGTGATCAAGCACTTGAAAGGTGAGCTGGCTGCGGCCGAAGCCGAGCCGTAGTTCGAAAAGGAAACCACTCGACCAGGCATCAGGTAAATCGGGGAAGGCCGCGGCTACTTCCGGACGGCGACGTTTCCGCCGCGCCGATTTGCTGCGGGTGCGAAAGATTCCGCGCCGAATGACGACACGGATGCCGTGGATCGGTTGGCCCTCGCGTTGCACGAGCCAGCCGCTCAGTTCCAACTCACCGCCCACCAGAACCGGCTCCAGTTCTCGATCGAAACGAAAGGCGAACGGCTCGTTCATGAGGTCAGCCATGGCGGCTTAAGACGCGGCGGGAAAGCGAGGGTGAAGAGATTTTCGTTGAGTGCGAGGTTGGGATTGTAGAACGGATCCGCGGCCAGCGCGGCGGGCCAGCGTGCTTTGACGTAATTTACTTCCGCCCAAAAGCGCTCGCCTTTCTCGCGCGTGTCTTCGAGGCCGCGGCTGGCCGATTCCCAGTGCAGGAATTCGGCATACGGGGTGTAGATGATGCGATAACCGCGCTCGCGCAGGCGGAGGCAGAAGTCGACGTCGTTGAAGGCGACCTTGAGGTGTTCCGCATCGAAGCCGCCCACTTCCAGATAAATGCTGCGCCGCACGAGCATGCAGGCCGCGGTGACGGCGGAGAGCTCCTGCGCGAGGAGCGCGCGCGAGAAGTAGCCGTGGTTGTCGCGCGGTAAACTTTTGTGGGCGTGATCGGCGAGACCGCCGCCGCCCGCGCCGAGAATGACGCCGCCATGTTGGATTCGGCCGTCGGGGAAGAGGAGGCGCGCACCCACCGCGCCGACGCCGGGTTGCAACGCCTGGCCGACCATCTCTTCCAGCCAATCGGGCGTTTCCACGGTGAGATCGTTATTCAGAAGGGCAACGAATTCCGCATCGCTTTCACCGACGGCGAAATTGTTGAGCTGGCCGTAATTGAATTCTTCATCGCGGCGGAAAAGACGGACGCGCGGGTCGAGTTGCACCCGCTCCAGATATGCGAGCGCGGCGGGATCGCGCGTCCCGTTGTCGATGAGGAGGATTTCGAAATTCGGATACGTGGTGCGGGCGAGCAAGCTCGCTACGCAGGGCTGGAGCCGCTCCAGCAAATCGCGCGTGTGAATGATGAGGGAGACTTTGGGTGGCACCGAGGGCAGTTGATAGCGGATGCGCTGGTAGTCTTCGAGTTCGGTGCGTTCCACGCGGGCGGCCACGCCGCGGCGATCGAGATGTTCTTGCACGGCTTTGATCGCGGCGAGGCGGGCTTTCGGTTTGGCCTGGATATTGAGCGCAGCGCTGTCGGCCGTCATGCGCCAATGATAGAGCACGCGTGGAATGTGGCGGATCTGCGCGGGGGCGAGTTCTTCGACGGCGCGCAGGATGAGATCGTAATCCTGCGAGCCTTCGAAGCCGGCGCGGAAGCGAAGGCGTTTGATTAAGTCGGCTGAGACGACGCTCAGATGGGAGACGAAATTCTGGGCGAGGAAGAGGGCGTGGTTCCAATCGGATTTGAAATGCGGATTGGTGCGCTGCTCGAGTGCATCGAGTTTGTCTTCGTCGCTGTAGATGAGCTGCGCCTTCGGGTGTTGGTTGATTTCGTTGGCGATGAAATAAAGTGCGCCGGGAGCGAGGATGTCGTCGTGGTCAACGAGCGCGACGTAGTCGCCTTTCGTTAGGGCAAGGGCGTCGTTGGAAGTGGCGGCGATGCCGCCATTCGCCGCGCGGAAATGAAGGCGGATGCGCGGGTCGCTGGCGGCCTCGGTGAGAATTTGGCGGACGTGTTCGTCCGGTGAAGCGTCGTCGGCGATGCAGAGTTCCCAGTGCGGATAAAGCTGGGCGCGGACGGAATCGAGCGCGGCGCGGAGCTGTTCGGCCTCGGTGCGGTAGACGGGCATCACCACCGAGATGAGCGGCCGTCGTGGAAAGCGTGCGAGGTGCTGGCGGATCTGCCGGCGATCCGTCGCCGACAAAGTGTCGTGCCGGCGAATCCATTCTTTGTAATTACCGACGGCTTCCAGCTCGCGCGAACGCACCGGCGAGCGCAGCAACCCGCGCAAACGCCGCCTGTGAAACGGTGCCCACGGGCTGTGCGCTCCGCGCGCTTCCAGCACGATTTCGCCGCCGAAGCGCGGGACCTCGAGATCGAGAAAAAAGCCGCTCTGCAGCGCGTCCGCTTTCCCTTCCAGAAGCGCGACGACGTCCGGCCTGGCGAAGCCGTAGTTCGCGAGGAAAATTTTTCGCCCGATCCGGCCACGTAGTGCGGTAATTTTCTCGCCGGTCTTCGAGACACACCAGCCGGAGACGCGTAAGTCGCGGACCGGCTCCGACCAATCCGTCGGACAATCGCACCAGAAGCGAAAGCGTCGTTCCATGTTCGCGGCCTCCGCCTCCTGCCCCGATTTCCAACCGGCCCAGCTCGCCACCGCAGGTCCCCAGACATTTCGCGCGTAGGCCTTGCGCCATTTCCCGTCGGCGTGCGCGACTTGCAACTCGAGACGGCCGCGACCGAAGGGCACGCGCACATCAATGGTGAAGCCGCACCAGCGGGGGGCAGCGGGATCGTTTAGGTAAGTTGCGACGTCGGGGCGGGCGCGGTCGAAGTAACCGGGAAAGATGCGTCCGCGCAGTTGCGCGCGGATGGCGACGAGGGGTTCGCCTTGTTTGGCGAGGCACCAGCCAGAGATGCGGAGACGTCGCACTTTCTGGATCCAATCGAGCGGTTCGTCGAGGTGGAGATGGAATTGCTTTGAGACCTGAACGCGCGCGGCGTCGTCAGCATCAGGCGGGAACGGCGGACTCTGCATTACCGGTCGCGGAGTGGTTTGCGGGCGAAGAGTTCGAAGCCCGCTGCGACGCGCGCCTGGATGGCGGGCGGAAGATTTTGCAAGGTGGCGAAGCTGGCGGGTGGCCCAGCGCGTTCATCCCAAAAGCGTGCCCACTCGCCGAGCGTGCTCGCGCTTAACTCCTCCGATTGCGCGGCGGTGGCGCCACCTGCGGTGGCAGCAGCGAGGAGGTTGGCGCTCAGAAACGCGAGGGTCATGCCGGGGCCGAAGTTGCCGCTGACTTCGCACGACTCGACCTGGAAGTGAGCGAACCATTCGCGCACGCCGAACTCGGTGGCGTTGTAATAGTGATGGGGCGGCTCGTGCAACGCCTGGAGGAAAGCGGTGTGAATCGCCACGCGGCCGCCGGGTTTCAAGACGCGGAAGATTTCGGCGGCGGCGGTTTTTGGATCGCGCAGATGCTCGAAGACGTTGAGCGCGATGACGTGGTCGAAAGTGTCGTCGCGGAACGGCAGGCGGTGCGCGTCACCCACGACGTCGGTGTGGCGGAAAATCTTGTGCTCGATTTCGATGCAATTCGGGAAGCGCACCGCGCTGCCGCCGGCGCCGAGGTGCAGGCTGAACTTGTTTTCGTCGCGCAGCATCGCCTCAAAGTCGGCCCCGATCGCGTTGCTGACATGAGCGGGCGGCATGATCTCGGCGTGCTGCGGCAGGAAGACCGGAATTCCATTCTGCACCGGAAAGGAAACGACACAGATTTCGCAGAGCGAGCGTTCCGGATGGAAGCGGAGCGCACCGTGGCAATCCGGGCAGGCGAGAGCCGCGGCAACGCGCGGAGGGAGAGATGCGGTGGACATTTTGACGTTCAGCGATTTTTCGCGGGAATGAAGGTAACACCAGCGAGCGGGTAGAGCTTTTCACTCTGCAAATCGATTGCCCAGGCGGCAATGGTGATGTCGCCCGGCGGCAGGTTTGCCGGGTTGATCGTGCCGCCGAAAAGCGGACGTGCTTCGCTGGCAGCTTTTGTCTTGCCGCCGCCGCGCGGGCGTCTCGTTTCGAGAATCGAGATGGGTTTGTAAGCGCCGTTGGAATCAACTGCTCCGATGACGATGCAATCGGGCGGTTGCTTGCGCTCTGGAAGTTCGGCGCGCCCTGCGACGCGCAGATTGTGATCGGCGTCGATCACACAGGTTTCGAGCTGGCCGAAGGGCTGGCCGTTGATCGGTTGTGGTTCTTTTCGCACGGCTTCCGCCAACCGTGCGGGCACGAAGGGGAGGAGGAGGATTCCGCAATCGCGCAAGAGACGGATGCGAGGCGCGAGCGTTTCCGGAAGCGGAAAGAGTTCGCGCAGCTTCGGATTGTCGGGGATGACTTCGATCCATTCGAGTGCGCGCATGAGAGGCAGGTTCCGTTGGGCGATGGCTTTTTGCTGATGGAGACCGTCGCGAAAGCAACCGAGCCAGGCAACGAAAGCAGCGAGCGCAAGAGCGGAGCAAGCGAGCAGGAAAGGGCGGCGGCGAGCTGAGGAGGAATCTTTGAAATGCGAACAATACAGCGCGAAAAGCAGGGCGAGGAGCGCGAGGTAAAAGAAGAGGCTGTAAGTGCGGTAACGCGAGTCGAGCGCTTGTTCGACGCCGAACCCGATCCGGCCGAGCGCGGTGATGCCGGCGGTGACGCAGACGTAGAGTGCGATTAACAAGCCGGGGTAAAACGGACGCCAGGCTCCGTGTTTTCGAACACTCCAGGCAACCCCAACCAGTGTGGCGGCCAGCACCGTGATGGCAGCGAGGCCGATGAGGAAGGGATTCGCGAGGGAGGAATTAAAATAGGAGCCGACCCAGAGCACGAGATAGTGCGCGAGCTTTAGGATTCCGGGATGCCCGGCGAGGAATTCCGGATGGTGGGCGGGTCGTTGGTAACCGACCAGGTAGGCGGTGATGGACGCGGCCGCCGCGAGCAAGTAGGCGCCGTAGATCAGGATTTGGCGGCGGCGCGAAATCGTTTCGCCACGCGCGCGAAGCGGAAGCCCGAGCAACCAGAGCAACATCCCGTGGGCTACGGTGAAGGTGACGAGAAAAGCGAGGACTGCGGCGCAGAGACTTTTCCGCGCGAGTGGAATGCTTGAGAGATTCACGGCCGCGAGCGCGAGGACGGCGAGACCAGGGAAGAAGACTTCGAGTTGCACGCCCCAAAGAAAATTCTCCAACTGCACGGGCGAGAAGCAGAGG
>JBDSNB010000267.1:0-12959 GCA_039915555.1 Chthoniobacterales bacterium | reverse complement strand
AGCTTTCACCCGTTCATGCCGCGCTGCGCTTATCGCGGCACGGCGGAGATCAGCGTTTATGTGCACGACGATTTTCATCGGCACGGGATTGCGCGCCAGTTGCTCGAAGCCGCCGTCGAGCGCGCGTCGTCGTTGGAAATCACGTCGCTCATCGGCCTCATCCTCGGGCACAACAAGGCCAGCCTGAAATTGTTCGACAGCCTCGGCTTTGAGCGCTGGGGTCTGCTCCCGCAGGTCACACGGTTGGAAGGCGTGGCGCGAGATATCGTCATCGTCGGCCGCCATTCCGAACCGCTTCCCGGAAAATCCTAAACTCGATCCCGGAAGCCGGGGAAGAACTACGCGCGACCGCGTTATTCTTCGTCGCCGATCACGAGATGGATCACGCCGGAGGGCGCGGAGACGAAGAAGCCGTCGAAGTCTTCACGCAACTGCTCGACTTCATCGCGGCGCGGAACACCGTTCACTTTCAGATACGCCGCGGCCGCTTCCGTGTCGTTTGTCTCGAGTTCGAGCCAGACGTCCGGTTGACTCAAATTCGGCACCCGATCGATCCAAAGCCGGTTCGGACCGAACTGAAAAATGCAGCCGTCCTGTTCCTCCTCGATCAGCGGCAAGGACAGCGTGTCGCGATAGAACGCAATCGTCTGCTCGTAAGTGTGCGCAGGACACTTGATCGCGATATTCGCGCCGCCTGAAAATTGCGGACCGTTGACGTTGGCGACCATGGGCTAAGGGAAAAGATCATCGAACCGGTGGCGGTTCAATCCTAGCCGCCGCCGGAACCGCTCCCACCCGGTTCAGTCATGGCGATCGGATCGAGCGCGGCGTTCAACTCCGCTTCCGGGAGAACATTTTTTTCGCGGCAAAGCTCGCGCACCGTCTTGCCGGTCTTCGCACTTTCTTTCGCAATCTCTGCCGCGCGATCGTAGCCGATGATGGGCGCTAGGCTGGTCACCATCGCCATCGAAAGCTCGACCAATTCCTGGCAGCGTTCCTTGTTCGCGACGATTCCGCGAACGCATTTCTCGGTGAAAATTTCGGAGACGTTAGCGAGCAGGCGGATGCTTTCGAGAAGGTTGTGCGTCATCACCGGCATCATGACGTTGAGCTCGAGGTTGCCGTTCGCACCGGCCCACGTCACGGCGGCGTCGTTCCCGATCACCTGCGAGCACACCATCATAACCGCCTCGCACATGACTGGGTTCACTTTGCCCGGCATGATCGAGCTCCCCGGTTGCGTGGCGGGCAATTGAATCTCGCCAATTCCGCAACGCGGCCCGCTGCTCAGCCAGCGAAGATCATTCGCGATTTTAAAGAGGCTGACCGCGATCGTCTTCAGTTGTCCGCTCGCTTCCACGGCGGCGTCTTTCCCGCCTTGCGCTTCGAAATGATCCTTTGCCTCGCGAAACTCGATCCCGGTGCGTTGCTGTAAATGCCGCATCACTTTCGCGGGAAATTCCACCGGTCGATTCAAACCAGTCCCGACCGCGGTGCCGCCTAACGCAAGTTCCCGCAAAACGTCGATCGCTCTCTGCGCGCGTTCCTGCCCGTAGGCGACCTGCTGCGCGTAACCGGCAAAACCCTGCCCGAGCCGGACCGGCGTCGCGTCCATCAAATGGGTGCGACCGATCTTGATGATGTCCCAAAATTCTTTTGCCTTGGCGTCGAGCGCCTTCTGCAACTCGGCGAGCGCGGGGAGCAGATTATTGCGCAGCTCTTCCGCCGCGCTGAGGTACATGGCCGACGGGATCACGTCGTTGCTCGACTGGCCCATGTTGACGTGATCGTTCGGATGGACGCGATTTTTCGGATCGTCCTTCTCACCCGCGAGCTGGCGCGAACGCTGCGCGATCACTTCGTTCACGTTCATGTTCGTGCTCGTGCCCGAACCGGTCTGGAAAATATCGAGCGGGAAATGCTCGTCGAGCTTGCCCTCGATCACTTCCTCGGCCGCTTGCACGATGAGGGCGGAGCGATGCGCGTCGAGCAACCCAAGATCGTGATTCGCTTGCGCGGCCGCCCATTTCAAAAGACCGAGCGCGCGAATAAACGGCCGCGAAAAACGATACCCGCTGACCGGGAAATTCAGGACCGCCCGCTGCGTGGAAGCCCCGTACAGGGCGGACTCCGGGACGGACATCTCGCCCATCGAGTCCTTCTCTGTGCGACAACCGCCCGAACTCATGCGGGCTGCTTGACTGGAACCCGCGGCGCCGGCACTGCGGAATGGCTGTGGCCGTTCCGCGTGTTCGCCTTTTGAAAAACCGTGATGAACATCGGCGGAATGTTTTGCAGAAAATACTCGGACTTGGCGCTGTCAAAATGCGTCGCGTGCTGGCGCAGCTCGTTCGTGACCTGATAGATAATGAACGCGCCGCCGGGTGCGACTGCATCATGCGTCGCCTGGAGGAGGGCGCGTTTTTTCTCCAAATCGAGAATACTGAACGGGATGCCCGAGACGATGTAATCGCAATGCGGTATGCCGAGACGTTTCAATTCCAGAGGCAACCGCGCCGCGTCGCCGTTGATCACGTGCACGCGCGGGTCGTTGGCAAATTGCCGTTCCAGATCGCGCGAGAAATCCGGGTCCAACTCAAAAAGCAACAACTGCGAGCCAGTCGGCAACCGCCGCGCGATCTCCCGCGAGTGGACACCTTCGCCCGGGCCATACTCGGCCACTACGCGCGGCTGGGAGAAATCCATTTTGCTCGCGACGCGTTCCACCATCGCCTTGGAACTCGGGATGATGGAAGCGACCTGAAAGGGCCGCTGAAGGAAACGCTTAAAGAACAAGACGCTCATGAAGGGGGGAATAGTCAACTGCCGCCCCCCCCTTGTCCAGCGGGGATGTGGAGGCGGGACCCGGAGTGGAGGCTTGCCCAAGATTCGCGCCGGACTGCGTCTGTGGGTGTGTCTCGCGAGGCTTGGATCCGGGTTCACGCAAGAATGATTGACATCAACTATAAAATCTATAAAGATCGCGCCTTGCGAAAAACCTTGCTTTCTTACCGGCAAGCTGGCGAATCTCCTCTCACATGCACAACCTCCTGACGGTCAAGGAAACCGCGAAGTATCTGCGGATTCCGCTTCCTACCGTCTATTATCTGGTGCAGAGGGGTCAGTTGCCCGCGATTCAAATCGGCGGCCGGTGGCGGATCAAGAAATCGGCGCTCGATAAAGACATCTTGAAGGAAGACAAGGCGGGCCAACCTACCGTCCTGGTGGTGGACGACGACGAGAGCTTGCAGAACCTCTTCAAGCTTTTCCTCAAAAAGATCGGCTTCAGCCGCGTCATCGTCGGCACGGTAAAAGAAGCGCTCGCCGCCCTCAGCAAGCAACGCTTCGATCTGCTTTTCCTCGATTTGAAATTGCCAGATGGCCCGGCCGACGATGTCTATGCGGCCGCGAAGGAAGTCAACGCAGACATGCCGATCGTCGTCATCACCGGTTATCCCGACAGCGAAATGCTCGATCGCATTCTGGAGAAGGGCCCGGTCACCGTCTTGAAGAAACCACTCGAAATCGAGCAACTGCACCAGACGGTCCGCATCCTCGGGCACAAAGACGCCGCCAAGCTGGCCGCGTAAGCCTTTCGTTCTCGTTGCGCTAGGAAACTTCCACTTCGATCGGCAGCCAGTGGTTGACCACATAGCTGCCATAATCCGCCACCCGCGCGGTTGGTTGCGTCCGACCATCCACATCTGTGGCCCGCGCAATTAGCGTGCACCGCCTGGCTTCCGCGGGCGCATCCCAATCGAATTCCCAAAACCGCCAGGCGTTTTTTGCCGGCGCGGTCCCGCTTAGTTTTGCGATCGCCCAAGTTGCGCCGCCATCCGTACTTAGCTCGACTTTTGCGATCTCCCGCTCGCCCCAAGCCGCGCCGTGCACCCGATAGTTTTTTCCCGCCGACACCTTTTCGTTCCGAGCCGGCTGCGCGATTTGCGCCTTTACCTGCATTTCGGCCAGTGGCACCAGCGTGGGCAGGCCATCACGCCGTGTCCAATAAGCGTAATCGATCGTCTGGTAATAGCCTTGAAACGGCGTCGTGCTGACCATGATCCGCTTGATCCACTTCACCGACGCCATCCCGAACCAGCCGGGCACGACCGCGCGCAACGGAAATCCGTGGCTCGGCGTGAGCGGCTCGCCGTTCAGCTGCAGCGCCAGCAAGACATCTTGGCACGCCTTCGCCAGAGGCAGACTGCGCGCATAATGAATCTCGCCCGCCGGCCGCGGCGGCTCCTTGATCTCGCCCTTATCCGCGCCTTCCAGAATCACCTCGCGCGCATCATCGCGCACGCCCGCCCGGTCGAGCACGTCGCGCAAAAGCACGCCCGTCCAGTTCGCGTTCCCCACCGCCCCCAGATCCCATTCCACGCCTTTCACTTTCGGCTGCAGAAACGAGCGGCCGTTGCCCGCGCACTCCATCGTGGCCATGATCGTGTGCTGCGGCAGGAGGCGCAGATCGTCCAGTTTCAATTCCAACGCCGCATGCACCGCGCCTTCCACTTTCAAGCGCCACGTCGGCGCGTCGATCTCCGGAATTGGAAAATGACAGCGGACATAAAACCGCTCCGCCGGCGTGACGAAATCTTCCAGGCTCGAGAATGGCATTTCCAAATTGGCCGGTTCCGCGCTGCGCGTGATCAAAGGGACGGTGGCGGATTCATCGGTGGCGTGGTTCGTCTTCATAAGAATTGGGTGAGAGCGCCGACCCTACATGGCCCGCGCGCAGCCGTCACGCGCCACCCGCTTGCCAACGCCCACCACGCGTCGCATAATCCCGCCTGCTTTTGGCGGGCGCGGTTAGCTCAGTGGTAGAGCACCTCCCTGACACGGAGGGGGTCAGAGGTTCGAAACCTCTACCGCGCACCATCTGCATCGACGCCGCCATTGCGCGGCCCGATCCGGCAGGCTTTCTCCGCCACAGCAAAGCGCGTTTCGATCGCTGCGCGATCTCCTTCATTGCCGGCCTGCGCGATGCCATCATCGCGTATCGCCCGCACGTGCTTCTCCAGGGTCGCCCGATGATCCGGCGACCGCACTTCGTTCGCCACCCGCTCCAACATGTCGAGCAAGCGAATCGTGACCGCCACGCTCGCACAGCCGAACTGGCGGATTTGATTCAAGCACGCCGCTGCGATCCCCGCATAATCGGTCGCATCCACGATCACGCGCACGGCGCCCGCTTCATCGCGCCGCTGCCGGTGCGGGAACTTGCGCCCAGCCACTTGAATCAGCGCCACCCCCAGCCACTCGATGCAAGTCATGGCGGTAAACGGATCGTTGATCCCGGGCGACATTGCCCGCACCGACACCTCCACCAATTGATCGATCGAATACTCCAAATCCTGCGTCGGCGTGCGATGCCGGCCTAACAAGACGGTCCGCCGCAAGTCCGCGCTCACTCCCACGCTCGCCTTCGTCTTCGGCCAGATCTCCGCAAGGAGCGAGCCCTCCGCGATGAAATCCCCCGGCCGCCGATGCAACCGCACAAGCAGCTCCTTTTCCGTCGCCACCTCCAAAGCTCGTTCGGAATCCATCGCCTGGATGAAGCCGCTCCGTTCCGCATGGATCTCGTGCGCTTCCCCTTCCGTGAGCGACTGCAGCTCGTCCGCCTCCTCGTCCCCGTCCTCGCCTAACGACTCCGGGAACAACCGCTCGATGCTCTCCTGCAAATCCTCCGCCACCCGGCCGATCAAGTTCTCCGCCAGGATCGAGCTGGAAACGTGATGGATGAAGAAAATGAGAAACCCCACACTGCCGACCGCGAAAAGCAGGCCGCACGTCACCGAGAGAAACGGCACAAACGTGGCCGCGTCCGTCCCGCGGATCGTGCGCAGGACGAGCAGACAATAAAGAAAGGTCGAAACGAAAACGCCCAGCACCACCTGCGTGGCGCGATCCGCCATGAAGTTGCGCAACAACCGCGGCCCGAACTGCGATGACGCGAGCGTCAGCGACACGATCGTGATCGAAAACACCACCCCCGCCACCGTGATAGTCGACCCCGCGATGGTCGCGAGGACATTGCGCGCGCCCTCCGGTCCGCCCGCCCAAATCCAACCCGTGGCCCGTACCCATTTCGCCTTCAGGATCGTGTCCAGATGCACCGTCACAAACGACAGCACGGTCGCGGCAATCGCCAGCAAGCTGGGAATAAACCAGTAGCTGGTTTGCAATCGCTCCCATTGCGCGCTTAGAAAAATCTTCATCGGACATCCTTGTTCTACGCGCACCGAACACCTGTCGCAAAGGTGGAAGACATGGTCCGCCTCGGCCGCCACCCGGAATATTCCGCCGACTCCCGCCTCAAAATGTGCGACCTGAATGAAGGTCGCCTCCGTCGCGCTCTGCCCGCCGCGAGCACCAAGTCGTCATGGTTTCGATTATTATTCCCACGAGCAATGAAGCGGAATTCCTCCCCGCCACGCTTCGCGCCGTGACGGCTGCTGGCGTTTCTGTTCCATCGGAAGTGCTGGTCGTGGATGCTGGCAGCAGCGATCAGACAAGTGCGGTCGCGGAGGCTGGAGGTGCGCGCGTTCTTGCGAGCCACATCCGCCATCGCGCCGCGCAAATGAACCTCGGCGCCAAGGAAGCGCAGGGCGAGGTCCTGCTTTTCCTGCATGGCGACACGGTCCTGCCGCCGACAGCGTTGCGGCGCATCGAGGGTGCGCTCGCGAACCCGTGCATCGTGGGCGGCGCCTTCGCGCGACGTTACGATTCGCCCTCGGCCGTGCTGCGCGCGACCTGTCTCCTGGCTTATCTGCGCGGACGGATGAGCGGTTGGTTTCTCGGCGATCAGGCCATCTTTGTCCGCGCGGAGAGTTTTCGCGCGCTGCACGGCTTCCGCGATTTCGCGCTCTTTGAAGATCTCGATTTCGCGCGCCGGCTGCGCGCCGCCGGTGGCACCGTGATCCTGCGGCCTGCCGTTACCTCGGCGGCGCGCCGGTTCGAAGCGCGCGGACCGCTGCGCACGACCGCGAGCGATTTTCTTTTGACCTGCCGTTACCTGTGCGGCGGATCACCCCGAGCGTTGGCGAGGACGTCGCTCCGACCCCCGCGGACCGCTTCGGTTTATGAAGGAACGTAAAGGAACCGGGAAATATAACGTCGTCGTCATCGGCGCCGGCACTGCCGGGTTGGTCACGGCCGCGGGCACGGCAGGCTTGGGCGGGCGCGTCGCGTTGATCGAACGCAAGCAAATGGGCGGCGACTGCTTGAATTTCGGCTGCGTCCCGAGCAAGGCGCTCATTTCTTCGGCGCGGCTGATCGCCAACATCCGGCGCGCGACCGATTGGGGACTGGAAAAACAGGAACCGCAATTCGAGTTCGAAAAAGTGATGCAGCGGATGCGCGCGCGGCGGGCCGTGATCGCGCCAAACGACTCCGAGGAACGCTTTGCATCGTTAGGCGTGGACGTTTTCCGCGCAGAAGCCCGCTTCCTCTCGCCGCACGGAATCGAAGTCGACGGCCAGAAACTGGGCGCGAAGAACTTTGTCATCGCGACCGGCAGCCGCGCCGCGATTCCGAAGATCGAAGGAATCGAGGACGTTCCATATTTCACCAACGAAACGACTTTCGACCATCTGAAGGAGCCGCCGAAAAGCATGATCGTGCTCGGTGGCGGACCGATCGGCTGCGAACTCGGCCAGGCCTTCGCGGCGTCAAAGTCACGATCGTTTAAAACCAAAAGCAACTCCTCCCGCCGGAAGATCCGGATGTGGCGGAATTCATTCATGGGCGTTTCGCGGCGGAAGGGATCGAGGTGCGGCTGAAAGCGAAAGCCAACCGCATCTCGAAGCGCGGTGAGAAAGTGGTGCTGGAATTTTTCGAAGGCGAATCGATCAGCGCGGAAACGTTGCTCATTTCCGCCGGCCGAACGCCAAATCTGGAATCGCTCGATCTCAAAACCGCCGGCGTTGCCTACGATAAACATGGCGTGACCACGAACGAATATCTCCAGACCTCGCAGCCGCACATCTATGCCGCGGGCGACATCACGAATCGTCTCAAGTTCACCCACACTGCCGACGCCACCGCACGCGTGGTAGTGCGCAATGTTCTTATGCCGCTTCAGCTCCTGCGGCAGAAGGTCGATTTGAACGTCGTGCCTTGGTGCACTTACACGGACCCGGAGGTCGCGCATGTCGGCGTCGGCGAAACGGCCGCGAAGAAAGAGAGAATTGAGTACGATCTCTTCCGCGTTCCTCTCGATGAACTCGATCGCGCGATCGTCGAAAGCGAAGAGACGGGCTTCGTGAAAGTGCTGACGAAAAAGGGAACCGACAAGATTCTCGGCGTCACCTTGGTCGGCGCACACGCGGGCGATTTACTGCACGAATTCGTCCTCGCGCTGAAACACGACATCGGGCTGGGCGCGATCGCGTCCACGATTCACGCCTACCCGACCTTCGCCGAGTTGGCGCGCAAAGTCGGCGATAAATACAGCAAGACGCGCCTCACGCCGAGCGCGAAGAAAATCTTTAGCTGGCTCTACCGACGCGCACGCCAATGAGTTTGCGGGAGGCCGTTTCCATCGAGTCGAATCGGGATCAAACGCCAGGAAGGCGTGCGGCCGTCTTTCGCAAAACCCAGCGCGAGCAAATGACCCGCAGCGTGTGCGCGCCGTCAAAAACCAGGTTCCCTAACGAATAGATAATTGGGCGCCCGCGATAATAATCGAGCGCTTGCACGCAATGCGGATGCGAACCGGCGATGAGATCGACGATCGATCAGCCAGCGAGCGAGCTCCCGTTGTCGCGGGCTCACGCGTGGGCTGTTCTCTTCCCCCCAATGAACGAGCGCGATGACGAATCCATCCTGCGCACGTGACTTTGCGATCTCCGACGCGAGTTGCGCGCGATCGGCCTGGCGAGGTCCAACGTCATTCACGGCCAGCGACGCGATTCGCATCCCTGCCAGCTCGTGCACCGAGCATGTTTCCGCGCCCGTTGGCGCGCCGAGAAGGCCCAGGCCTGCGGCGCGCAATAGCTGGGCCGAATCGCGCAAGGCTGCGGCCCGAAATCATCCGCATTATTGCCAGGCTCACGACATTTATTCCCGCCGCCGTGAGCGATGCGACCGCCGCCAAACGCGCTCGAATCCTGCCGCGCGTTCGCTGGCACTGAGTCCTGCGAATTAATCCAGATCGATCGAAACGATCACCGGCCCGCCATCGGGCACCGCGGCGCGCAACTGTTCCAAGCTGATCGACTGATAGCGCGCGCCCAGCTTACCCGACGCGCGCGGCGCCGCTTCCAGATGGCCGTCGAGCTGCCGACGCGCCGTCTCCGTCAACCGCGTCGCCTCCGCGTTCTCGAGTTGTTTCCGCGGGGGAAGTTGTCACGCGCCGCGAGCGTAGCCGACTGGTCGAGTCTGAAACAAGCGCGAAGCGCGGGGTGGTTCCGCGGAAGCACACTTGCCAACGGCATGCGCGATGCTCAGGATGGGCTCTCGATGATCAGGGCGAATTGTCGGGAGCGGTTCACCGCCTCGGATTTCGATTTCGTCGTGCGGACGCTGGCGCGCTCGCAGAGCGATTCCGTTTCGCTGGTCGATTTGCTGAGCGATCGGGAGGTGCGCGACGCGGTGCTCGATAATCCGCGGCTGGTCGATTCGATCCTTTCGAACGCCGGTCAGCTCGCGATTTCTTCGCAGTTTTATTTTTACGTGCTGGCGCGGCACGTTTTGCAACAGGCCGGAATTAGGGATCGCAAGTTGTGCGATTACATTGCGTCGCTCCTTGAAACTTTTTCGCGGATCAGCGGGATGCAGGCGCCGCATCTGGCGGATGAACGCGGCCGGCAATACATCTCGGATATGTTGATCGCGCTGACGCGCGCGACGCCGGAGCAGACGTTTTTTCTGCGCGCGCATGTCGGTAATTACTCGCTCTTCATCAGCGGAATTTTTCACGAGAACACGCAGCGGCGCAGTTTGCGGGGCGCGCCGGACCTGAAGTTTTACGAACAAGTCGGACGCACCAATTACCAGCTGGTGGCTTCGCACGCGACGGCGCGCCGTTGTGAACTAAGCGATGTTTACGAAAGTTTGGCCGAGCGCTTTCACGATGTGCGTCTCGCGCTCAATCGACTCTCGGATCAACTGCTCAACCTGGATGAGGACTCCTGTCCGAGGATTCTTTAAGATGCCTCGCACAAAGGACACAAAGTTTCACAAGGGGACGAAAGATAAGCCTCCGGAATCCTCCCTTTGCGTCCCTTCGTGTCTTTGTGTGAGGCACTCCCCTTTCGGATGAACGAGACGCTTTTCAGCCAGATCCAGCGCCTGTTCGAGCGCACCTATGCGCAGGTCGGGATCAACCTGGAGGAATGCATTATTGATTCGCGCCGGTGCGCGCAGTTGAGCCAGGCGGCGGGCGCTTCCGCACGGGAACTCAGCGTGCTGGCGCGAACATTTTTGCGGCGGGCGGACGATCAGCTTTATGTCGGCATTTACTATTCGCGCTGGCTGATCGAGCAACTGGAGCAACACGATCCACGGGGTGGATTGAACAACGCGAACATCCGCTCGTTGATTGCGTTCGTGGAGGAGATAAACCACGCGCTGCATGCCGCGCTGCAATTCAAGCACGGCGAGCGCGAGATCTACGCGGAGGAGTATGCACGCAATCTCGAACTGCAGGCCCGCGTCGACACTTATCTCGTGCTGCTTTTGTTCGTGGCGTTTTTTCGGAAGACGCAAAAAGTTTCGCGGACCGATCGGCGCTGGCTGCGCTTCCATCTTTTCGCGTCGCAAAATCCAGGCGCGTTTCAGGACGCGAACCTGCGCGGCCGTTATCTGGAGACGACGGAGTTGGCGGCGAGTTACACGAAGTTCCTCGACACGCTGAACGGCATGCGGCGGCTGGATGAGATCCGCGCCTTTCGCTCGCTCGATTACGACGCGAAGCGAACGCGCATCCTCGCTTTGCCGGCCCCGAAGCCGGGGCCGCTACTTCTTGGCGGGTGAGCCGGCGGCCTTGGCGGGCGGCGCTCCGGTAACGGGCGCGGCGGCCGCGCCAGCGCCCGCTGCAGCAGCGCCTTTGGCGGCGATCGCGGCCTGCAATTCGGGCAGATGTTCCTGCACGCGCTTCTGCGCCATCTCCGCGCCCTTCGCCATCAAGGCGGGCATGGTTTCGATCGTCTTCGTCCCGACCGGCGTCTGATAGAAGGCGGCCAGTTCTTTCAATTCCGGCTCGGTGAAACTGGCCGTGTAGGCTTTGATCATGTCGTCCTTCATGCTGGGCCAGCTCATGTATTTGTTGAGGAAGGTTTTCATCTCGGCCTGATAAGGCGCGATCGCGGGATTCTGGCTGACCTGCATTTGCAACATTTGATCGACCGACTTGTTGAGAAGCGCTTCCATCCCGACGAGGCCGAGGAGAGATTCGGCGGCTTTGCGATGGCTGGCCTCATCGGCGCGCGCGGCGGGCGGAAGAGTAAGAAGGCTGAGGGCGAGAAGGGAGAGAAGGAATTTCATGAAGCGCATCCTGCGTGCAGTGGCGGCGATTGGCAAGCGCGGCCCACGCGCTCCGGCGCTCAATCCTCCACCAACCCGTGGCGTAAGGCGTAGCGCACCAGTTCGGCGATGGAGCCGATCTGCAATTTGCGCAGCGCGGCGGCGCGATGAGTTTCCGTTGTGCGCACGCTCATCCCAAGGTGGGCGGCGGCTTCCTTGTTGCTTTTGCCTTCCGCGACGAGACGGACGATTTCGTGTTCGCGCCCACTCAATTTGTGCTCGAGCGCGGCGGGTCTTTCTTCGTGTGTCGTTCTTCGAGACGGCGGAAGAGCAACTCGGAGACGGCGGGCGTGAAGTAGGGCTTGTGCAATGAGCGAGCGGATCGCGGCCATGAGATGCGCGGACGCGTCGGATTTCCGGATGAAACTTTTCTCGCCGCCCTGGAAGAGGGTTTCGATAATCTCCTCCGCTTCGGACGCGCTGAAGACGAGAGTTTCCGCCGGGAATTTCTGGCGTTTCAACTCGCGCAGGACGTCCTGGCCATTCATATCCGGCATGTTGAAATCGAGGATCAGAATATCGGGCTGAAGGCGCAGGCAAAGGTCGAGCGCCTCGCGACCGTTGTGCGCCAGCCCGCAGATTTCCCAGAACGGTTCCTGCTCCAGGAGCGCGCGGGTGCCTTCCGGGACGACGGCGTGATCATCTGCGATAAGGATGCGGATCGGATTCATAGCGCGGTGCCGGGTCACGCAGGGTTTGATGAATGCTGGCGAGCAACTGCTGCCGCGTATAGGGCTGGGGCAGGCAAGCTTCCACGTGCAGGCCCTTCAACTCCGCGCTGCGGCAATCGTCATACCGCCCCGTCGAAATGAGAATTCTAATCTGCGGATTCATCCGGCGCAGGGTCCGAACAAGCGTCGGGCCATCGATGAACGGCATCGCCATATCGGTGAGGATGAGTTGGATCTCGGGGCCGTGCTGCATGCGGCGTGCTCCATCATGGGCGAACTGCTCCAGCGCGAACGCGACATCCCCTTGCGCACAAGCGGCCCTAGGGTTTTCCTTGCCAAACCGATCGACGCCGAGGTCTTGCTGGAGTCGGCGCGGAAGTTTTTGCCCTAGTCGTTCCGATACCGTTTTGCGGCCGGATGCGTGGCAAAACCGGGACAACTGAGCCCGCAATGATTCGTCGGGCGCGCCATGGTGTCGCTAAATCCGCGCTTTCGAATTCATCGATTTAACGTAACCTTTGGAACGGATGATTCTTACGATCTATCGTTCCTGCGGGAACATGGATTGCTAAAGAAGGCCCCGACCGGATTCCCGGTTCGAAAGGAACTCACAATTTATTATGGCAAAAGTTTTAGGTATCGATTTGGGCACGACGAACTCCTGCATGTCGGTGATGGAGGGCGGCGATGCGGTCGTTTTGGAAAATAGCGAAGGCGCGCGGACGACGCCGTCGATTGTCGCGTTTGCGAAGAATGGCGAGC
>JBDSNB010000079.1:0-21730 GCA_039915555.1 Chthoniobacterales bacterium | reverse complement strand
CGGAGGATGAAGCCGCCGATCATGACGTTGTCGCCGGTCTCGACTTTGCCGCGCGTGGAAATATTGGCGAGGCGCGCGGGCGCCTGGTCGCCATCGAGATCGTAGACTTCCACGAGCGCGACGCCGGCCGTGCTGCTGACTCCGCGCACCACCGCGGTGTAGCTGCCCGCATTTAAAGTGGCGATGAGCGCGGCATCCCGATCGTTCCCCGGCGCGAGGCCAGCGGCGATGAGCGCGGTTTGTTGCGAACTCTGCCAGTCGTCATTCGAAGCGACAATCGCGCCCGACGCATCGTGCAATTCCAGAATCGGATTGCCCAACGCTCCGGCGATGGGCAGCGACGGTCCAAGCGCGCGGACCGCGACGGATTTTTGACCCGAGCCGATGACGATGAAGCCGGCGATGAGGACGTTGTCCCCCGTCTCGACGCGCATGCGTGTCGAGATATTGACGGCAGAGGAAGGTGTCTGCGCGAACGATCGACCCGCGAGACCCAACAAAAGGAGGAGGCCCGCAAGCAGGCGCAGCAGCGGTTTTGTATGATGAAGCAAGGCTCTCATGCGACGACGGGCCGGTCAGGAGGCCCCCAGTCAAACCGGGGAGACAAGCATTACGCAAGAAAAATTGGAGCAGGATTTGAACCAGCTTTTGAATGCCTAGCGCACGCAGCACGTGCGCTTTTGCTCCTAATGCAGATCGAGGTTGTAAACTTCGGCAGGGCGCCGCAACGCCACGCTGACTTCTGCTTCAAGGCGTGATCGCCGACTTTGGCGATGACGCCGAACGCGCGTTACGAACGACCCGACGCAAGAGTCTGGAGCATTCCTTTTCGATTTCCGCTGCCGCCTGCGGCCTTTTGGATGGGGGCAATTCAGCATACCTGACCAACGACCCGCCGACGTTCATCAACGCGATGCAAAGAGAGTCTTGATCCAGATCCACGGTGACTGCGCGAAGGCGAACGCCCTTTTTTGTCGTCGCAGAGAAAATTCCAGTGGGAGCACAGGGGATCGCGTCCTCGTCAGTACGGCTTTGCCGGATGGTAGTTACCCAGAGTTCATGTAAAACGTTAGCGACGGATTCCGGCAGAGGCGCATCGTTGCGGCGAACGCCAACATTTCGACGGCGACCGCTCGTTGAATCCTCCGCGACTGTTGCTGTAATCCAGTACTCGCCCGATAGAGCTTCTTTCTTGCGGCGCGCGCGATATATTGCCGCTGAACGGTCTCCGTAGTCCCAACGGTTCGTCAAAAATACATATCGGGCCACCTCATCCTAATTCGACTAACCTGACACTAATTCGACTAACCTAATTCGATTCGTTTTCGTCGATTCCGATCCCGTAGGTGTTGCGCGCCGTGATCGTCCCGTTGCCATCATATTCGATCATCGGCCGTTCCCCATCATGGATAAAATAGTGGTAACCCCGTTGCGCGTCCGGCGCACACAATGCCCGAGGGCATCGTAGCCCGGTCGTAGCTCCCGGCGCTGGCAGGGTTGTTTTTCTGACCGGGAGCGTCTTTTCGCGACTCCAACGGGCGGGTTCTTGAGTCGGAACGGTCGTCGCGCGCGTGCGGCCGGAGATGCCAGGGGGCCGGCAGCCAAAAAATGGTCGCAGGAGGTCGCGACGTTGTTCGCAAGGTCGCGCTTTGTTCTACTGGTTCGCTATGCTTAATTGATGCCCATGTCTTCCCCCGCAAAGAAGTCCAGTCCCGAGCTGAACTTCGAAGCCGCGATGGACCGGCTCGAGGCGATCGTCGAGCAGATGGAATCGGGCGAGATGCAGTTGGAAGAATTGATCGTGCGCTACGAAGAGGGAATGAAGTTGGTCAAGACCTGCCAGGAACGTCTGGCGAGCGCGGAACAGAGAATCGAAATCATTACCAAAAATCACGCCGGCAAGCCGGTCGTGCAGCCTTTTGAGCCAGCGACCACTCCGGGGCCCGGACGCGCTCCGGCAGCAGAAAAGACAGAAAGCGAACATGACGAAGTCAGCCTCTTCTAAAGCGAACGCCGCCGCGCCCCGGTTGCTTTCCGGAATTCATTCTCCTGCCGACGTGAAGGCGTTAAAGGAAGCGGACCTGCCGCAACTCGCGCAGGAAGTGCGCGAGGAATTGATCAGCGTGCTTTCGCAAACGGGCGGACATCTAGGCCCGAATCTAGGCGTGGTGGAGTTGACGATCGCGCTGCATCGCGTTTTCGAAACGCCGAAGGACAAGTTTGTCTTCGACGTGAGCCACCAGGGCTACGTGCACAAGATGTTTACCGGGCGACTCGATCGGATCGGGACGATGCGGCAATACCAAGGGCTGAACGGTTTTCTCCTGCGCACGGAAAGCGAGCATGATTCTTACGGCGCGGGTCACGCAGGGACGGCGTTGTCGGCGGCGCTCGGGATGGCGGTCGGGCGGGATTTGCGCGGCAGCAATGAGCACGTCGTGGCGGTGGCGGGTGACGCGGCGTTTACCTGCGGCATCAGCTATGAGGCGCTGAACAATGCCAAGTCCCAAACGAAACGTTTCATCGTGGTCTTGAACGATAACGAATGGTCGATCGCGAAAAACGTGGGCGCGATCGCGTCGTATCTGAACAATATCGTGGCCAACCCGACGTATGCCGGATTGCACGACAAGGCGCGTCGTTTCATCGAAGCGATCGCGGGCAAAACCGCGGTGCAGTTTGCGCACAAGGTCGAGGAAGGGATGAAAGGCTTGCTCGTGCCGAGCGTGATTTTCGAAGAGCTCGGCATGCGCTACTACGGGCCGATCGACGGCCACGATATCCCGCTGCTGACGCGCACGTTCGAGTTTCTCAAAACGCAGGACGAGCCGGTGCTCCTGCACATTCTGACGAAAAAAGGAAAGGGCTACGAACCCGCGATCGCGAAGCCGGACAAATTTCACGGGCTCGGAAAATTTGCCGCCGACACGGGCGAAACCGCTGCCGGGAGTACGCCGACTTATTCCGAAATCATCGGCCGGTCGCTGAGCAAGTTTGCCGACTCGAACAAGAACATCGTGGCCATTACGGCGGCGATGCCGAGCGGGACGGGTCTCGGTTTATTCCAGGCGGCGCATCCGGATCGCTACTTCGATGTCGGGATCGCGGAAGAACACGCGGCGCTCTTCGCCTGCGGAATGGCGACGCAGGGTTTGAAGCCGTTCCTCACGATTTACTCGACCTTCATGCAGCGCGCGTACGACATGATCATTCATGACATCGCGCTCCAGAATTTGAACGTCGCGCTTTGCATGGATCGCGCCGGCTTGAGCGGCGACGACGGTCCGACGCATCACGGTTTGTTCGACATCGGTTATCTCCGGCACGTGCCGAACATGGTGCACATGCAACCGAAGGATGAGGATGAATTCGCGGACATGCTTTGGACGATGGCGAACTACACCTCTGGACCGATCGCGGTGCGTTATCCGCGCGGACCCGGCACCGGCGCGCAAATCAAGGCCGCGCCGAAGCTGCTCGAAATCGGCAAGGCGGAAGTGGTGCAGCACGGTCGTGACGTGGCCATCTTCGGCCTCGGTAACATGTTCGAAGTAGGCGTGGAAGCAGCGCGCAGACTCGAGGAGCTGGGCCATTCCGTGGCCCTCATCAACCCGCGCTGGATCAAACCGCTCGATACCGGCACGCTGGAGTTTTTCGCGCGTGGGACACAGGTGCTTTGCACGCTGGAAGATCACGTCCTGCACAACGGTTTCGGGTGCGGAGTGATGGAACATCTCTACGCGCAAGGCATCCACACGCCGGTCGTGCGGATCGGCTGGCCCGATCAATTCATCGAGCACGGCACCATCCCGATCCTGCGCCAGAAGCACGGCCTGACGGCCGACGCGTTAGTGGAGAAAGTGTTACCGCTGCTGAAGAAACCTTCCGGGCGCGCGCAACCGAACGCCGCGTGAGCGCGGCATCTGTTAACCGAAAGGGTCGTCGAGAATAACGTGCAGCCGCTCCGCCAGCGCCGCGGGCAGTTTCTCCACCCAACTCTGATCAATCAGGCCGACCTCGAGCAGGTCACGCAGATGCACACGATCTTTGTCACGAAACGAAGAGAGTTTCATGCGGACGAGAGGCTCCAGCGGAAGCAAGGCGAATCCGCCACTTTCCTCGGCACCGACGGGATAGGGCGCGGCCTCCGGGCTCTCGGCCGTAACCTTCTCGGCCGCCCAAATGATATGAAGCGCGTCCCGGACTTTCCCGTCCCCAGTTTCGAGAAAGACGTCCATTCTCCCGGGGCGGCCGAGCGCACTCAACTGACGATAAACAAAACCAGCCGCCTCCAGGACCACACGGATGCGCGCGAAATCCTCTCGCCGCACGAGGAGATCCACAGCGCGCGAGTTCCGAACCGCCGCCTCATCCACGCGCGAGACCCGGGCAGCAATGGCGTTTCCGCCTACCACTGCGTAGGGCACCCCAGCCGCGCGTAACGCCGCCGCGGCCCGCAGCAAACGGCGCCAAACTTTTTCGATGCTCTCCTCCATCCGCGCCCACGATACCTCGCCAGTTTTCATTTGTCTGGCAACGACTCTAGCATAGGCCATGAGCATGATCGAAACGCGTGGGCTCACGAAGGTTTACCGGACCTATAAAAAAGAGAGCGGGTTGCGCGGCTCGCTCAAGGGATTGCTGCGGCGGAAATACGACGAGACGCGCGCGGCGGACGATATCTCTTTCACGATCGAGGAAGGGGAACTGGTCGGCTTTCTCGGACCGAATGGCGCGGGCAAAACGACCGTTTTGAAGATGCTCTCGGGGTTGCTGAATCCGACCGCGGGCGAGGCGCGCGTGCTTGGCTTCGTGCCGTGGGAGCGACGCAACGAGATGAAGCGCCAGTTCGCGCTCCTCATGGGGCAAAAGAACGCGCTCTGGTGGGATTTGCCCGCGCAGGAATCGCTCGAGCTTAATCGCGCGATCTACGGGATCGAACGCGCGCGGTTCAAGAAAGTCGTGGGCGGGTTGAGCGAGCTACTCGAGGTGGAGGACAAGATGAACGTGATGGTGCGCGAGCTTTCGTTAGGCGAGCGGATGAAGATGGAACTCATCTCCGCGCTCATCCATGAACCGCGCGTCCTCTTTCTCGATGAACCGACAATCGGACTGGATGTCGTGAGCCAGAAACGCGTCCGTGAATTTCTGCGCGTCTACAATCGCGAGCACAAAATCGTGACCATGCTGACCAGTCATTACATGCAGGACATCGAGGAACTGTGTCACCGCGTCATCATCATCGATCACGGCAAAATATTTTTCGATGGGCCGCTCAGCCAGATTATCGATCGTTTTTCGGGCTTTAAGATTCTGAGCCTGACGTTTGCCGAACCGGCGGAACGGAACTTCGCGACCTTCGGCGAAGTGATGGCGCAGACGCCGGCCTCGGTGCAACTAAAGGTGCCACGCGCGAAAGTCACCGAAACCTGTCGTCAATTGCTCGAAAACTGCCAGGTCACCGACATCAATGTGCAGGAGTTGCCGGTCGAAGAAGTGATCCGCCAACTTTTCGGCGAACGCAGCACCCTCACTGCTTCCGCCGCGAAGGCGGTGAGCGCCGAAGCTGCGCGCTAGCGACGATTGAACGCCGCCTTGATCTCGTGCACGTAACCCGGGTTGAGCTCGAACATCGTGCCCGGCATGGCGGCCATCTCGATCTGTTCGCGATAAGGCACGCTCTCGACAAAGCCGGCGGAGATTAGACTATTCAACGCGTCGGTCACATCCTCTGCTTCCATGCGGGTGAATTCCTGAATCTCCACACCTGTCACCGGCTCGGTGAATCCAATCGCGCGCACGATGTTCGCTTCGCGGCCGGTGAATTTGATCTGACGCATTTCCCTTTCCGAGCAGCTTCCATACCGATGGGGGCACCGCTGCGTCAGACGGGACGCGCTGGGAGAATGCTCTCCGCCATCGCGCTCTGAAAGGTCGGGTAACGCGGCGTCCAGCCGAGCGCGTGGAGGCGGGCGCTGCTCACACGTTTGTTACTGTTCCCGCGACGGCGGAGGGGCGCCGTGGAACTGGCGGGAGGCACGGGGCGCGCCAGGCGCTCAGCCAGCCATTCGTAACAGGCGCGCTGCGAGATCGGGTGGTTGCCGGAAATGTTGAAGAGGCGTGGCCCGTCCGCTTGCCCGGTCAGGCCTAGCTGCACGAGAAGGAAAAGCCCAGCCGCCGCATCATCGCGATGAACTTGATTAACGAATCGTTCCGCATCGGGCCCGATGACCGCGGTGCCAGCGAGGAATTTATCGAGTAACGCCGAACGACCGGGACCATAAAGGCCCGCCAGGCGCGCGACGATTCCACCACCGCCGAGCACCAGCTCTTCCGTTTCGCGCAAAACGCGACCGGTCTCATGTGCGGGCTCGGCCGCGCTTTCTTCCGTGACCCATTCGCCATCCGTCTGCGCGTAAACGCTCGTGCTGCTGGTGAAGAGCAAGAGCGCTTGCGGAAACGCGGCGCGGAGTTGCTCGGCCGCCTGGAGGTAAATCTTGCGGTAAGCCTCGCTGCCGCCGCCGCGCGAACTGGCGCATTGCACCGCCGCATCGAACGCTCCCGCGGCTCGCTTGATCGCTGTGCGATCGGTGAGATCGACCGCGCGCACTGGATATGGCTTCGCCTGCAAGGCCGCCGCCGAGTCTGGCGATGCGGTCCAGCCTTCCACGTCCCACCCTTGATGATGGAAAAGATCCGCCGTCGCCGCGCCGACGTAGCCGCAACCCGCAATCAAGATCCGCGGCATCGCGCTACGCGGCCACGGCGGCAAGTTCGATTTCGGCAAACGGATCCGCCTGCCGCGTACTGACCTGGCGCAACCGGATGAGCTCGAGCAAGGCGAGAAACGTGACCACGATCTCCACGCGCGAAGCCATGGAAGCGAAGAGTTCGGAAAAACGCAACGGCACGCCGTCCGCCACGCGCTGCAGGATCCACTCAATCTTGTCCGAAACCGTGTAGTGCTCGCCGAAAATCTCCTGCAAATCTTCGCGCGCGGCGATGCGCTTGAGGACGGCCTGGAAGGCGTTGATCAATTGGAAAATTCCGACCTCTCCCAGTGGCAACGGGACCGCGAACGCGGGCTCGAGGCCACCCGGTTCGCGCACAAAAATGCGCTCCTGCTCCAGCTGCCGCGTCTGCAACTGCGCCGCGGCTTCCTTGAATTTCTTGTACTCAATCAACTGCCGGATCAGATCCCAGCGCGGATCGTCTTCCTCGGCATCCTCCTCCGGGGGCTGCTGATCGACCGGAAGCAGGCTGCGACTTTTCAAATAGATCAAGTTCGCGGCCATGACCACGAACTCGCCCGCGACATCGATGTTCAACTCCTTGAACGCCTGGAGATACTCGAGGTATTGGCGCGTGATCCGTTCGAGCGAAATCTCGTGAATGTCGAGCTCGTCGCGCTTGATCAAATAGAGCAGGAGATCGAGCGGACCCTCGAAGATCTCGAGCTTAACTTTATAATCGCTCTCCATGGAGACCCGAGGCTAACCACAAATGACGCGGATCACGCAGATGGGGAGAGGTTTCTGTTTTATCTGCGGCATCTGCGTAATCGGCGGTTAAAAAAATTCTGGCAGAGCACTAAATCACGTTGGCCTTCCGATGCACCCAGACACTGTTCACGATCCCGAGACCAAACATAATCATGAGCACGAACGATCCGCTGTAGCTGATGAGCGGCAACGGGACACCAGTGATCGGGAGCATCGAGATGGTCATGCCGACGTTTTGAAAAATGTGGGTGAAGATGAGCGCGGTGATTCCAATGGCGAGGAGCAACCCAAATTGGTCCCCCGCGCAGAAGGCCACGAAAAGACACGTCAAGAGAAGCAATGCGAAGGCGCCCAGCAGAAACGCGCCGCCGACAAAGCCCCACTGCTCGCCGATCGCGGAAAAGATGTAGTCATTGTGGACCGCGGTGGCGGGCAGGAAGCCGAGCTCGATCTGCGTATTCGGCGCTTTGAAGCCTTTCCCTGACCAGCCGCCGGAGCCGATCGCGATGAGCGATTGATTGATCGCCCAAGCCGAGCCCTGCTTGTCGATCTCGGGATTCACAAACGCGATGATGCGTTCCTTCTGATAACTTTTCAGCCCGAGGTTGTAGGCCAGCGGCAGCAATGAGGCCACGATCAAAACGATACAAATCAGATAGCGGATCGGAATTCCGCCCACGAAAAGCAGCGCCATTAAAACGGGCCCCCAAATCATCGTCATTCCCAAATCGGGCTGCATCATGATGAGGAGACAAGGCGCGGCCACGATGGCGCCGCATAACGCGAGCCGCATCATAGGATGCATCTCTCGGTACTGACTGAGGAACAACGCCAAGACCATGATGCCCGCGATGATCGCGAGCTGCGCCGGCTGGAAATTAATCGGCCCCAGATGCAGCCAACTGCGCGCTCCGTAAACCTTCGTACCGATAAAACGCGTCAGAATGAGAAAAACGAGACCGGCGAGATACATCGGCAACGCTCCCCATTTCACCCACCGGTAATCGATCAAGCTTGTGACCATGAAAGCGATGAAGCCCACCGCGACCCAATTCGCCTGCTTGCGCCAAAACTCGGCCGCGATCGTGTCCTGCCGCATGTAGGTCGCGCTGTAGACCGCGATCACCCCGAAAATGGCGAGCGCGAGCATGTTGGTGAGCAGCAGCCAATTGAGTCCGAGAAGTTTTCGAAGAAACGGAGTCATAAAGGAAAGGAATTGCGCGCGGCTGGTGGTGGCGGGCGAGCCGCGTCGGCGCTGAATATAGGCATATTCGCTGGCGGGTAAATCTCCGGCAGCAGCACGGTAAGCAAATTATGGGCAGTGAATCCACCTGCTGGCCGCAGAATCAGAAAATCTAGGGGGATTTAATGAGCCACAATGGCCCTTTCCCGTGTTCCAAGTTAATCATAACCAACTCAATTGATGCCGTTTAAGACAGAGGTTAAAAATAATTAATCCACATTCTTGTCAGCCCCTCGAAGAAGCCTAAACTATTCGTTAGGCAAGCAAGCGAAAACGAGATGGCGAACAAAACAAAGCGAAAACAGGCGCACCCGCGGCTGCCCATGCAGCAGCAGCTCAATCTGGAGCACGAGGGGCGGTATTTCGATTTGCGCGAAATTTTCGACCGTCTGAACGCCCGCCATTTTCGCAGCCGGCTGCGCGGTTACAAAGTCGTCTGGGGTCGCCGGACAAAGCGGCGCCCCAAAGAATATTTCGTCTTCGGCACGATCCAGGAAGAGGACCGCATCATCCGAATCAACCCGCGCCTCGATCAGCCGTTCGTCCCCCTTTGGTTTCTGCAATACGTGCTCTACCACGAAATGCTCCACTCGGTCGTGCCCGATGAGATCGACGCCAGCGGACGGCGCCGGGTGCACACCGAGGAATTTAACCGCCGCGAACGCTTGTATCCCAGCTACCGCCGAGCGCGCCGCTGGGAGGAAGAAAATCTCGCGCGGTTTTTGCGCTAGGAAGTCGCATCTAGCCAGGCCGATGCGTCGCAAGGAACGTTAGCGCCGCTCGACCGTTTCCTGGTTGGTCGAAAAATCAAACAGTGAGGGTGTCGTGCCCACGTTCTTTTTGATGAGGTACCAGAGGGTTGTCGCGAGCAGGAGGGAGATCAACTTCGCGCGCCAATTCCTCAGAATCCTTTTCTTCATAGGGGCCTTGCAATAACAGTTCGCTGATTCGTTTCCGGAAACTCTCCGGCGTAAAATTGCGTTCGATCCGCCGCCGATGACAGATCGAAATTCCGCCCGTCTCTTCCGAGACAATCACCGCGATGGCGTCCGATTCCTCCGTAATCCCGAGTCCCGCCCGATGACGGAGGCCGAGGCTGCGGTCCAGCGTCTCGCGCTGGCTGACGGGGAAAATGCAAGCCGCGGCGGCGATCCGGCCGTTGCGCATCACGACCCCGCCATCGTGCAGCGCGCTCTTCGGATGGAAAAGGGTGAGCATCAGCTCGACCGAGAAAACGGAATCCAATGCCACCCCCGTTTCTTCGTAAACGCGAATCGACGTGTCGCGCTCGATCGCGATCAGCGCGCCGAATTGCTTGTTCGCGAGCTGCGATACTGCCTCCGCAATATCGTGCACCGTTTCGCGTTTCTCGCTCGTTAGGGAAAAAATGGGATGCCCGCCGAGTGCCGCCAGGCCGCGCCGCAGCTCCGGTTGGAAAATCACCACCAGCGCCACCGCCAGAAAGACGGAAAAGCTCCGCACAATCCAGCCGATCACCGTCAGGTTCAGCATCTGCGAGATCAGCGTGAGCGTCAGAAAAACGATCGCCAGCCCGGTCAACACCTTCGCGCCGCGCGTCCCGCGGAAGTAGAGATAGCCGTAATAAATCCCCACGCTCAGAAGCAAAATCTCAAAAAGTCCCCGCCACTTTTCGAGCCAGAGCTGGAGGATTTGCTGCATCATGGCGCGTCCTCCAAAAGAGCTTCCGCCGTGCGCAAGGCAGCAAAATTTTCCTTCACGTCGTGCACCCGCATGACATCCGCGCCCCGCTCCCGCAACAGCGCGGTCAGCGCGACCGTCGGCACGAGACGATCCGCCACCTCCGGCGTGTCGGTTATTTTCCCGAGGAAAGATTTCCGCGAAACCCCGACGACGAGCGGCCGATCATGCATGCGCAACTCCGGCAGGTGGCGCAGCAGCGCAAGATTGTGCTGCAAAGTTTTTCCGAACCCGATCCCCGGATCGAACGCAATCGCCATGGAGTCGATGCCGCAGTCTAGGGCGCGCGCATATTGTTGTCGAAAAAAATCCCGCACTTCCGCGACCACATCATCGTACTGCGGCGCGCTCTGCATCGTGCGCGGCGCGCCCTGCATGTGCATGATAATGAAACCCGCTCCGCGTTCCGCCGCCAGCGGCATCATCGCCGGATCGCCTGCGCCACCGGTGATGTCGTTAATAATCTGCGCACCCGCGTCCAAAGCCTGCCGCGCCACCGCCGCCTTCGAGGTGTCGATCGAGAGCCAGGCCGTCGTCTCCGCGGCGCGTAATTTTTCAATCACCGGGAGGACCCGTCGCAACTCTTCGCTTTCCGTCACTGCGTCCGCGCCCGGCCGAGTGGACTCGCCGCCGATGTCGATCATACGCGCGCCGTCGGCCGCCATGCGCAAGCCTTGTGTTACCGCTGCGTCCACGTCGAAAAACTGA
The DNA here is from genome assembly GCA_039915555.1 of Chthoniobacterales bacterium. Taxonomy (GTDB): domain Bacteria; phylum Verrucomicrobiota; class Verrucomicrobiia; order Chthoniobacterales; family UBA10450; genus JACCTI01. The sequence continues at coordinate 10,558 of JBDSNB010000079.1, read as the reverse complement.
CCGCCATCCGAGAACGAATCCGGCGTGACATTGAGCACGCCCATCAGCATCGCACCGTCGCGAAAATCGATCGTGCGATCGGCGATCTTCCAAAGGGGCATGCGAATGAGACTATCATACGTTGATCGTTATTCGACGTGTAGGCCGCGCCCTGCGGGACGGAAGTCAGCGCTTCCAGGCTGACTTGGCCAGCGGGCTTTCAGCCTCTCCATCCTGGCCGGCCCACCGAAACGTGGACATGACATCGGGTGGTTCTGCCCCTAGAAGGAAAGAGCCACAATGAAAACGAGCGAGGACCTGAAGCAGCAAATCCTGGCCTTGATGCGGGCGCCGAAATACCGGCCGCTCGACAAGGTCGAACTCGCCAAAGCGCTCGGCCGCAAGAGTGGGGTGCGGATGAATCTCAATGAAACGCTGCGCGACCTCGAACGCGTCGGCGAAATCGCGCGCATCCGGAAGAATCGCTACGTCCTGCCGTCCGAAGCCGATCTCGTCACGGGCCTGCTTCACGTGCATCAGGCGGGCTACGCCTTCCTCACGCAGGAAAACAAACCCGGCGAGCAGGATCTTTTCATTGCCGCGCAGAACACCGGCACGGCCATGCATGGCGATCGCGTCGTGGCCCGGATCACGCGCGACGAGCAATACGCCCGCGCCAAAGGCGGCGCCGCGCGACCCGAAGGCCGGATCATCCGCATTCTGCAACGGGCCCACGACACGCTCGTCGGCACGCTCCAGCATTCGAAGAACTTCTTCTACGTCGTGCCGGACGATCCGCGCATCGTGCACAACATCTACGTCGGCCAGGCTAAGAAGAAGCCCGGCGCGCGCGTGGGCGACAAAGTCGTGGTCCGTTTCGATGCCTGGGAATCGCGCCACGTGAATCCCGAAGGCGAAATCGTGGAAGTGCTCGGGCCGAGCGGCGCGCCCGGCATCGACATGCTCTCGATCATTCGGAAATATCACCTGCCGCTCGAGTTTCCGCGCGCCGTCATGGACGAAGCGGAACACATTCCCGAAACCGTCGAAACCTCGGCGTCCGACGGGCGCGAAGATCTGCGCGGCCAGTTTATCGTCACGATCGATCCCGATGACGCGCGCGACTTCGACGACGCGATCAACGTGGAGCGCCTGAACAGCGGCGGCTGGAAACTTGGCGTGCACATTGCCGACGTGGCGGCCTACGTGGCGCCCGGCAGCGCGCTCGATCGGGAAGCGCTCAAGCGCGGCAACAGCGTTTATCTTCCCGATCGCGTCATCCCGATGTTGCCCGAGCGTTTGAGCAACGGCGTTTGCAGCCTGCGGCCAGACGTCGATCGGCTGGCGCATTCCGTTTTCATCGAGTTTGGAAAAGATGGGGGCGCGCGGAATTATCGTTTCGCCCGCACCGTCATCCGCAGCGCGCGGCGGCTCACCTACAAAGAAGCCTACGCCATCCTGCAGGCGCCGCCGAAGGGGCAGTTGGGCGAACGCCTGCACGTCGCCTGGGAACTCGCTTCTTTCCTGCGCAAGAAACGCTTCGAGCACGGCTCGCTCGATCTCGATTTCCCGGAGGTGAAGGTGCGCCTCGATGGCGAAGGCAAACCCATTCAACTGGAACGAATCGAGAACGACGAATCGCATCAGCTGATCGAGGAATTCATGCTCGCGGCCAACGAAGCCGTCGCGCTGGAATTGAAAAACCGCCTCATCCCCACGGTCTATCGCGTGCACGAGGATCCGGAGCCGGACAAGCTGGCCGAATACCGCGAGTTGGTCTTGAGCTACAACTACAAGGCCGGCGACCTTACGCAGCGGCGAGAACTCCAACGCTTGCTCGCCTCCTTCCGCGGGAAGCCCGAGGAACAGGCGCTAAAAATCGGGCTGCTGAAAAGCCTGAAGCGCGCGCGCTACGCGCCGCAACCGCTCGGCCACTACGGGCTCGCGAAAAACAACTACACCCATTTCACGAGCCCGATCCGTCGCTACGCCGATCTGGTCGTGCATCGCGCCCTCGCCGATCGCAACTTCAAAGGTCGCGCGCGGATCGAAGCCGGCCGCATCTCCTCCATCGCCGAGCACATCTCCACCACCGAGCGCACCGCCGCGGAAGCGGAAAGCGACGCGGTAAAAATGAAGAAGCTCGAATTCTTCCAACGCCAGATCGACGCGAAAGATCCGCAAGTTTTCCGCGCCTCGGTGCTCGACGTGAAAAACTTCGGTCTCAGCGTCGAGCTGCCCGACGTGCTTCTCACCGGCATGATCCACATCTCCGCGCTCACGGACGATTTCTATGTTTACAGCGCGCCCCAGCGCAGTTTGATCGGCCGGCAATCCCGACGGCGCTTCGCGGTCGGCGACCAACTACAGGTGCACGTGGCGCGAGTGGATGTCTTCAAACGCCAGGTCGACTTTGCGATCGCCGATTCCAAGCCGGCTCGAGCGGCACGACGCCCAAGACGCTAGGTCTTCCGCGGCGCGCACCGCCGGGATGGATGGTGGTCGAGAATTTGTCTTCCCACGCTTCCTCTCCTTCCCTATCCTGACCTGCAAGTTAGGTATGGATAACCTCATCGAGGCGAAGCAGCTACAAATTGAGCGAAAACACTTCCATGTGGAGTTACGCGAGAACGATCGTGGCAAGTTCCTGCGCATCACCGAGGAAGCGCACGGTCGCCGCAACACGATCATCGTTCCCAGCACTGGCGTGGAGGAATTTCGCGCCGCGATCGCGGAAGTACTGGCGGTGCCGACCACATGAGATCGCCCGCGGCGGGCTTCTTTAAGCAGAGCGCATTTCACTACTCCCGCTTCCTGGCTGCCGGAATTTTGGCCGGCCTTACACTCTCGCTCACGGTTTCTTCTTCGTCCGGCGGAAAGTTCATCGGCGGAGGATGCGATGGCTGCCGTCTGATGTTCGAAGGCATGCCGGGCACGCTGGGTCCCGAAACGAAATTTCCTCGGAAGGGTGAGGAGGGCGAGCCCTTGGAGATCGATGGCGTGATCTATCAGCGCGATGGCAAAGCCCCGGCCGCGGACGTGATTCTCTATCTCTACCACACTGACACGCGGGGCCTCTACGCGCCCGCCGCCGAACAGAAAGCCGGTCTGCGCCACGGGCGTTTTCGCGGCTGGGTCAGGACCGATGAGACGGGGCGATATCGTTTCCGCACCATCCGCCCGGCGCCCTATCCGGGAGGAACCACCCCGGCGCACATTCATCCCACGATCAAAGAGCCGGGCAAAAATGAGTATTACATCGACGAGTATCGTTTCGAGGACGATCCGCTTCTCACCGCCAGCGAACGCGCGAAAGAGGAAAAACGCGGCGGCAGCGGCATCATCTCGCTGGAGAAGAACGAGGCCGGCATCTGGATGGGCCGGCGCGATATCGTCCTCGGCCAGAACATCCCGAATTATTACTGAGGATCGCTCGCTCGGAGGGCGGTTTCGTTGACACCTCCGGGCCCTCCTATAGCTTGCGCACTCCGGCCCTGAGCGCCGGATTTCCTATGGCAACGAGCAAAAAATCTCCCGCGGCGCGGCCCGCCCCGTCAAAAACCAAGCGCGCGAAAGCGCACCGTTACGTCTACAACTTCGGCGCCGGCAAAGCGGATGGCGGCGGAAAAATGAAACCGCTCCTCGGCGGCAAAGGCGCGAACCTCGCGGAGATGACGCGTATCGGATTGCCGGTGCCTCCCGGGTTCACGATCACGACCGAAGTCTGCACCTACTTTTACAAGCAGAAGAAGACCTACCCGCCCGAGCTGCAGTCGCAGATCGAAGCGGGCGTCCGCAACATGGAGCGGATCATGGGCACAAAATTTGGCGACACCACGAAGATGCCGCTGCTCGTCGCGGTCCGTTCCGGCGCGCGCGATTCCATGCCCGGCATGATGGACACGATCCTGAATCTCGGGTTGAACGACGAATCCGTGAAAGCACTCGTCGCGGCGACGAAGAACGAGCGGTTCGCGTGGGATTGCTACCGCCGTTTCATCCAGATGTATGGCGACGTCGTGATGGGCGTGCAAAAACGCGAAGGCGAAGACCACGATCCATTCGAAGAGACGATCGAGCACTACAAAGACAAGACCTACGGACAGCACGATATCGACGATTCGAAGCTCAAGGCGTCCGATTACCAGGCGCTCGTCGCGCGTTTCAAAACGCTGATCAAAGAGCGCACCGGCGAGGCGTTCCCGAACGATCCGTGGGATCAATTGCAAGGCGCGGCCGGCGCGGTTTTCAGTTCGTGGATGAACGACCGCGCGATCGTTTATCGCCGGAAGTACAACATCCCGCAGGAATGGGGCACGGCCGTCAATGTGCAAGCGATGGTCTACGGAAACACCGGCGAAAAATCCGGTTCCGGCGTCGCGTTTACGCGCAACCCGGCGAACGGCGTGAACGAATTCTACGGTGAATTTTTGATCAATGCGCAAGGCGAAGACGTCGTCGCTGGCGTGCGCACACCGCAGCCCGTGATCGAGTTAAAGAAGCTGATGCCGAAGAGCTACGCGGAACTGCTTAAAGTGCGAGCTACGCTGGAGAAGCATTTCAAAGATGTGCAGGACGTCGAGTTCACCATCCAGGACGGGAAACTTTTCATGCTCCAGACGCGCAACGGCAAACGCACTGCCGCGGCCGCGCTCAAGTTCTCCATGGACATGTTCAAGGAGAAGTTGATCGATTGGAAAACCGCGGTGAAACGTAATCCGGCCGATCAACTCGACCAGCTCCTCGCGCCCATCTTCGATGTCGTTGAAGTAAAGAAAGCGAAAGCGATTGCCAGCGGTCTGCCCGCTGGTCCCGGCGCGGCTTCCGGTAAGATTTATCTAAACGCCGATCGCGCTGCGGCCGCCGCGGAGAAGGGCGAAAAGGTGTTGCTCGTGCGCAACGAAACCAGCCCCGAAGATTTGCGCGGCATGATCGCGGCGGAAGGTATTCTCACCGCGCGCGGCGGCGTCTCGTCGCACGCTGCGCTGGTCGCGCGGCAGATGGGAAAAGTGTGCATCTGCGGCGCGGCCGCGTTGCAAATCGATTACGCCAAAAAGACGGTCACGGTCGGCAAACAAGTTTTCAAGGAAGGCGATTTCCTTTCGATCGACGGGTCGGACGGGACCGTTTACGCCGGCCAGCTTGCCACCGCGCCGAGCGAGATCATTACCGGCACGCTGGAGAACGACAAGGCGGCGCAGAAGACGGAGAAATTCAAAGCCTTCAACCAGCTCATGACCTGGTGCACGCAAGCCTCGCGTCTCGATGTCCGTTGCAATGCCGATAACCCCGAGCAAACCCGCAACGCGCTCGCCTTCGGCGCGGTCGGCATCGGCCTCACCCGCACCGAGCACATGTTCTTTGAGGGCAACCGCATCGACGCCATGCGCGAGATGATTCTGGCCGCCAATCTCGCCGACCGGAAGAAAGCGCTCGCCAAGCTGTTGCCTTATCAACGCGAAGATTTCATCGGTATTTTCAAAGCGCTCAAAGGCTACCCGGCCACCATCCGTTTCCTCGATCCGCCCCTGCACGAGTTCCTCCCGCACGCGAAAGAGCAGCAGCTCGATCTCGCGCGCAAACTCGGAATCAAAGTCGAATTCATTCAGATGCGCGTCGCGCAACTGCACGAATTCAATCCCATGCTCGGCCATCGCGGTTGCCGGCTGGGGATCGCCTATCCCGAGATCACCGAGATGCAGGCGCGGGCCGTTTTCGAAGCCGCGGCCGCAGTCGCGAAAAAGAAGATCAAGGTCAAGCCCGAGATCATGATTCCGCTCGTCGGGTTCAAAAAAGAATTCGATCTCCAGGCGGAAATCGTGCATCGCGTCGCCGAGGAAGTGATGACGGCGAAGAAAGTGAAGTTCGATTATCTCGTCGGCACCATGATCGAAGTCCCGCGCGGCGCATTGACCGCGGACGAAGTGGCCGAGAGCGCCGAGTTCTTTAGCTTCGGCACGAACGATCTCACGCAAATGGCGATGGGCATCAGCCGCGACGACATGGGCAATTTCCTCATGCCTTACGTCGAGAACGATATCTTCAAAAAGAACCCCTTCGCCACGCTCGACCAGAGCGGCGTTGGTCAGCTCATGGAGATCGCGGTGGAAAAAGGCCGGCGCAGTCGACCGAAGATCAAGCTCGGCATTTGCGGCGAACATGGTGGCGACCCCGACAGCGTGAAATTCTGCCATCGCCTTGGGTTGGATTACGTCAGTTGCAGTCCGTTCCGCGTCCCGATCGCTCGCCTCGCCGCCGCGCAAGCTGCGCTCGAGAAACGGTAGGGGAGGCTAACAGCTTCCCCTACAATTTGCCCTCTCCCGCGAAGGCTTCCCAGGCGTTCCACGCGCGTTCCCAATCTTCTTTCTCCGCCCACGCCTCGGCTTCCAGGAAATGGAAATACGGCGGCGCGGTGCGCACTCCGGTCATCCGACGCAGGGTATTGAGCGCGTCGTCGCGCTGGCCCGCGGTGCGTTGACGTTCGTAGAGCGTGAAGGCGGCCTGGTAGTCGTTCGGGTCGCCAAAGACGGCTTTCTGCAAATCCTCGACGGAGCGGCCACCATCCGTGTTTTGTGGAAGCGCCGGGCGCGCGCCGAAGCGCTGCGTGAGTTCGTACGCGCCGCGGAAGGCGCCTTTGCTCGCACGTTGTTTCGCGATCCCGCGCCAGCCGGCCGTCAGCATCTCGGGTCTCGCCTGCAGGTAGGCGTCCAACGCCTCCAAATTCCCGCGTTCCGACCAGAGAAGAAACACGCGCTCGCGTTCTTCCGCGGTAAACGCAGCGAGATCGGGATCGTGCTGGAGCAGGCGTTGGAGCGCTGCGGCAAAATCGGCGTCGCGCGCGCGTTCGAGATACGCCAACGCCAGGTCGCGCTGGCCACCTCCGAAATCCTCCAGCATCCGTTTCACCTCGGGGCTGAACTGCGAGGCATCGGAAAGCATCCGGTTGTAAAGCTCGGCCCGCTGCGGACCCGCGCGACGCAACGCCTCCCGCCAGGCCGTGACTGCGAGCACCGGTTCACGTGTCATCCAGGCCACTCCTTCCTGATACGGAACCTCAAACGAGTTCGGCTCCAGAAAACGCGCGCGCCGGAAATCGGCCAACGCTTCACCGGGCGGACGTTTCGCGCCCACGGCGCCGAGTGCACGCAGGAAGTAGAGTTGCCAATCGAGCGGCGCCCACTGCAAGCCGCGGTTCGCGTGCGCGATCGTGTCGTTAAACTGGCGGCCCACATTCGCGGTCGTCGCGAGATGGCGTTCCACATCCACGCCGATTCCGCCCGGCAGCGGCAGCGCGCGATACGTCGCCACGACCCACGTCATCCCGAGAACGAAAAGCAGGAACCCCGCACCCCGGAAAAAATAGAGCAACCCGTAGCCGACCGGCGTGCGCAACGGCCGGCGCAAGGCGAGCGCAAAAAGAAAGACGCCCGCGTACGCGCTCCCGACGCGATGCCCCGCCACATCGAACATCCCGTGGACCGCGGAAAGCAAACCGGCGATCAAGGCCGCGAGCCGGAACCACTGGTTAGTCCCTTCGACGAACGGAAACGCCCGCCAGGCCAGCATGACGACTCCGGCCAGCACCAGCACCACGCTCACCCAGCCCATCTCCGCCCAAAGCCAGAGCCAATCGCTCTCCGGATGAAGCGCGCGCGCCTGCACGAGCGACGCGTTCCGGAAGATGGCGAAGACCGGTTCGAAATTCCCCAATCCGAGTCCCGGCCACGGCGAAGAACGGATGAGCTCCAACGCGTCCTCGAAAATCAGCCAGCGAAAGTCGGTCGAAAAGCTGCTGCCCGTGCCGCGCAAGTTGAAGCGTTCCACGGTTTGCCCGCCGAAAAGCAGGAGCGAAGTGAGCAACGCCAGCAAGGCAGACGCGCCGATCGCGATCCGCGCCGTCGACCCCGAGCGGCACACCAGCACCGCCAGCCAGAGCCCGCAGCCCACTACGAGCAAACCGATCCCGGCGCGCGAGAAATTTAACACAATCCCGGCTATCACCACGCCCAAGCCCGCCAGCCAGAAGATCCAACCCTTCTTCCCGCGCCGAATCTCATCGTGCCCGCAGGCCACGATCACGATCGACGCCAGCCCGAGGAGATTGGCCGTCTGGTTTCGATTCGGGAACGGCCCGAAACCCCGCGAGTTGTGCCAGAACGGCAATGAGATATGCCGCAGGTAAAGCAACACCGCGAGACCCGCGAGCAGGATCACGCCCCACCCAAAAATGCGCAGCTGCCGCCGGGCGGCCCGGATTTCCACATCCTGACCGGCGACGTAATAAAACCAGCACAGCCCCGCCAAAAAACTCAACAACGCCCCGCTCGTCACCCACGGCTGCGGCGAGAGGGTGCGCGGCAGGTCGATCGCGAAATCGTTCGTGAGTGCCTGCCGCCAGGCGGGTTGGAAAAACCACTCGGCGGGCAGAAAGGCGGATCCGGCGCAGGCGACGAGAGCGAAGAGAAGAATGTGGAACTTCCACCCCAGCGAGAAGCGCGGCGGATTCACCATCACCATCACGCCCAGCACCGCCACGATGATTCCTTCCGCCCATTTCTCGGTCGCGCCCCCGAGAAAACAGGCCAGCACCGGGAGGGCCGCGATCGCCACATCCTCCCAGGTAAATTGCGGGGTCGGCTTGCGCTTGGGCGGCAGGTGGGACGGTTGTATTGCCTCAGTCATGGGGTGAACGTGCGGACCAATGGTATGGGATTAGCTGGCTGGAGGAAGCAATCCGAATTTCCGGCGGAAACCACCATGCGACCACCCCTATTACCACGAGTTGAAGCCGCGCGGCCATCGCGTACTCTCGTCCCAGCCAGCGAGGCATAACCATGGTCACGCAACGCACGGAAGGGCTCTACCGCCTTTTCCTCCTCTGCCAGCTCCTGCTCGTCGCGGTGCTCTTTTGGGTCGGGGTCTGGATCATGGTCACCTTCTATTCCGATGGCGGCCAGATGACGTGGCGCCGATACAGCATCTACTGCTTCCTCCTCATTCTCGGCATGGCCCTCGAAGCCATCAGCGGCGACGGCTCAAAAAATTATCTCCTCCAGAACGAACTCCTCCGCCAACACCGGCTCGCCCTCCGGCAGACCCTGGCCAGCGTCATCACCCTCATCGTCTATCTCGTGGCGGCGAAGGACGCCTTCATCTCGCGCGTCTTTTTCTTCAACTTCGTCCCCTGGCTCTATATCACCCTTCTCTTTTCGCATCATTACCTCCCGGAATTTCTCGCCCGCGGCATCTTCCAAGGTGAACGCCTCGAAAAGACACTTCTGATCGGCACCTCGGCAAAAACACGCGAACTGAGCGGCTGGCTGCGGCGCAAATCCGAGATCGGTTTGCGCACCATCGGTCTCCTCACCGACGAAACGATGGAGAAAACCGAGGAAGGCATCCGTGTCCTCGGAACCTGCGACGAAGTGGATCGCGTCGTGCGCGAACACGGCATCACGCAAGTGATCCTGCTCGAGTTCCCGCTCTTCACCGAGGTCAATCGCAACATCATCCGGGCGTGCGACCAGCTCGGCATTCGCCTCTTGATCCTGAGCGATCTTGAGGAAAAACTTCGCCACCCGGTCACCCACTTCGAAGACGACGGCTTCCGCTTTATCGGTCTGCGCGAAGAGCCGCTCGAGAATCCTCTCAACCGCGTCGTCAAACGCACGATCGACATCGCGATCGCGCTCCCCGTCATGCTCGTTGTGTTCCCACTCCTCGCCGGGCTCGTTTGGCTAGCCCAGCGTTTTCAATCACCCGGCCCGCTCTTTCACGTCCAGACCCGCGCCGGCATGCAAAACCGCCGCTTCGCCATCTTGAAATTTCGCACCATGCGCGCGGATAACCACGAGGTCGCCCGTCAAGCCTCGCGGGGCGACGACCGCATTTACCCGTTCGGAAAATGGTTCCGCAAACTCAGCATCGACGAGATCCCGCAATTTTGGAACGTGCTCCGCGGCGACATGAGCATCGTCGGCCCGCGTCCGCACTTGATCGAGCACAACCACCAGTTCTCGCAGTTCATGGCGAACTACAACGTCCGCGCCTTCGTCAAACCCGGCATCACCGGCCTCGCCCAAGTGCGCGGTTTCCGCGGCGAAGCGCGCAGCAATTCCGACATCGAAAAACGCGTCGCCTGCGACATCGAGTATCTCGAGAACTGGAATCTCTCGCTCGAGTGCGGCATCATCCTGCGCACCTGCGCGCAGATCGTCGTGCCGCCCAGGTCGGCCTACTGATTGCGGGCCGCGACCGTCTCTAGCTCGCGAAAAAAAGTCTCGAAAACGTGCGTCTTCTCAAACTGCTCCACGTAAACGCGCCCCGCCGCACCAAAAGCGCGCAGCCGTTCTGCGTCTCTCGCCAATTGGTCCAGCACTTCCGCCACCTGCTGCGGATTTCCCGGCGCGATGTTCAACCCGAAGCCGCCTGTCACGGCCGCGTCCGCCAATTCGCTTTCCGGGTCCGCCACCGTCACGACCGGTTTCGATTGCGCGAGCAAACCGAGTAACTTGCTCGGAAAAAAAGAATTCCCGGAACCCGACTGCTGCGTGATGAAGCAGAGATCCGCATCCGTGAG
>JBDSNB010000142.1:0-5382 GCA_039915555.1 Chthoniobacterales bacterium | reverse complement strand
GTCACATGCGCGACGGAGATTCGCTCCGCTTCGCTGCCGGCGTCGCCGCCAATGTTCCGCGATTCCAGCCGACTGATCGCGAGCTGCTCGAAGGATTTGCTGTCGTTCCGCCAATCGACGTAATCGGGTAGCGCGATTGCCGTGTCGGCGCCATTGACGACTTCGCTCAAATGCAGAAGGCGGTCCGGTTGCGGATACGGAAGCGGCCGCAGCAGGACCGCGTTGACTACGCTGAAGATCGCGGTGTTCGCGCCGATGCCGAGCGCGAGCGTGAGCACGGCCACAATCGTGAATCCCGGCGATTTGCGGAGCTGACGAAAGGCGAAGCGGAGATGTTGCATGACTCGTTATTCCGCGCGGAGGGCTTCCACGGGATCGGCTTTGGTCGCGCGGAGCGCGGGAATCAGGGAGGCCAGTATTGCGATCAAGCTGAGCACGACGACCACCGCGCCGAACACGAACGGGTCGTAGGCTTTGGTGCGGAAGAGAAGCGATTCCATCAGGCGCGCCACCGCGACCGCCGCGAACAATCCGACAACGACTCCGACGAGCGCAAACTTCGCGCCTTGCCCAACGACCAGTTGCAAAACGTCGCGCGCCTGGGCTCCGAGCGCGATGCGGATGCCGAACTCGCGGGTCCGTTGCGCCACGCTGTAGGCGATCAAGCCATAGAGGCCGATGCTGGCAAGAATCAGCGCCAACAACGCGAAGAGACTAAAAAGCGTGAGATACAATTGCGGCTGCGTCAGACGCCGCTGCACGAGCGTTTGGACATTGGCCACGTTGGCGATGCTTTGCTCGGGATTGAACTCCCAAATCGCCCGCTGCGTGGTCTGCGTGATAGACTCTACCGGTAGCGTCGAACGCACGAGCAAAGTGGCGAAGGGCGTCCCGCGTTGTTTCATCGACGCGTACGCTTGCAGCGGCGCATCGGCATCCAGGCCCGCGCGCGGCACGTCGCCGACGACACCGATCACCTCGAGCACTTGCGGCTGCGTTTGTCGGGTGGTGGGCGGAAGCGTGAGACGCCGGCCCAGCGCATTTTCGCCCGGGAAAAACTTCTTTGCCGCGGAGTTGCTCAGCACCACGACTGGCGGCGCGTCCGCTTGATCCGTTTCCGCAAACGTTCGGCCGGCCAAGAGCGGGACGCGCATGGCCAGGAAGAACGACGGACTGACAGAATCGTAAAACGTCAGCGGCAGTTTCGGTGCATCCTCCGGCGTGCCGTAGACGCTGAAGTTCGCCGGGATTCCCCAGGTAAAAGGCATGGTATGCGTCAACGCGACTGCCTCTATCCCCGGCACCGCTTTCACCCGCTCCAGCAACTGCTCGTAGTAGGCGCTCCGTTTCGCGCTGGTGTCGTATTGCGTCGGCGCCAGCGTCAGCACCATGCTGAGGGTCTTCTCGATCTGCATACCGGGATTCACCCGCATGATGGCCCCGAAGCTTTTCCAAACGAGCCCGGCGCAGACTAACAACACGAGAGTGAGCGCGATCTGGGCGACGACGAGCACGCCGCGCAAACGCACCGACTCCACGCCCGACGAGCCTTTGCTCCCGTCTCGGAGCGACTCGATCGCGTCCACTTGCGTCGCGCGCCAGGCGGGGACGAGACCGAAGACCAAACCCGTGATCAGAGCGAGCACGCCGGTCGCGCAAAGGACCGAAAGATTGAGCGCAATCTCGTCGCCGCGCGGAATGAAATCGCGCGCCAGGCTCGAGAGCAGCAAATCCAGACCCCAACTACCGACCAGCATCCCGCCAACTCCGCCGACGACGACGAGCAGGAGCGACTCGACCAAATGCTCGCGCACGATCGCACCACGGCTCGCGCCCAGCGCCAGGCGAATCGCGACTTCCCGCTGTCGGGTGGAAGCGCGGACCAATTGCAGCCCGGCGACATTGGCACACGTGATCAGGAGCACGAGAAGAGATGCGCCGACGACGAGGAGCAGGCCCTGCGCGAAATTGCCCACTACCTGATCGCGAAGGGGCGTCAGCATGAAGTCCCAGCCCTGGTAGAATTTCGGATCGCTCTGGACGAAACGCGCCGCGATCGTCGCCAGCTCGGCCTCCGCCGTGGCTGGCGAAGTGCCCTGCCTAACGAGTCCCAGCACACCCCAAAAACGCGCCGTCCCGACCGCATTTTCGCCGCCGGTGTTCGGCAAGATGCGCCAGATTTCCGAGTTGTTGAACGGGTCTTTGAAGCTGCGCGGCATCACGCCGAGGACCACCGTGGGCTCATCGTTAATCGAGACCGTCTCCCCGACGATGCTGGCGCGACCTCCGAATTGTTTCTGCCAGACCGGATAGCTCAGGATCACGCTCGGCCGCGCGTTAGCAGCGGCATCGTCGTTCGCAAAAGTGCGCCCAAGAAGAGCGCGCTCGCCGAGCACGGTGAAGTAATTCTGCGTCACCAAACTAGAGGTGAGCGAAGTCGGCTTTTCGAGACCGGTGAGGTTGTCGTAATTGTAACGGGTGGCGGCCACAGCCTCGAAAGACGTCGCCTGTTTTTCGATCTCACGAAAGCCCGCGGGCGAGAGGGGAAGACCTTTCAAACTGTCGCCAATATTTCGCGATTCGATTCCAAAGACGCGCGTAGCATTCGGGAAGGGCAGCGGCGCGAGCAGGACCGCGTGCACCACGGTGAAGATGGCAGTGTTCGCGCCAATCCCGAGCGCGAGCGTGAGCACGGCGACGAGGGTAAAGGCGGGCGACTTACGGAGCTGACGGAAGGCGTAGCGGAGATTGTTCATAAAACTATTCGGCGCGGAGAGTGATCATGGGATTGACGCGGGAAGCGCGGCGGGCGGGAATCCAACAAGCGACGAGCGCCGCGCCGGCGAGGGTGAGGGAGACCGCGCCGTAGATGAGCGGATCGTTAATGCTCACGCCGAAAAGCAGGCTGCGGATGATGCGCGAGAGCGCGAACGCGCCGAGAAACCCCGCAAGCAATCCGAAACCCAGCAAGCGCATGCCCTGGCCGAGCAACATGGCGCGGATTTGCCCGGGCCTTGCACCCAATGCGAGACGCACGCCGATTTCACGCATGCGCCGCAAGCCATTGAAAGCCATCACGCCGTAGAGGCCCACGACCGCGAGGGTCAGCGCGAGGACCGCGAAGCAGAGGAGAAGGAAACTCATCAGCCGCGGCGTGGCCCAGGTTTCTTCCACGCGCTCCTGCATCGTTCGGAATTCAAACGCGGGCTGTGCGGGATCGAGCGCGGCCACGATGTCGCGCACAGGCTTCTCGAGCGATTTCGGCGCGAGCGCTGTCCGCAGCAACACCACCAGACCGGTCTGCGGTTGTTGCGTCATTGGCAGGTAAGCCTGCGGAAGGACCGTTGATTCATCGAATCCGTAAACCTTCAGATGCGGGACGACGCCGACGATGGTGCGGTATTCCTTCGCCCCCTTTTCGCCAGTGGACATGCGGATGCGTTTCCCCACTGCGTCCTCTCCCGGAAAATAACGGTCCGCCAGGAGCTGATCGACGATCATCACTGGCGGCACCTCCTTCGTGTCCCGCACTTCGAAGGGCCGGCCGTGCAGGAGCGGCGTGCGCATGGTGCGGAAATAATCCGCAGTCACGACCGACATTTCGGCCGACGGCATTTTGCCCGGGTCCGGTTCGGTCGCGCCTTCGGGGAGAAACGAAGTCTGCCAACCCGTCATGAGTGGTGGATTCGAAGCGAGGGCGGCCTGCTGCACACCGGGCAACGCCGATAATTTCTCCAGCAGTGCATCGGAAAATTTGCGCAGCTTGACCGCGTCTTCATAAGTCGGCTCGGGTAGATCGACGCGCGCGGAAAGCAAAAGCTGTGGATCAAAACCGAGCCCGAGTGCTCTGGCGTTGGCAAAACTTTTCAGGACCAACGCCGCCGTGCTGAGAAGGATGAGGGTGAGCGCCACTTCCGCAACGACGAGCAAATCGCGCGAGCGCCGCGCGGCCGGCGCGTCCGAACTGCCGTGGCCGCCGGATTTGAGCGCGAGCTGAATGTTCACGCGCGAAGTGTGCCAGGCTGGCCAGAGTCCAAAGAGAACGCTCGTGAGGAACGAAAGTGCGAGGCTGAAGGCAAGCACCCAGCCGTTGAGCGAGAGGTTTTGAAAACGCGGGACGCCGGGGGGGGAAAGCGCCACGAGAATATCACGTCCCCACGCGGCCAGACCCAGGCCCAGCAAACCGCCGACGAGCGCCAGCACTACGCTCTCGATCAAAAGCTGGCGAATGATTTGCCAGCGCGAAGCTCCGACCGCCGCGCGCACCGCGAATTCGCGTCCGCGCGCCGCGCCCCGCGCCGCTAGGAGATTGGCCAGGTTGGCGCAGGCGATGAGCAGCACGAGCACGACGGCGCCGAGCAGCAGGTTGAGGCTCCCGCGATAATCGCCCACCTGATTTTCAAGCAACTGCGTTACCGTCACGCTCACGCCGGCGTTGGAGTCGGGATACTGTTGCGAAAGGCGTGCCGCGATCTGCTTCAATTCGCCCAGCGCCGTCTCCCGCGACACGCCCGGTTTCAAGCGTCCCCAACCGAACAAGCCCGGGTGATTATCGCGCGTCTGCCAATTGATATCGTCCGTCCGGCGCATGAGCGGAAACCAGACCTCCGCGGTCCGCGGCGAAAACATCTCCGGCGGCATCACGCCGATGACCGTGTAAGGCTGGTTGCCGAAATTGACCGCGCGTCCGAGGACATTGGGATCGCGATTGAAGAGACGCTGCCAGAGCCGGTCGCTGATGACAGCGAGGAGCGGTCCGCCGACGCGATCTTCCGCTTCGGTAAAAGCACGGCCGAGTTGCGGCTCAAGCCCGATGACTTTGAAAAAATTCGCGGTCACAATCGCGCCGCTAATCTGCTCCGGCGCCCGGCCTTCGAGTCCGCTGAGATTGAAAGATTCGCGGCGCGAGATGGCGAGTTCCTCGAAGGAAGTGCTGTCGCGTTTCCAATCAACGAAATCCGGGAACGAAACGGAAATCTGGGGCTGACTCGAATCGCTCTCGGTCACGATCATAAGTCGATTCGGCTCCGGGTAAGGCAGGGGCTGGAGCAAAACCGCGTAGATGACGCTGAAGATGGCGGTGTTGGCGCCGATCCCGAGCGCAAGCGTGAGCACGGCGATGAGGGTGAAGCCGGGCGATTTGCGCAGTTGGCGGAAAGCGAAGCGGAGCTCGGTCATGGCTTCTTCGCTCCCGCGAGCGCAGGTGCGAGCGCGCGATAGGATTCGTTAGGCGTGAGGCCGCAGGGATGCGCGCCCGTGTCCCGGAAGGTCACGGGAAGTGTCTGACCGCAGGGAGCCTGATTGTAATTCGGCGGGAGGTTGGGGCCGCATTTCTGGACGTCGAAGTGCAGATGCGGTCCGCCGCTTTGGCCGCTGTTGCCA
>JBDSNB010000192.1:0-10404 GCA_039915555.1 Chthoniobacterales bacterium | reverse complement strand
AGTTTCGGGCTCAATCACATCGTTGAAGTGCTGACCGGCGCAGATACGGAGGCGGTGCGGACGCGCGGGCATAACGAAGTTTCGACCTACGGCATCGGGCGCGATATGAAGCGCGACGCCTGGCAATCGATCGGGCGCGAATTACTTCGCCTCGGCCTCGTGGAGGTCGCACCCGGCAAGTTTGCCACCCTTGAGCTAACGGAGGACGGCCTGGCCGCGCTCCGCCATCGCACCTCGATCACGCTCACGAAACCGATTGACGTCCCGACGAAGACAAAAACGAAAGGTCGCGCGGGCGAGATCGAATGCGACGAAGCGCTCTTCGACGAGTTACGCACCGTGCGAAAAACGCTGGCTGACGAACGTAACGTTCCGGCTTACGTCATCTTCTCCGATGTGGCGTTGCGCGAAATGGCCCGCACTTATCCGACCACGCCCTCGGAGTTCCGTCGCATTCCCGGCGTGGGCGAACAAAAGCTGCGCGATTTCTCAGAGCCGTTCCTGCGCGCGATCACGACCTACCTGGAAGGCAAAGAAAGGAAGACATTCGACGCCGTGGCCGCGGCGCCACCGATGAAACGACGCGCCTCGCTCAACGACAGCGAATCCGAAACGCTCCGCCGTTTCCAAAGCGGCGCTTCCATCGACGAGATCGCGCGCGAACGCGGCTTTCTTCGCGGAACGATCTTCGGACATCTGGCGTCCGCGATCGAAGCCGGTACGCCGCTGACGTGGGAACAATTCTTCACCCCAAAGCAGCGCGCAGAAATCGCGGCCGCCTTTCACGAAGCCGGACGCTGGAACTTCACCGGCGCGCGCGAACTCCTCGGCGGGAAATACGACAACGATGAGCTGCGCATCTTCCGCGCGCTCGCGACGCGTGGGTGACGTCGTTTCCGCATTCGCGTTTTTTTCGCGCGCACGTCAAAAAGAAGGGCGTGCTCCTTTTCAGGAGGATTGCGATCGCGACGCAGCGTGCTCTCAGCGACCGTCGCGAGGAAACGCTGAAAGCAATCCTTCCTGCCGGACGGGAATTCTGCTTATCTCGCGCGGAACAGAGCCAGACAGCGTCGCAATCCGATTTGATTAGAAGACCTCACTGATGAAGATCGATCCCGCCAATCCGCCCAACGAAATGCCCGACATGGTCGGCGCGAAACCGATGAATCCGCTCGCGGCTTCGTTTCGCCCTTACATCTCGGCGAGCACGATCATGCCGGAGCTGACGCTACGCGCGCTCCTCGTGGGCGCGGTGCTCGGAATGATTTTCGGCGCGTCGTCGCTCTATCTCGTCTTGAAGGTAGGGCTGACGGTGAGCGCTTCCATCCCGGTGGCGGTGATCTCGATCACGCTCTTCCGCCTCTTTTCCAAGATGGGCATGCGCGACGCGACCATTTTGGAAAATAACATCGTGCAAACCGCGGGCTCGGCGGGCGAGTCGATCGCTTTCGGGCTCGGCGTCACGATGCCCGCGATCATGATCCTAGGGTTCGATTTGGAAATCACGCGTGTCATGCTGGTCGCGACCCTGGGCGGATTGCTCGGTATTCTGATGATGATCCCACTGCGGCGCGCGCTCATTGTCGAGCAGCACGGACTTTTGAAGTACCCCGAAGGCACCGCGTGCGCGGAAGTCTTGAAAGCGGCCGCGGCACCGGGCGACGAAAAGGTGATCGGCGATGTGCCGGATGAACAAAGTGCGAGCGGCGGCAAGATCATCTTCAGCGGATTCGGGGTCGGCTTTCTTTATCAAGCGGCGATGGGCGCGTTTAAGACCTGGAAGAGCGATCCGGAAAAAATCTTCGGCTCGCCGTTCAAAGCGGCTTCCATTTCAGCCACGGTGGAGCCGGCGTTGCTCGGTGTCGGTTACATCATCGGGCCGCGGATCGCTTCCATCATGTGCGCGGGCGGCGTGCTGGCCTACCTGGTTTTAATCCCGGCGATCAAGTTCTTCGGCGAACGGGTCGTCGGCGTGGTGCCGCCGGGGACGATGCCGATCAGCGAGATGGGCCCGAACGATATCCGCGGCGCCTACGTGCTCTACATCGGCGCGGGCGCGGTCGCGGCGGGCGGGATCATCAGTTTGCTGCGTTCCCTGCCGACCATCTGGCATGGCTTGAAAGGCGGACTCCAAGATCTGCGCGGCAGCCACGGCGCGGGAGAAAAAGCGCCGCGCACCGATCAGGATCTCTCGATGAAATGGGTCATCGTGGGCTGCCTCGCGATCATCGCCGTGATCATGAGCATGCCGCAGTTGCACCTGCAGTGGAATATTCTGGGCGCGCTCTTGATTGTGATCTTCGGGTTCCTTTTCGTCACCGTGTCGTCGCGTTTGACGGGTGAGATCGGGTCCAGTTCGAATCCGATTTCCGGCATGACGGTCGCCACCCTCCTGCTGACCTGCCTGACGTTTTTGCTCGTGGGCTGGACCGGGCCAAACTATTTCGTGACCGCGCTTTCCATTGGCGGAATCGTTTGTATCGCGTCGTCCAACGGCGGCACCACCTCGCAGGATTTGAAGACGGGTTTCCTGGTCGGCGCGACGCCGCGGTTTCAGCAGATTGCCATCCTGCTCGGCGCGCTCGCCTCCGCGCTCATCCTCGGACCGATTTTGCTGAAGTTGAACGACGCCTCCACTGTCTACGTGCCCGCGACGACGTTCGAAGCCGTTACCGACGGCGTCGCCGCACCGAATCCGGCCACGCTTCCGCGGTTTCCCGAAACCATTAAACCGGCGCCGGAAGATTTTCGGGTGCTGACTGTGCCGCCGGCGGCTGCCGGTGCGACCGCCCCGACCAATCCTGCCCCGGGCGAATATCTCGTGAACGACGCCGGCCGGATCGCCTACAAAGTGTCGCGCAACTTCCCGGCTGATCTGCGCGCGGCGGAAGGCGCCACTTTGGGCAAATCCGAAAAGCTCACCGGCCCGCAAGCGATCGGCGATCAAAACTCGTATCGCGGCTGGTTCCGTCCCGATCCCGCTGGCGGCTCAGCGCAGCGTTATCTCGTGAACGAGGCTGGCGAAGCGAAGTATCTCGTCGATCCGGGCATCAACGGCACCCACCAAACGCGCCCCGACGGCAGCGTGGTGCAAAAATTCGATGCGCCGAAAGCGACCCTCATGTCCTACATCATCAAGGGCATCCTCAGTCGCGAACTGCCGTGGGGTTTGGTGTTGTTAGGCGTGATGATCGCGATCGTGCTCGAGATGAGCGGCATCCCGTCGCTCGCGTTCGCTGTCGGCGTTTATCTCCCGCTTTCGTCCTCCAGTCCGATCTTCATCGGCGGCCTCGTCCGCTGGATGGTTGACCGTTATCTGCGCAAGGAAAAATTCCGTCACAAAACTCTCACGCCGGAAGAACTGACCGCGGAAGGCGACAAGAGTTCCGGCGTTCTCCTCGCCTCGGGCTACATCGCGGGCGGCGCGCTCGCTGGCATCGTCATCGCCTTCATGGCCGGCGTGCCCAGCCTCACTGCCATCAGTCGGCGCGTGGAAGAATGGTCGACCGCGAGCAATCCCTTCTTTAACGGGCCGAACTCGGATCTCCTGTCGCTGATTCCGTTCGCAGTGCTGGTCACGTTGCTCTACCTCGTGGGGCGCGATCGTCTCCTCGCAGGCAAGCCGGTGGCAACTCGCTAGCTGTTGTAGGGCGCTTCTGCGAAACGCCAGACGTTTGGCAAAAACGCCCTACAAACGGCGGGCACTTGGTGCCGCGCGTCCTCGTGGGCGCCACCGCGCGTGACCCCCGAGGGTTGCGTGGCCCTTTCGAAAGTTGTAACCGTTTTAATGCGCAGGCTCACTTCGTCACTCCTGGTTCTCCTTGTCGCGGGAACCGCCTTTTCCGCTCCGGTCGATCCCGCAAATTTTTCGGAATCCGTCTACGTTTCCAGCGCCGGCATCGGCTTGATGACCGGCATGCAGTGGGCGCCGGACGGTTCGGGACGCCTCTTCGTCATTCGCAAAGGTGGTTTCAGCGGACAACAAACCGCGCAGGTGCGCATCGTGCAGAACGGCGCGGTGCTGCCGACGCCGTTCGCCTCTGAATCCGTTTTCACCAGTAGCGAATGCGGCTTGATCGGAATGGCGTTTGATCCTGATTTCGTGAACAACGGCTACGTTTATTTCTTCGTCACGTCGTCGAGTTCGCAGCAAAAAATCGTGCGTTACACCGCGAGCGGGAACGTCGGGATCAACCGCACGGAAATCGTCACCGGCTTGCCGACAAACGGTGCGAACCACGATGGCGGCGCGGTCGGGATTGGCAATGACGGCCGGCTCTATTGGGCGATCGGCGATCTCGGAAGCGGCGTCGGCGTGAACGCGGATCTCTTGTCGCTCGCAGCGAAAATCGGACGCGTAAATCGCTTCACCGGCGCAGCCTTGAACGACAATCCATTCTTCGGACAGGGCAACGCGAACACGGATAAGATTTGGGCGCGCGGTTTCCGGAATCCGTTCACCTTCACTTTCCAAGTCTCGACCGGGCAACTGTGGAGCAACACGGTGGGCACCACCTGGGAACAGGTTTTCCTACCGGGGCGCGAGACGCATTCCGGTTGGAACACGTACGAAAATAACCAGCCCGCCGGTTTTCTCCCGCCCGCCATCGCTTACCGCACGAACGGCACGGATTCCCGCACGATCGCCGCTTCGGGTGCGGTGCGCGCGAACGGCGTGGTCACGATCACCACCACCGCGGCGCATCCGTTTCGCAAAGGCGGCGGGGCGACGATTTCGGGGACCGGTTCGGGCACGTTTAACGGCTTCTTCCCGGTCGCGAGCGTGCCGAGCGCAACCAGCTTCACCTATGTGCAAGCGGGCGCGAACGAGACGAGCGGCGGCGGCACCGCGACGACACAAAATATCGGCGGCGCGATCACGGGCGGCTGTTTTTACGACAGCACGGCGTTTCCGGCGGCGTATCGCGGGAATTATTTCTTCGGCGATTACAATTCCGGACGCATCGTGCGCGTCCCGCTCGATGCCGCGAACACACCGATCCGGATCGACGACTTCGTCACTGCGATCGGCTCGCATGTAGACATGACCACTGGCCCCGACGGGGCACTCTATTATGCGAACCAAAGCAGTCCCGGCACGATTCGCCGGCTCGCCTACACCGGCACCGCGCAGAATCTGATCGTGCATCCGACCGCGTTGAACGTGGTGGAAGGCGGATCGTCGATCGTTTCCGTCCGCCTCGCTGCCGCGCCCGCGAGCAACGTCACGGTGACGGTTGAACGCACGAGCGGCGATCTCGATTTGACCGTCGCCAGCGGGGCGACGCTCACTTTCACCCCCGCAAATTTTGCCACCCCGCAGTTCGTCACGCTCGCGGCCGCGGAAGATGCAGACCTCGAGAACGACAGCGCGGTTTTCCGTGTCCTCGCGCCGGGCATCGCGAACTACGATCTACTCGTTAACGGCATCGACAATGACGAACCGCAGTTGGTCGTCTCCGCCACCAGCCTGACCGTGAACGAAGGCAGCTCCAACACTTTCACGGTGCGCCTCGCGAACGCTCCGGCGGCCAACACCACGGTGACGAGCGCACGCACGGCGGGCGACAGCGACGTCACGGTCAGCAGCGGCGCTTCCTTAACCTTCACGCCGGCGAATTTCGCCACTCCTCAGACCGTCACGATTGCCGCCGCGGAAGATCCCGATAACACCAACGACAGCGCCACGATCACTGTCTCCACGCCTGGCGAAGTTTCGCGCAACGTCGCCGTGACCGTCATCGACAACGACCCGCTCGCGCCCGCCTTCACCAGCAGTCCCATCCTCAACGCGGTGGACGACGCCAATTACACCTATGACGCGAACGCCGATGGCAACCCCGCTCCCACCTTCTCCCTCACCACCGCGCCCGCCGGGATGAGCATCGACGCGACGACCGGCGTGATTCATTGGCTGCCGTCCAGTCCAGGAAATTTCAACGTCGTCGTGCAAGCCGCGAACGGCCTTCTCCCAAACGCGACGCAAGCCTTCACCATCTCCGTGAACGCCGACCAGCCGCCAACCGCAGTATTAACCCGGCCGGTCGCAGGTGAAATCCTCAGCGGCACGAACGCGGAATTTTTTGGCGACGGGCTCGATGACGTCAGCACAGTGAAAGCCGAGTTCTTCGTCGACGGCGTGCTGCGCTACACCGACGTGAACAACGGGAACCATTTTCACTTCGGCGGTGCGCACACGCAATTCGACACCACGCAATTCACCACCGGCTCGCACCTTTTGCGGATGCGCGTGACCGATACCAAAGGCCAGACCGCCGAGAAAGAAGTGCGTGTCACTTTTGGCAGCGGCGGCGCGTCTCCGCCCACGCCGCAGAGCGCTGTCTCGCGCAAGGTGCACGGCCCCGCGGGAGTGTTCGACATTAACCTGCCGCTCAGCGGCGCGCCCGGGATCGAATCGCGTTCCGGTGGCGCGACGGGCGATCATCAGGTCGTTGTCACCTTCGCGAGTCCGGTGACGGTAAATGGAAATTTCCAGGCCGACGTGATCGCGGGCACGGGTGCAATCGGCGCCGGAGGCGTGGCCAACAACGGCATGGTCAGCGTCAGCGGATCGAGCGTGACCATTCCGCTGACCAACGTGACTGATGTACAAAGGCTTACGCTCATGCTCTTCAACGTGAACGACGGTGCGGGCGCGGGCGATGTGCCGATTTCGCTGAGTCTGCTCGCCGGCGATACGAACGGCAGTGGCCAGGTTACCGGCACCGACATCAGCCAAACCAAAGCCTTCGCCGGTGGTCCGGTAAACGCCGGGACATTCCGCGCGGATGTCGTCGTCAGCGGCGCCATTAACAGTACCGACATCGGCTTCGTGAAAGCGAATTCCGGAAACGTCTTGCCGGCCGCACCCGCCACCGAAAAGCGAAGCGCGCCTTGAAGATGGAGCCGGCGCGCCCTCGCGCCGAAGGTCGAGCCCGTGTCGCTGTTCAAACTTCGGCCCGAGGGCGTGCCGGCTCCAACCTACGCCGCGGAACGGTCGAAGAGCGCGGGTCCTGGCGGCTTGACCCCGCCTTCCGCCAGCGCGGCTTTCGCCTCCGCCGTATTGGCGAAGATGGGGATCACTTTGTCGAGCCGCACAATCTCAAAGATCGTCTGTAACGAATCGTTCATGCCCGCCAGACAAAGCACGCCCGCATGATCCGCCGCGTCGCGAAAATATTCGATGATCGCCGCCAGTCCCGACGAATCGATAAAGCTCACCCGGCTTAAATCGAGCACCAACGCTGGACAGCGCTCCGCGATTTTCCCCTGCAGGAGCGAGCGCAAAACGGGCGCATAATGCAGATCGATTTCGCCTTCGAGAACGAAAATGTCGATTCCGTCCTCCACAATTTCCTTGAGTCTCATCGCCCGTTGTCTGCTTTAAGTTCGCTGCCGGGCGGCGCGTTGGATGCACTCCGCTCCGCCATCCGGCAACTGTTCTTCTTCCAGTTGGTCATCTCGCAGGCTTTGGTCGCGGCGCGCACGGCTTCCTTCCCGTCGCGCCCTTCGCCGCCGGGCGCGGTGGCCCGGAACCAAGCCAGATCATTCCAGGCGCCCGCGTCCTCGGGCGCGAGGTCGGCGGCCTTCGCAAATTGCGCCGCGGCGGCGCGGTAGTTCTCCATTTTTTTGTAGAGATGCGCCCGCACCAAGTGGTCGGTGGTGTCTTTCGAAGCGACGCTTAACGCGCGTTCGTAGTCCACCCGCGTCTTGCTTTTTTCGCCACTCGCCGCGTAGGCATCCGCCCGCAGTTCCCAAATCTCCGCGGCGCCTTTCGGATCCGGATTGGTCGCAAGCGCCGCATCGAGAAAACGAATCGCTCGCGCGTAATCCTTCTTCTGCAACGCACCGGAGCCCGCTCCCGCCAGACTCCTCCAAGGCTGCCTGCGTCCCCCGCCCTGCCCAACATTATCGTAGAAGTGACCTTCCTCCGCGCGCAGTGCGCCGATAGGCCACAGCACGCACACGCTCAAGAAGATGAGAACGCGCTTTAGTTTCATGATTCGCCTCTTTTACCGTGCGCGTTTCCGCCAAGCCAGATATACCGGCACGCCCGTGAGCACGAGCAGGTAACCGATGCCGGAAGTGGAAGGCGCGAGCACAGCCAGATCCACGATGAGCAATCCGGCGATCGTGATGTAGATCAGGGGCACGATCGGATAACCCCAAGTCCGATAGGGACGCGCGGTGCTGCGCAGCTTGCGCCGCAAAACGATGACCGCCAGCACCATCAAGACGTAGAAGACGAGATCGACCGAGATGATGTATTCAAGGAGCTGGGTGTAAACGTTGCCGTAGCTGACCGCTCCGGTCGCCGGATCGGTGATCACGGTTCGCGGAAGCGTGAGGAGCGAGGCCCAAACGCCCTGCGCGAACAGCGCCATCGCGGGCGCCTGGTGTCGGTTGAGCTTCGCGATGCCGCGGAAGAAGAGACCGTCCCGCGCCATCGCGTAATAGACCCGCGCGCCCGCCAGGATGAGCCCGTTGTTGCAACCGAACGTCGAAATCATGATCGCGATCGCCATCAGGACGGTGCCGATCGGGCCCAGCATCGCGTGCATGGCCGCGACCGCGACGCGATTCTGCGGCGCACGCTGGATTCCTTCGAGCGGAAGCGTCGCGATGTAGGCCACATTCGCGAGCAGGTAGAGCGTGACGACCACGCCGCAACCGATGAGCAACGCGCGCGGCAAGACGCGGCCCGGATCGCGCACTTCGCCCGCGGTGAAGGTGACGTTGTTCCAGGCTGATTGCGCGAAAAGCGGGCCGACCATCGCTTTGCCTAACAACATCATGAGCGCGAATCCGCCCGTCGCCGCCAGTCCCGGCTGCGCCACTTGCGGCAACCACCCGTTAGCCGAAGAGTCCCACCAGGCCGCGCTCCGCGCCGCGCTCGTCGCGCCCCAACCGAGCGTGAGGCCGACCACGATCAAACCAAACAGCGCCGCCGTTTTCGCGAACGTGAAACTGTTCTGCACCAGTTTCCCCAGCTCCAGCCCACGCGTATTGCTCCAGGTCAGGAGCAGAATCATGAGCACCGCGAGCAGTTGTTCGCTCGACAGGCTGACCGCGTAACCGCCGCCCAGATGAATCGGCGCCACGAGGTAATTCGCCGGCGCGATCGCAGGGAAAAGCACGCCGGTAAACTTCGCAAACGCCACCGCCACCGCGGCGATCGTCCCGGTTTGGATGACAAGAAAAACCGCCCAACCAAACAAGAATCCGAAAAGCGGCCCATAGGCTTCGCGCAGGAACACATATTGCCCACCTGCCTTCGGCATCATCGCGGAAAGCTCGGCGCAACAGAGCGCCCCCGTAATCGTGAGCAACCCCGCCAGTCCCCACGCCACCAGCAGCCATCCCGGCGCGCCGACGAGCCGCGCCGATTCCGCGGAGGTAATGAAAATGCCCGACCCGATCATCGAGCCGATCACAATCATGGTCGCGTCCAACTGACCGAGCGAGTGCGCTAGCTGGCGCGGCGCACTTGGATTGGGCGAAGTTTTTTCCTTCATCGATGCGGTGGATTTTAACCACGGACGAACACGGATGCGAAGCAACGGCCGGGCTTTTCAAGACGGATGCAGAGAACTGTTTTAATTTCCCATCCGTGACAATCCATGTTCATCCGTGGCCTTCCTCCCTCTACGATCCAATCGGCGCCACGGCCACGCCCATCTGGTGCAACGCGAAACGCAACCGCCGCGCGAATTCCACTGCCCCCGGCGTATCGCCGTGCACACAAATCGTATCCACCTCTACGCGCACCTCGCTGCCCTCGACTGCGAGCACCTTGCCGTCGCGCAGCATTCCGAAGACGCGATTCGCTGCCCCTTCTGCATCATGCAGCAACGCATCCGGTCGTTC
This sequence comes from Chthoniobacterales bacterium, assembly GCA_039915555.1. GTDB lineage: Bacteria > Verrucomicrobiota > Verrucomicrobiia > Chthoniobacterales > UBA10450 > JACCTI01. The sequence goes on along the minus strand of JBDSNB010000192.1, from coordinate 537 downwards.
GCGCGGGACGAGCGAGCCATCCGGCATGTAATTGCGATCGGCGAAAACCTCGCGTGCGACATGGAGTTCGTTCGACTCCGCGGCGCGCGAGAGGGCGGTCGCGCCGGGAGCAAAGAAGATCAGCTTTGGATCGACCGCTCGCACCCCCCGCGCAATCGCGTCCGCCATCTCTTCGTTGCGGACTGCCATGTTATAGAGGGCGCCGTGTGGCTTCACATGTTGGGCATGCGCGCCTAACGAGTGAGCGAGCGCGTGGAAGGCGGCCACCTGCGAGACCACGAGTTCAAAAATCTCCTCCGCGCTCAGCGACATTTCGCGCCGTCCAAAATTCTCGCGATCGTTAAACCCGGGATGCGCCCCGACCGCCACGCCGCGCTCCTGCGCGGCCAGGATCGAGGATCTCATCATCGTCGGACTTCCGGCGTGCAAGCCGCAGGCAATGTTTGCCGAGCTGACAAGCTCGAGCAGCTCAAGATCGTGCCCGGCACCTTCGCCGAGATCTGCGTTGAGATCGACGCTCAGGCTCATGTTTCCCGC
>JBDSNB010000130.1:0-19828 GCA_039915555.1 Chthoniobacterales bacterium | reverse complement strand
ACAGCGGCCGTTAGATTGCTGGTCGGCGTCGCCGTGATGGTCAGCTGCCGTGTCTCTGTGAGGCTGCCGGTAAAGCTGAAATTAGCCGGCGAAACGGTGATCTGGAATCCTGGAGTCGCGACAACTCCAAGCGCCTTCCAATTGGACGGTGTGGTGCGAGTATTGCGCACCGTGCGCGTCCAGGTGCAGCTAGGGCTGCAAGTCATGTTACGCACCGACGGAAGATTCAAAGTCTTGGGGTCGCCGCCCGTAGAGGGATTGGCGGCCAGGAAGTTGGCGAAGGTTTCGTTCATCACCAGCCCAGCGCGGGCAGCCCTGGTCAGGTCGACACGACCATTGCCGACATCGTCCGCGTCTGCAGGCGTCGCCCCATCGGCTTTGGTGCCACCTTGGAATGCGGTCATCATCAGCGCCGACTTCACTTCCGATACAGTCCAAGTCGGTCGCACGGCTCGAATGAGCGCCGCTGCACCCGCAGCATGCGGGCTGGACATAGAGGTCCCACTGAGGAGGCCATACCCAGCCGGCACGACGTCAAGCGGTTGCGCGGCGTAGATATTAACGCCCGGCGCGGTGACGTCAGGTTTGGTTAGAGTCTGTAAATTTGATGGGCCACGCAAGCTGAAGCCGGCCAGAATATCGCCTTGTGAAGGAACAATCTCGAAATTGACCGTAGCGGTCGCTGGGTTGGCATCGACGAACTGGACCAGCGCAATGCCAGGATCCAAGTTCATGCTGTATGCGGGAATTGGCGGCTGACCAGGGGTGCTCATTGAGATTGGAGCGGCCACGTTGTTACGAATCAGAACCGCAACTGCTCCGGCATTGAATGCGTTCTGAATTTTTTTCGTGAAAGGACAGTTGCCGCGCTGAATGAGGGCGATGGAGCCGTTGAAGAATCCCGGCGGGAATGGAACTAAATCAGGAGGTGCGGTGTCTTGACCGGCCGTGCAGCCTTCGGCAACAGGCTGGAGCGTGAAATGGCGGATCGGTACGTTATTCATCGTGCTTCCGATCGGCGAATCACTGCCTTTGACCAAGGCAATGTTTTGCGTGGCGGGAGGAGGAGTGCCCGGGCCCGAGGCCGAGACGCGGCCGGCGAATTCCCCATCACGAGTCGAGGCAGCTACGGTCATCACCCAGGGACCGAGATGGGCCACGCGCCCAACCGGATCGACGATGGTGGCGCTGGTGTTACCCGCGGACGCGGCGACCACCACATCGGCAGCCACCAAATCGAGCTTCTTACGATCATTATCGGTCCACGGATTATTCCCGCCAGAAATGGAGAAGTTCATCACCTTCACATCGCCATGCAGCAGCACGCTGTTCATGCCGGCCTGAATGTCGGCAGCGGGACACTGGTCAGGGCAGACCCTGTATGCGCGAATGTTAGCGCAAGGTGCAACGCCCGAGATTTCGGTAAAAGGGGGCGGAATCGTCGGGGGCGGGTTAGCCGCCGAGGTCAGCCTGTTTCCGGCCATAGTGCTGGCCGTATGAGAGCCATGGCCGTTGGTGTCCTGCGGCGAGGGGCCGTTGCAAAGACCAGTTACGTCCGTGGTGGCGCAGTCCAACAGACTCTTGAGCTTGTTTGGTGCCCCAGCTACGCCATGGCCGCAGGCCGCGTCGTTCGCGAAAGAGGGATGCGCCGGATCGAGCCCGGTATCCAGTGAGGCAACCGTGATACCCTGGCCTCTGCTGCCTGCACCGCCCGGCACGGCGCTGCCGTTCCAGATCGTGTCAGCGCCGATGAAGGTGGGACCGCGATAAGTGGAGAGTTCGTAAACGCGCTCGCGTTCGACAGAGGCCACACCCGCCAGGTTCCGGACACTGTCCGCTTCCGCCGGGGTGAGGCGGGTCGCGATGCCGCTATGCGTGACGGCAAAATGATGCGTCACAACGAGCGGGCGACCGACGGCGGCATTCATCGCCTGGAGATGCGCCGCCTGCTCAGCCGTTACCTGAGCGAGCTGCGCATGTGACTCGGGCTTGTTCGGCTCGAAACGTCCCTCTGTCGAAGTTCCAGGGCGGTGGAGGAGGCCTGGTTCAGCGAACTCGATCAGGTAGACAAAACGACCGTCCTCGTCTGCAGGCGAGAACCGTTCCACTTCCTGCGCCGTGTCCACAGATGCGGGCGCCGAAGAACTTTTGGCTTGGGCGATGACGTTGGACGGGAATGCTCCCAAAGCTACCAAGGCGAGAAATATTCCGGAGAGGAAAAGAAAGAGAGCCGCGGTGATGCGGAAGATGAAAAAGGCAGATTGTGGAGCAGATTTTTTCTTCATAATAATTCAAATTCACAGGCAAGGACTCTTGCCGTTGTTGGAAACTAGCGGGTCTAATGCAGGGCCGTCCAGAAAAATTTATATTTATTTCGCAAATTGCGTTGAGCGGCGGTTGCGTCGCGCGTTTGCGAGCACACTGGGGCCTTATATTGGTATGACTGCGCACCGCCATGCGACGCTACTTAGAAATCTACGGGATCATGCTGCGTAATTCGCTCATCCGCGAGATGAGCTTCAAGGCGAATTTCCTCCTTTGGCTGCTCGTGGAGGTCCTTTGGTTCGTGGGACAGATCGCTTTCTTCAGCATCATCTTCGGGCACGTGGACAAAATCGGAGACTGGTCGAAATGGGAGGTCGTGCTTCTGGTCGGCACGCACCAGATCATCGCGCAGCTTTTCCAGGCCTTCTTTTTCATGAACGTCTCCAATATTCCCGAGCTCGTCCGCACCGGAAAACTCGACTCACTTCTTCTGCTGCCGGTGGACAGCCAGTTTGCCGTCTCAACGAAACAGTTCGGACTCGACAGCATTTTTAACGCGCTGCTCGGCGGCGCGGTCGTCATTGTTTCGCTCGTCCAGTTGCAGGTCGTGCCGGGCGCAATTTCGATCCTGCTCTATCTCGTCGCGCTCGGTTTCGGCGTGGCGGTGCACTATTCCATTATGCTGGCGCTTGCCGCCGTCAGTTTCTGGATCATTCGCGCGCAAGGTTTAGTCTACGGCTACTTCAATTTCCTTCAGATCGCGCGCTACCCGGATGTGATTTTCCCGCGCCTGTTTCGCTTCATCTTCGGCTGGATCATTCCCGTCATCATCGTGGCGAACATTCCAGCAAGACTTCTCATCAAACCTCTCTCCGACCCGCTCTGGCTCATGTTTCATCTGATGGTCGCGGCCAGCGTGGCTCTGGTCATCTCACGAACTTTCTGGAACTTCGCGCTGCGTCGTTATTCCAGCGCAAGTTCCTGAAATTCAACCAAAAAAGAGGCTGGTTTACGCCCCATTTTCCACGGGGAATTCTCCCCTTGCGCCATCTCGGATATGCTTTTAAGTAAGCCTCCGCTTTGCGCCGGGTAGATACGCGCCGCGGATATATATTTTTATGGCCAGTTCCAAGAAGAAGAAGACTGCCCCCAAGGCGGCCAAGAAAGCGGCACCTAAGAAGTCGTCCGCCCCAAAAAAGACAGCCAAAGCGGCCAAGCCCGCTAAAGCCAAGTCTGCGGCAAAGCCCAAGAAACCAGCCGCAAAGGCAGTCAAGTCTTCCGCGCCCCCAAAACCCGCGGCTCGTGCTGGCGCCAACGGACAGCGTAAAGCTCGCGTCCGCGAACTGACTCCCACCCAGGCGATTCTCGGAAACAATCATAAGCAGAAGAAGCTCGATCCGTTCACCAAAGGTCAGCGCGAAAAGCTCCTCTATCTGCGCGACGCGATGGTCGACTCCATGGCCGGCGTGGCGAAAGATAACCTTCGCTCCCGCGCCGAAGGCAGCGAAGCCTCCGCCTTCGGCATGCACCAAGCCGATGCCGGGAGCGACGCCTACGATCGCGACTTTGCTCTCAGCCTCCTCTCGCAGGAACAGGATGCGCTGTACGAAATCGACCAAGCCTTGAAGCGGATCGATCTCGGCACCTACGGAGTCTGCGAAATGTCCGGCAAACCCATCAGCCACGCCCGACTTGATGCCATCCCGTTCGCGCGCTTCACCGTCGAATGCCAGTCGCAACTCGAGAAGCAGAATAAGGCTTCTCGCGTCCGCCAATCCGTCACCTCCCTCTTCGGTCTGACCGACGATGACAGCAGCGAAGGCGAGGAAGAAGAATCCAAGAGCGACCGCGACGACAACAAAGACTAAGAATTTATGGCCCAGGAAATCATCACCTTGGAATGCACGGAAGCGAAAGCGCTCGGCGCCCCCGTCTCCCGCTACATGAGCACGCGGAATAAGAAAAGCCCGCGGACTCCGAACCGTCTCGAAAAAAAGAAGTATAATCCCTTCCTCAAGCGGCATACCTTGCACCGCGAAACCCGCTAATCCGTCATGCAACCAAAGACCGCCAAACGCCGCTCCGCCTTCCGCCGTGCCAACCGCACTATGCCGCGGCGCCGCATCGACATCGCTACCGAAGCGATTGACTACAAGAATCCCGATCTCCTGAGAAAATTCGTGACCGAGAGCGGCAAGATTTTGCCGCGTCGAGTCACCGGCATGCCCGCGCACATGCACCGCAAGATCACGCGCGAGATCAAGCGCAGCCGGTCGGTGCTCTTGATGAAGTAAGACAGACGCTCCGTCGTCTGTCCTGCGCTTGCCAGATCACTCGGCCGTCTCCCCGGCTCGGGCTGACACCGGAGCGCCTACGCCTTCCGCGTCCGCTCGCCTTGCTCGATCAACTTCCAAAACTCACGCGTCTTCCCGAGTTGATCATCCTCCGCCATCGGTAGTTTGGAGCGGAACAGAAAATCACGAAACGTGTTCTTGTGCAGCACGCGATGCACGGTGATCCCCTCCTCGCGCTTCTCGAAGTAGATCCGGTAATCCTTCGCCCTGTAACGATAGAGCTTTTTCCCTTCCCGCTGGATTACACCGAACTTGCTCGCGTCCAGATTATCCAACTCCGTCGGCAAAATCTGAAACTCCGCCAGCAGATCGAGCTGGAGCAGCTTCGGCAAAGCCGACATCTCCGCGGCGCTCAGTTCGTTAAAGATGACCTGGAACATCCGCCCTCATCCATACACCCGCGCCACGCGGCTGCCAATCCCGGTGAAAATCTCCCACGCAATCGTCGACGCCCACCCCGCGATCTCCGTCGCCAGAATTTCCTCCCCGCCCTGCCGGCCCATCAGCACGACCTCATTTCCCACAGACACATCCGCCACCGCGGTCACATCCACCATCGTCAGGTCCATCGTCACGCGGCCGAGGATCGGGCAACGTTGCCCGCCGACCAGCACCGCGGCTCCGCGATTTGAAACCGCGCGTGGCAAACCATCCGCATAGCCGGCGCTGATGGTCGCCACCCGCATCGGCTGCGGCGCGATGAACGTCCGTCCGTAGCTGATGGAACTCCCGGCCGCCACCTCGCGCAATAATGCCACTCGCGTTTTCCAAGTCAGCGCCGGCCGTAACTGTCGCTGGAACTCGGCATCGGGCGATGCGCCATAGAGCATCAAACCCGCGCGCACGACGTCGAACGCAGAGCTCGCAAACCTCGCCACGCCCGCACTGCAAAGCGCGTGCACGAGATAATCTGAGGTGATTTCGTTCCGCACTTGCGCCAACACTGCCCGGAATCGTCGCAACTGCTCCTCCGTGTAGGTCGGATCTTCATCCGCCGCCGGAAGGTGCGTGGACACGCTGTGAATCTTCACCCTCGGCAACTCAGCGATCCGACGCACCGTCGCCGCAGCTTCCGCCTCCGAGAAGCCCATCCGCCCCATGCCAGTGTCGATCGCGCAGTTGATTCCTACCGGAACACTCCCTGCCGCTCGGCTAAATTGCACCGCCTCCGCGTAACTCGAAACGGAAGGAATAAAACCGTGCTCCACGATCGCCGCCTGTTCCGTCGGCAGCGAAGGCCCCAGAATCACCACCGGATGCGGCACGGCTGCTCGCGTTTCCATGGCCTCGCGTAAATTCGCTACGCCAAACATTTGCGCCTCGTCGCGCAATGCCGTCGCCGCCGCGGTCAAGCCGTGGCCGTATCCATTCGCTTTGATGACCGCCAGCAACCCCGCGCCAGGCCCGATCTGTCGGCGCGCGACCCGCGCATTGTGGCGCAAAGCTGCCAGTTCAATCTCGGCCCAACACCGTTCGGCAATCATCGTTTCGGAAAGGTAATGTGCGGCTCGCGCAAGTAGATCGGCTCCAAAGGATTTTCCGTCACGAGGTCGCTCGTTTCCGCAGAAATTTGCGCCAGGATCAACGCGGAAGGTTGCGCGATGATCGCGTCCGGCGCCAGCGGCAAGGGTTGCGTCGTCACGAGTGGACAAGTGAGACCGCGCAGCCGCTCACCCATTTCAGCCTCTGGAAAAAGGAGCGGTCCTTCCACGCAAAGCCGCTCCCGCACCCGCGCGAAAAAAAACGACTGGCGTCGCGCGTCGCCGATCACCGCATACTCGCTCGCCTCGACTTCCATCGCCCCGAGCGAGGTCAGACCGGTTAATTGCGCACCACAAGCCGCGACCAGCCCGCTCGCGCAAGCGATCGCGATGCGCGTGCCCGCGTAGGAACCGGGTCCCAGCCCCACCACCACCCACTGCGGATTTCCGAAACGTTTCAGACACGATTGCAGGTTCTCGAAGAACACGCCGGAGTGCTTGCGATCATTTGGGAAGCGAACCAAAAACGGCGCCTCGTCCTCGTCGCGCCACGCGATGCTTCCCTCCGGACTGGAGAGTTCCAAGGCCAAAATCTTCATCGTGCCGGCGAGCTTTGAAGGACGCGTTGGCTCTCGCCCCGCGACTCAATTGTAATCGTCACTGCGTTTGGCGGCAGCAACTCTGGAAAACGATCCGCCCATTCGATCAAGCAAACGCCGTCGCCCGCCGCGTACTCATCAAACCCCAGCCGCACCACCGCGTCCGGCGAATCAAGGCGATAGAAATCGAAGTGGTAAACCGGCAGTCGCCCGTCTCCGTATTCGTGCACCAGCGTAAACGTCGGGCTGGTCACGTCCGCCGCGCTCCCCATCTCCGCCACGAAGCCTTTGGCGAACTGCGTCTTCCCGGCGCCCACTTCGCCCACGAGAGCGAACACATCGCCCACCTGCGCCTCGCGCGCCCACTGCGCTCCCGCCGCCGCGGTTTCCTCCGGACTATTGGAAATGGACATAACCGGAGGGGAACTTTTGATCCTCGATTTTCGATCTTCGATTGAATCGACCAATGCACGTCAGCAGGAGCGTCGGGAATTTTTTCTTCCACGTTTTTTGCAGCGCCGCGCTGTCGTTAGGCGAGACGGCGAAGAGCAATTCGTAATCCTCCCCATCACTGACCGCCTGCGCCACCGTGCAACCTCGCGTGCGCGGCAGACTTTCTTCCTGCACTTCAAATCCCACACCGCTGGCGCGCGCCAGGCGCGGGAGATCGGCGCCCAGACCGTCACTCAAATCCATCATCGCGTGCACGCGAAAGTTCGCCGTCAGCCAGCGCGCTTCCTCAATCCGCGGCCGAAACCGGAGATGACGGCCGCCGCGTGATCCGCCCAGACGACCGGTGACGAAAAGTTCGTCGCCCGCTTTTCCGCCACTCCGCGAAACCCAGCGATCTTTTTCCACCACGCCCGTCAGACTCACGGAAATCGCGATGGGGCCGCGCGTGCTGCTCGTTTCGCCGCCTACGATCGCCACCTCGAACGCCCGGGCTGCCTTGGCCAGGCCGCGATACAGCTCCGTCGTCCATCCGACCGTCGTGCTCGCCGGCGCGATCAAAGTCACGAGCGCAAATTGCGGCACGCCCGCCATCGCGGCGAAGTCGCTTAACGGGCGCGCCATCGCTTTCCACCCGACCGCACTCGCCTTCGCCTCCGCGGTAAAGTGCACGCCCTCCACCACACAATCCGTTTTCAAGAGCAGCAATTCCTTCGCGCCCGGCAGGCGCACGACCGCGCAATCATCCCCCGCGCCCGACACCACCGCCTTGTTGGTCGGCAAATGCGGAAGCAGCCGTTTCAACAAACGCTCCTCGCCGAGCTCACTCAGCTTCATTGTTGTTGGAGCAACTCGGGAAACGCCAGCGCGGCCAGCGTGATCGCGTTAAAGAGCGCGTGCATTGTCATCGGAACAAGAATCGAGCCGCTCCATTCGTAGGCCAGCGTGAGACAGGCTCCGAGCATAAACAGCGGCATGGCGGAGGGAAGATGCGCATGCACCACTGCGAAGAGAACGGAGTTCGCCACCAGCCCCGCGACCCGCCCGAGATAACGCCGCACCACTCCGTAGAAAAAAAATCGGAAGACAAACTCCTCGACCAGCGGCGCGATCGAGACCGCCATCACAATGATGAGAATCCGTTGCTCGATGGTGTGCGATTCGCTAAAAATTTCGACGATACTCTGCCGGCTCGAGGGGCTGCCCAGCACTTGCTGCGAGATAAGATCGGCGACAAAAATCAACGGGTAGGCGGCAAAGAGGAGAACGACTCCCGTCAGGATGGCGCGCCAGACCGGCAACTTCGCGAAGCCGGCCAGCGTCACCACTGCCAGCCCGCGAAATTTCAAGAAGGCGGCGACAAAAAGAAAGAGCGCGAGCGAGATGAGGGCGTTGGCCAGGAGGTCGTTGCTCCCCAGAGTCGGCTTGCCCACGCGGGAGTAGGCCACCCAGGCATTGAAAAGAAAGAGCGCCGTCAACCCCACCGCCAGGATCACTTCCGGAAAACCGAAGCGACGTCCCGCGGGCCGCGCGAAGTCCGGCAGACGCGCCTGGAGCTGCCGCACGAGCGCGAGATAGATGTAAATCCCGCCAAACAAAAACAGGATATTAACTACAGCAGCGATTGCTGTGAGGAAGCCCCCGGGCATGGTCGAGGAAACCTACGGAGCGTAGTAGCTCGGCAGGAAATAGGCGCGTCCCGATTCCAGTTGCGGGACCAATTGTTTCGGAAGGCTGACCTCGATTTTCGAATTGCCCGCCTGCCCCAGCGCGCGGAAAATGCGCGCAAAATTAAATGGCGGACCGTACTTCACGAGCGCGGCGTCGGGCGTGCCGCCGAGTTCTTTCGCCTTGCGAAACGCATCTTCGATCTGCCCCAGCCCATCGATCAATTTGTTCTCGTGCGCATCGCGGCCGGAGAGAATGCGGCCGTCAGCGATCGTGGTGCGAAGGCTGTCGGCGGGCAGGTTCCGCTCCTTCGCGACGATCCCGAGAAATTTCTCGTAGGTGCTCATCACAAAACCCTGCACATAGACGCGCTCTTCATCTGTAATCGGCCGCGCGCCGTTCAGCATGTCCTTGAACTTGCCGCTTTTGAACACCACCGAGGCGAGCCCGATTTTGTTGAAGAGCTGTTCGTAGTTCAGCGTTTGGATGATGACACCGATGCTGCCCGTGATCGTCGTCTCGTTGGCCATGATATACTTGCCGCCGCAGGCGACATAGTATCCGCCCGACGCCGCCACCGATTCCATGTAGACGACCACCGGCTTCTGCGCGCGCGTCCGCACCACCGCGTCGTAGATCACATCGGAAGCGGTCACCTCGCCGCCGGGCGAATCAATTTCCAACACGACGGCCCGCACGTTGCGATCTTCGCGCGCCTGTTCCAACGCGTAGCGCATGTCATCCACCATCGAGTCGCCCACGTTTCCGGGCAGCGACGAGCTGATGAGTCCGCGCAACGTGATAATGGCGATCTTGTCATTGCTCCCCTTGCTCGCGCGATCGATCACCGTTTCGCGAAAACGCAGCCGCGGTTCCTGGGTTTGCGCGGTGCCGCCGAGCCGGTTCACGGCCGTGAACGCGAGCACCAGGTTAACGAACAGACTGGCGCAGAGCGCAACGAACAAAAAGATGCTCAAACAACCGAGTTTTCGATTCGCCATAACGGCCGGTAATTGACCGGAGAACCATCGCAGGCACAAGCGGTTTCCCGGGAAATGCGGACGTCCGGCAGCGCGCACACGACCTACGCAAAAGCAACGCTGGCGCGGAAGGTGCTTAAAAGAAAACCATGAATAGCAGCGGTCATCTCCCAGTCAGTTCGTCGGCCATCCGCCCGCTGGCGAAGCGCCGTCCGCGCGGCCGCCCGCGCAAGCCGATCGTAAACGGCGCGCCGGTCGAAAAAGCGCCGGCCGCCGTCGGCACGCTCACCCGCACGAAAAGCTTGATCCTGGCCGCCTTGCGCGTTTGGGAACTAAAGCAACGCGGGCTCGGCTAAAACGTTTTCGCGCCGGAATAGGCATCGACATTCACGCACGCGCATGGCAAAGCCGCCGTGCATCCGCGCTGCCAGGAAATCCGGGAGGCGCACACGTCCACCTGGCCGCTCCTCAGACACCGATCCCGCCGTGATGCGACGTGCGCCACGATTTGGTGACGCCCGCGCCCGGCGCCGCTTATCCCGCGGGAAGCCGCGACACCTCCGCCACCCGCGGATGCTTGTGCGCCGCCTCCACGAAATAGGCATCGGTAATGCAGGCCGCGAAGAGGTCGGGCTCGCCGGAATCGTGCGCGAGGAGAATGAGCGGAATGGCTTCGTCGAGACGACCTTCGCGCAGATCAATCGCGGCCGCCGTCATCAACCAATCCACGGAGAGCTTGCCCGCGCTTTTTTGCGCTTCGAGCTGCACTTTCACTTTGTCGGCATCGGCCGCTTCCAATAGCGCCATCCGGATTTTGAAGCGGCAGATGTCTGCCTGCTGGTCGTTAGGGGCAAGCAAGGCCGCGTGCTCGTAGCGCGGGATCGCGTCACGCGGGTGATGATTGAGGCGCAACGCTTCGCCCAGGTAAAAGTGGTAGTCGGCCACAAACGGCTCCGCCACGGTGGCCGCCTCAAAGAAACGCAAGGCTGCCGGCAAATCTTTGTAACGCACCGCGATCAAGCCGCGAAAATAATTCGCATTATCGACATTCTCGCCAAAGGCGATCGCCCGCTCGAAAAGCTGGTCGGCCGTCTTAAAATCTTTGTGGTCGTACGCGATCTTCCCCACCCGCGCGAGAATCCCGCGATAGCCGAGGTCCTGATGCTTGGCCGCGAGCAGGCGCTCCGCGGCCTCGTTAAATTTCCCCTCCCGCTCCAGCCGGAGTCCGTCGGCGATCAGTTGATCCTTTGACACGCCGGGAAACTTGTTCGCCACCGTGCCCTTCAGATCCGGCGTGTTGCGCGCCGACATCACCTTGTAGCGCCAATAGGGAAATTTCATCCCGACGAAGAAAGTAAGCCCGATCAAAACCAGCGCGCCGATGATCAAAATCGCGCGCTGCATTTCTGGAACGCGTGACGCCTTCTGATCGAGGCGCAGCGTGCCGCCCTTGGACCGTTTCTCGGGCTCGTCCGGCTCCTCGGTCTCGGTTTCTTCCTCTCTCTCCAGTTCGTCCTCGACCTGTGGTGCTTTCGGCTCTGGGCGCGGCGTTTCCGGGGGAAGTTCAATCGGAGGCGCGGCGGGCGGTTCCGGTTCCAGCGGCAGATCGGAGTCTTCGCCGCGCGGACGCGGTGTCCCGAGAAAGCGCCGTTGCTCCGGCGTCAGCATGCGACGACGCGGTTGCGAGGGCGGCTGCGGAGATTTATCGGGAGGCGGTTCTTCGGGCATCGGGAAGAGGGAACCTAGCAGGCGGCTACTGGACCAGTCGATTGTATTTCCGCAACGCAGTCCGGAGCCGCTCATGCGGGATCGCATCCACCTGGTGATCGTCGCGTCCCGTCATGCTCTGGTTCGCGACCAACGCATTAATGATCGCTTCCTCCACCACCTGCACGGTCGCTTCGAAAATCGGGTCCAGCCGATCGTTTGGAACGGTCGCGACCGAATGAGTCGGCTGCGCGGGATCGGCCGCGCCGGGATTCGCGGTCGAGAAAGCGATGAACAAATCGCCCGAGCCATTTCCCGAAACGCTGCCCGTGCGAGCCAGGCCAAGGCTGGCGCGACGCGCGAGGCGTTTCAATTGATGCGGCAAAAGCGGCGCGTCTGTTCCGAGCACGATGATGATGGAGCCGTTCTCCTTGCTGAAGACAGAGTTCTCGGTGATCTCACGTCCGACCGGCATTCCTGCGATCGTGAGCTGCGGTCGGCGTCCGCAATTAGCCTGCACCAGCGCACCGATCGTGTAGGAAGCGTCTTTCGTTTTCACCAGGCGCGAAGCGGTGCCCGTGCCGGCCTTAAATTCGTAGGCAATCATGCCGGTGCCGCCGCCCACGCTTCCTTCTTTCAGCGCGCCGCCCTGCGCCGTCTCGAGCGCGTGGATCACGTGCTCGGGCTTCACGTGAAAGCCGTTGATGTCATTCAAGTAGCCGTCCCAAGTCTCGGCCACGACCGGCAGACTCCAGAGGAATCCGGTGGGGTCCGGGCCGCCCTTTGAAACGCGCCAGGCGATCACCGCATCGCGCGCCACGCCGACACTGTGGGTGTTCGTGATCACCACCGGTCCCTCCAGAAAACCGCTCTCTTCGATCCACGCGGTGCCGGTCATTTCGCCGTTGCCGTTCAAGCTGAAAACGCCCGCGTAAACCGGGTCGTTGAACGAGCCTTCGCCGCGCGGGAGCACCGCGGTCACACCCGTGCGCACCGGGCCTTGGCCGACCTCCAACTTTCCCTGCCCATCGATTAAAGTCGTGTAGCCCACCGTCACTCCCGCGACGTCGGTGATCGCGTTCAGCGGCCCCGGTGTGCCATCGAAGGGAATCCCGAGAGCGCGAGCGCGCATCGTCGCGTTTTGCGGCGGGGCGGTTTGCGGTTCGCGGGCTGCGAGCGCGAGCGTGGACAGCAGCAGAACGAAGAGAGCCCTGAGGAAAATGTTCATCGCAATGGGAGAACGTCCGACGGGCGACCCACCATCGCAAGGCTGTGGCGCGGGACTCGTTCAACTTTTCAAGGAGAGGCTTTCCTCGCGCGTTTGCACGGCTAAAGTTGGCGCGTGAGTTACCAGGTTTTTGCGCGGAAATACCGGCCGCAGACGTTCGACGACCTCGTCGGACAGGCGCACGTGACGCGCACCCTCAAGAACGCCGTCGCGCAGAATCGCCTCGCGCACGCCTACCTTTTTGTCGGCCCACGCGGAATCGGGAAAACTTCCACCGCGCGCATCTTGGCGAAGGCGCTGAATTGCGTGGAAGGCCCGACGATCACGCCGTGTGGGGTGTGCGATAGCTGCAAGGAAATCACCGCCGGCAACAGTCTCGACGTTCTGGAGATCGACGGCGCGAGCAACAATGGCGTCGAGCAGGTGCGCGAGCTGCGTGACAACGTGCGTTACGCGCCGACCAAGGGGAAGTTTAAGATCTACATCATCGACGAGGTGCACATGCTGACCTCGGCGGCCTTTAACGCCCTGCTCAAGACGCTGGAAGAACCACCGCCCCACGTGAAGTTCATCTTCGCCACCACGGAGCCGCAGAAAGTTTTGCCGACGATTTTAAGCCGCTGCCAACGCTTCGATCTCCATCGCATCCCGGCGAATCTGATCGCGGATCATCTGCAGTTTATCGCCGGAAAAGAAAAGGTGACGCTCGACCCCGCCGCGGCGCACGCGATCGCGAAGGGCGCAGATGGCGGATTGCGCGACGCAGAGTCGATGCTCGACCAACTGGTCGCGTTTTGCGGCGAGAAAATCGCGGAACAGGACGTGTTGAGCGTGTTCGGTTTCACGAGCGAACAGACGGTCGCCAGTTTCACCGAGAAAATCTTGAGCGGCGCGACCGCGGACGCGCTCGAATTGCTCTATGCGGAAGCCGAGAACGGCAAGGACATGATGAAACTCATGTCCGATCTGATCGCTTATCTGCGCGATCTGCTGGTCTTCAAAGTGAAGCCGGACGCGGTCGCGGACGAATTCAATCCGGAACTGCAGAGCGCGCTCGAAACCCAATCGGCGCTGCTCGAAACCGATCGACTGCTGGAGTTGATCGATCAATTCGCGGGCGCGGAAGGCCGGATGAAATGGGCGCCTAACAAGAAGCTGCACTTCGAGGTGGCGGTGATCAAAGCCATCCAAACGCTCAGCCAGGTGACGCTGAACGAAGTGATCGAGAATCTCTCCGCGCTGCGGGAGGGCAAAGCGCCCCCGGACGCGAAGGCCCCACGCTCATCCGCTCCTCCTCCCGCGAAAATTCAACGCCCAACGCCGAACGTCGAACGCTCAATGCCGAAGTCAGAAGCCGCGCCCGCGGCTCGTGTTGCGGAAGTGGCACCGGAGTCGCTTGATCTAGCCGCGCTTTGGCAAAAGGCGGTGGAGCAAATCCGCGCGCGCCGCCCGTTAATCAAAGGGTGGATCGAATCCGCCAAGGTGCTCGGCGAAGAAGGACGATTTTTTCTGCTCGGCTTTCCGCCTTCCGAAAAGGCCGCGATGGAATCGATCGCGATGCCGCGGAATCGCGATTTCCTGCAGGCGCTGCTGAAAGAGATCGGCGGACGCGATTGGGAGATCAAGTTCAGCATGCAGGAAGGTTTGAAAGTGGAGGCGCTAAAAACCGAGGCCGAGGCGCCGCCGACCGAGCCCGAACCCCCGCCGAAGGCGCCGGAAAAAGCGTCAAACTTTAAAGACGACCCGCTCATTCGCGAGGCGCTGAAAATTTTCCAAGGCGAAATCAAACCCGTGACCGACTGAACCCGAATATGAATCTGAACAAGTTAATGAAGCAGGCGCAGAAGATGCAGGAGCAGATGGCTAAAACGCAGGCCGAGCTGGAGGACAAAACCGTGGAGGTGCAGGCCGCGGGCGGGAAAGTCACCGTGGTCGCGAACGGCGCGGGCGAAGTGCTCTCGATCAAAATCGCGAAGGAAATCGTGGACCCCGAAGACGTGGAATTTTTAGAGGAAGCCGTTCTGAGCGGAGTGAAAGACGCGATCACGCAGGCCAAGGAGCTGGGTCAGTCGGAGATGACGAAGATTACCGGCGGGCTCGGCATGGCCGGTTTGGGACTGTAGCCAGCCCGCGCTCCCGCAGGCCGTTCCGACGGTGCAGCCACGGCACGGCCTACGTTCCTCAATGCGCGTCGCGCCCCTTGAAGAGCCGGTAGAGAAAAAAGAGCGACGGAAAAAGGAAAAGCCCGCCGAGCGCAAGCGCGATGAGGAGCAGGCGCAGCGTAATCGCGGGCGCGGCACTGTTCGCGAAGGTGACGTCGGGCGTCACCAGCTTGGGAAACTGCGCCAGACTCCAGCCGCCAAGAATGAGCGTGACCTGCCCGATCGCCGCCATCCGTGCCAGCGCAAACCGCCGCGTCCAGAGCAGGAAGAGCGCGGCCGCGCCAAAGACCGCGGTGGCTCCGAGGAGAAAGGGCGCCCACCAGCGCGTGAGGCCGGCGAAGACTTCCGGCGCGCCGTTTCGCGAAAGAGCGAACGCGGCGATCGCCACCGGCACCAGACACAACCCCGCGGCCAGTGCGCGGCGGCGGAAGTCGTCGCGCAATTCCGGTTCGCTCTCCGGGTCCACCGTGAGATAGGTGGCCGCGAGGAACGCGAAGAGCACGACCGCAAAGACGCCGCAGGTCAGCGCAAAGGGCGACAACCAGCCCGCAAAAAACCCTGTTGTGACCTGTCCATCGACAAACCGAATATCGCCCGTCGCGAGCGCGCCCACCGTGACGCCCTCCATAAAGGGCGTGAAGAAACACGACAAACTAAAGAGCACGCCCCAGCGGCGGCGCGGCGCCTCGCTGCGATCGTATTTTCGAAAGACGAAGGCCGATCCGCGCAGAACGATGCCGATCAGGATCAAGGTCACCGGGATGTGGAGCGCGGTCATCATGACGGCGAACGCATTCGGGAAGCCGGTGAAAAGCAGGACGATAACGAGGATGAGCCAGACGTGATTCGCCTCCCAAATCGGCGCCAGCGCGCGCGAGATCGCTTTTTGTTGCTCCTTCGCGCGCGGTCCGGTCCCGAGCAGGTGCCACATCCCACCGCCGAAATCCGCCCCGCCCATTAACGCGTAAATGATAAGCGCGACCACCATGCAACTGGCCACGAGCAAGGCAGGCGTGATCTCCATTATTTCGAATCCGGCGCCTCGAGAAATTGGCGACGCAGAAGAACCACCACGATGACCGAAAGGAAGAGATAGAGAACGGTGAAGGAGATGAACGGCACCGCGATTCCCGGCATCGGTGTGACCGCTTCTTTCGTGCGCATCACTCCGTAGATGATCCACGGTTGGCGGCCCAGTTCGGTCACCATCCAGCCGGCTTCGATCGCGAGAAAGCCCAGCGGCCCAGCCAGCACGATGCTGCGCAGGAACCAACGGGCATCCGGCAGGCCGCGTTTTCTCCACCAGAGCCACGCGGCCGCGATCGAACAGGCCAGCAAATAAAAACCGCACGCCACCATGAAGTCGAACGACCAATGGACGAGCTTCACATTCGGCCAATCGGCGCGCGGAAATTCCTCCAAGCCCGCCACCCAAGCGCCCGGATCGCGCGCCACGAGCAAACTCAAGGCGCGCGGAATTTGAATCGCGTAAGCGTTGGTGCGCGTTTTGTCATTCGGCACTCCGCCAATCATCAGGGGCGCGCCTTTCATCGAATGATACAACCCCTCCATCGCCGCCAGCTTTGCCGGTTGCAGCGACGCGACCGCGCGCGCGCTGTAATCGCCGCTCCAAACCTGGAACGGCGCGCATCCGCAACCGACCGCGAGCGCCATCCCAAGTGCGCGTCGATGAAATTCACTCTGCCGATCGCGCAGCAAGAAAAACGCGTGCACCGCGGCGACCGCAAAACCAGTGGCGACGAACGCGGCGAGCGTCATGTGAATGACTTCGTGCGCGCTCGCCGGATTCAACATCGCGGCGACGGGATCGATGTCGGTTATTTTGCCATCCACAATCTTGAAACCCGCGGGCGCATTCATCCAGGCATTTGCCGTCACCACGAACACGCCCGAGAGCACGCCGCCCAAGGCCACCATCACGCCCGATGTCCAATGCCACCACGGCGAGAGCCGATCCCAGCCGTGAAAATAAACGCCGAGAAAAATCGCCTCCATAAAAAACGCGAAACCCTCGAGCGAAAACGGCATCCCGATGATCGCGCCGGCCTTCGCCATGAAACCGGGCCAGAGCAGACCCAGCTCAAACGAGAGCACCGTGCCCGAGACCGCGCCGACCGCGAAGAGAATGGACGCCCCGCGCGCCCAGCGTTTCGCGAGATCGAGATAAACCGGATTTCCGGTGCGAATCCAGGCCGCCTCCGCGATCGCCATCAAGACTGGCAGGCCGATTCCGATCGCCGCAAAGATGATGTGGAAACCGAGCGACATTCCCATCTGCGAGCGGGCGAAAAGAAAATCATCCATGGGCGGCGGGAAGAGGGTCTCAGCCACAGAGGAACACAGATTTACCCAGATGGGAGAAAGATAATCTGTGTTTCATCTTTGTTCATCTGTGGCCCAAACTCTTCCGGCAAAGGAAGAGAGCGACCAATAGGCGCCAAAAATCTCACACGAAACACGCTTCCCGCCTCCGCTCGCTCGCTCTAATGGTTACCGCATGTGCGGCATTGCTGGATATGCGGGCCTGCAGAACGACCCGCCCAAGGGCGGGCCGGCTCCATTACTGCGCGCGCTCGCGGACGCGTTGCGGCATCGCGGGCCTGATGACGAAGGCTTCTTTGTCGAACCCGGCGTGGGTCTTGCGATGCGACGGCTCAGTATTGTTGATCTCGCAGGCGGACAGCAGCCGGTCGCGAACGAGGACGGAACGATTCACGTCATCTGCAACGGGGAGATCTATAACTACCTCGAACTGCGCGCCGAACTCGAAGAGCGCGGCCATCGTTTCACGACCCACGGCGATGTCGAAACGCTCGTTCATCTCTACGAAGAACACGGGGTCGAGATGCTGCAATATCTGCGCGGCATGTTCGCATTCGCGCTTTGGGATGGGCGCGCGAAGTCGCTCTTCCTGGCGCGCGATCGTCTGGGCAAAAAGCCGCTGCATTACGCGGTGATCGACGACGTCCTCTATTTTTGTTCCGAACTTGCGCCGTTGCTCGATCAAAAACTCGCCGCCTGGGAGATCGATCCCGAAGCGCTCGCCGCGTATCTGCAATTCGGATTCATCTCCGCGCCGAAGACGATGGTGCGGCAGATCAAGAAGTTGCCGCCCGCGCATTTTCTCGTCTGGAAAAACGGAGCGTGCACCACGGAGCGCTACTGGTCGTTCACGCAGCGGCCGAAGCTGGAATGCAGCTACGAGGAAGCGAAGGAACGCGTGCGGGCGAAAATCGATCAGAGCCTCCGCCTCCGTTTGCGGAGCGACGTGCCGCTCGGCTTGCTCCTGAGCGGCGGGCTCGATTCCAACGCGCTGCTCGCGCGGCTGGTGCGCGGTTTGAACCAAAAGGTGCAAACGTTCACGATCGGTTTCGCGGAAAAGGAATACGATGAATCCGAGATCGCGCATCTCTCTGCGCGCCACTTCGGCGTGGAGCATCACGTGCTGCACGGCAGCACCGATCTGCTCAATCTCCTGCCCGACGTCGTCCGGCATTACGGCGAACCATCAGCCGACAAGTCCATCCTCCCGACCATGCTCGTCTGCGAGCTCACCCGCCAACACGTGAAAGTCGCGCTCAGCGGCGATGGCGGCGACGAAGCGTTTGCCGGCTACCCGAAGCATCGCCTGCGCGCCTGGCAGCGTTACAGCTCGCGTTTCTTTCCGCGCGAAACCTGGACGCGTGCGTCGATGCGCGGCGGGAGCAAAGCGCTGGGCAAACTGCGCCGACAACTGCTCGCGGAAACGCCGAGCCTGTTCTCCGGCGAGTTTTTCTCCGGCGCATTTTATCCGCGCATCTGCACACCGCAGTTGCGCGCCGAGGGCGATGATTTTCTGGGGCGCGTCGTGACCGATTTCTGGGCCGGCGAGATGGAGCCGCTCGAGCGCATCCTGCAATGGGACAACACGGAGCCGCTCCCGAATTCTCTCCTCACGAAGCTCGACATCGCCAGCATGTCGCGCAGCCTGGAAGTGCGTTCACCGTTTCTGGATCATGAATTGGTGGAGCTGTGTGCGCGCCTGCCGAAGGCGTGGAAAGGCAACGCGAACGAAGGCAAAATCATCCTGCGCGAGATCGTGGCGAATGACCTGCCATCGGAAGTTTTGCACGCACCGAAACGCGGGTTCTCCGTCCCTCTGGCGCAGTGGTGGCGCGGTGCAGCACGTCAACAAATCCGCGACGGCATTTTGCCTCTGCATCCCGCAATCCAGCCTTTTCTCGAAGAAGCGTTCGTCGCGCAACTCCTGGAGGAACATCAAGACGGCCGCGCCAATCACGCGCAGCGTCTTTGGAATCTTTGGGTCCTGAACGAATGGGCGCGTATGTTTCTGCCGTGAAACGCCTGGAAGATTTTAGCGGCTCGATCGCGATCGTCGTTTCGAGCTGCGACGCGTTCTTCGATTGCTGGCGACCTTTCGCTTTTTTCTTTCGCAAGTTCTGGCCTGCCTGCCCGTTTCCCGTCTATCTGGTGGTGAACGAGCTGGGCATTCGCTCGCGCTTTATTCAGCCGCTCGCCGTCGGCCAGGATGGTGGTTGGGCCTCGAATATGCAGGTGGTTTTGGAGCGCGTGCGCGAGTCGCACATTCTCTATTTTCAGGAGGATTATTTCCTGACCGGTCCGGTGGACGAAGCGCAGCTCGCGCAGGACATCGAGTTCGCGTGGGAGCGCGACGCAGCTTCACTCTGCTTCGCGGACTTATCGCTCTTGGAAGCAGACTTCGCCGAGATCGCCGAGCGATGCAGCCTCGTGCCGATGAACTCAGAGGGACGCACCCGTTTGCAAGTCACGCTCTGGAAACGGGACGTTCTCGCTTCGCTCCTGCGCACTGGAGAGGACGCGTGGAACATGGAAGCGCGCGGCAGCGAGCGCACCCGCGACCTGCAGATGTATTCCTACGGGAGCAAAGCGGC